>CALJUL010000066.1 GCA_937975725.1 uncultured Pseudoxanthomonas sp. | reverse complement strand
AGAACTGCAGCTTCCCAAGCTGCTAGCGTGGGTTCGATTCCCATCACCCGCTCCACTCCCTTCCCCTCTCCACGACCTGCTGCCCGGCACCGCCGGCGTGGCATGCTGTGGCCGGCCATCCCCGGCGCATCGCTATGAAGCTCGCCATCCTGTCGCGCAACAGCAAGCTGTATTCGACCCGGCGGCTGGTGGAGGCCGCGCGCCTGCGTGGGCACACCGTGCGCGTGCTGGACCCGCTGCGCTGCTACATGCGCATCGCATCGACCGGGTTCAACCTGCACTACAAGGGCCGGTCGCTGGCCGGCTACGACGCGGTGATCCCGCGCATCGGCGCGTCCATCACCCGCTACGGCACCGCCGTGCTGCGCCAGTTCGAGCTGATGGGCACGTACACGCCCAATTCGTCCGACGCCATCCTGCGCGCGCGCGACAAGCTGCGCGCGCACCAGTTGCTGGCGGCGCAGGGCATCGACCTGCCGGTGACGGTGTTCGGCGACAACCCGGACGACACCCAGGACCTGCTGTCGATGCTCGGCCCGCCGCCGCACGTGATCAAGCTCAACGAGGGCGCCCAGGGCGCGGGCGTGATGCTGACCGAGAAGCCCTCCGCCTCGCGCAGCGTGGTGGAAGCCCTGCGCGGCCTGTACGCCAGCTTCGTGGTGCAGGAGTTCATCGGCGAGGCCGAGGGCGCCGACCTGCGCTGCTTCGTGGTCGGCGACGAAGTGGTGGCCTCGATGCGCCGGCAGGCGCCGGAGGGCGACTTCCGCTCCAACCTGCACCGCGGCGGCACCGCGCAGTATGTGGCCGCGACCGAAGAGGAGCAGGCGGTGGCGGTGCGCGCGGCGCGCGTGCTGGGGCTAGGCCTGGCCGGCGTGGACCTGATCCGTTCGCGGCGCGGCCCGCTGGTGCTGGAGGTCAATTCCACGCCAGGGCTGGAGGGCATCGAGGCCGTCTGCGGCACCGACGTGGCCGGGCGCATCGTCGAATCGCTCGTTCAAAATGCTGAACGGGGCGGCCCGGTGGCCCGGACGTGACCGAACCCTGTTTTTCACGTGAAATTAACGTGGTTTTTAACGGGTGTTTAATCAAACGCCCCGTAGCCTTTGTCGGACCGCAGCTCTGCGTTCCTCCGGTGGATACATCTGGAAAGCACAGGATTACGGTAATCGGGGCATCACTTTGGCCCAGGCGGGCGACCACCCGCTTGGGCCTTGTTTTGTCTGCATGGCCGACCGCACTTGCTGCCGCTTGCGGCGCTGGCTACATTCGATCACTTCCCTCACATTGGAATATCCGCATGATGCGCCGTTCCCTCTTCGCCGCCGTGCTGCTGGTCGCCTTCGCGGCTGCCGCGCAGGCCGCGCCGCGCAACAAGTCCGACAAACCGCAGGCGCTCGACCTGGGCAAGCCGCTGTCCGAGCAGGTCGACCAGATCCAGCGGCATCTTGACGACGGCGAGACCTATGCGGAGATCAGCGCCGCCGACCGCGCCAAGGTGAAGGAATCGCTGGCCCGATTGGCCGCGATCATCAACCAGAACAACGGCAACCTGAACCAGGAACAGAAGACCCAGCTCGTCAACGAGCAGAACCTGGTCAACCAGATCCTCTCGCAGGCCGCGGCCGACAGCCGCCTGGTCTGCCGCCGCGAGGCCACCATCGGCTCGCTGCGCACCACCACGCAGTGCAAGACGGTGGCCGAGCGCCGCCGCGACGCGCAGGAGGCCCAGGAGGCGCTGCGCCGCAATCCGTCCGGCACGTACAACAAGGGGAGCTGAGCTAGGTGCGCATCCTGGTCATCGAGGACAACAGCGACATCGCCGCCAACCTGGGCGATTACCTGGAAGAGCGCGGGCACACGGTGGACTTCGCGGCCGACGGCGTGACCGGCCTGCACCTGGCGGTCGTGCACGAGTTCGACGCCATCGTGCTGGACCTCAACCTGCCGGGCATGGACGGCCTGGAGGTCTGCCGCAAGCTGCGCAACGAGGCGCGCAAGCAGACGCCGGTGCTGATGCTCACGGCGCGCGATTCGCTGGACAACAAGCTGGCCGGCTTCGACTCCGGCGCCGACGACTACCTGATCAAGCCGTTCGCGCTGCAGGAAGTCGAAGTGCGCCTCAACGCGCTGGCGCGCCGCGGCAAGGGCGTGCAGACCCGGGTGCTGGAAGTCGGCGACCTGGAATACAACCTGGACACGCTGGAAGTGCGCCGCCAGGGCCGGCTGCTGCAGCTCAACCCCACCGCGCTGAAGATCCTGCAGGCGCTGATGGAGGCGTCGCCCGCCGTGGTGACGCGCCAGGAACTGGAGACCCGCGTCTGGGGCGAGGAACTGCCCGACTCGGATTCGCTGCGCGTGCACATCCACGGCCTGCGCGCCGTCGTCGACAAGCCATTCGACACGCCCTTCATCCAGACCCGCCACGGGATCGGATACCGCATCGCCGCGCCCGATGCCAGCACCTGAATCGTCGAAACCCCGCCGCCACCGCCGCTTCCGGCGGCGGCTGCGGACACGCATCATCCTGTCGTTCGTGCTGGTGGGCTTTACGCTGACCGCGTTGTTCGCCTTCGCCGCCGTCTACATGGGAGCGAAGGTGGAGGAGCAGACGGTCAGTAAGGTCATGAAGCGCAATGTGGACGAATACGCGGAGCGCTTCTACCAAGATAAGTCCGCCTATTGGGCGCCGCTGACCAACGTCCGCGCCATCGTTTACGGCCAAGACAAAGTCGCCAACGTTCCCCCTGATTGGGCCGAGTTGGGGACCGGTGTTTACAACATGAACGGCGAAGAGGAAGGCAAGCCCTTTGTCTATCGACTGGTCGTTCGCAAGGATCCGCAGTACTGGTTCTTCCTGGCGCAGGACATGACGGCTACGGCCGAAATGCGCAATGAAGTGAAATGGATTCTGATCACGGCCGTCGTGGCATTCACTGGCTTGGCCTACTTGATTGGCTGGTGGTCCGCCTCCCGTGTCATGAGCCCGGTGTCCGAACTCGCCGCGCGCCTGCGCGCCTACCGCGGCAGCAGCAATCCCAAGCCGCTCGCACCGCACTTCCCCGAAGATGAAGTCGGCGAGCTCGCCAAGGCGCTCGACGACTATGCCGAACGCCTGACCGAGGTCGTCCAGCGCGACCGTGAATTCAATGCCGACGTCAGCCACGAACTGCGCACGCCGCTGGCCGTCATCAAGGGTGCGGTGGAACTGCTGCTGTCGCGTCCGGACCTGGACGAGAAGACGCGCACCCGCCTGCAGCGCATCCAGCGCTCGGAGCAGCAGTGCACCGACCTGATCAGCGCGCTGTTGCTGCTGTCGCGCAACGAGCGCGGCCACGGCAACACCGACGTGGCGCGGGTGGTGGACCAGTTGCTGGAAGCGCATCGCGCAACGCTGGGCGCCAAGCCACTGACGCTGCGCATGGAGGGTGAGGAGGGCGCGAAGGTGGATTCCCCCGAGGCCGCGCTGTCCGTGGCGCTAGGTAATCTCATCGGCAACGCGGTCAAGTACACCAAGGAAGGCGAAGTGGTGGTACACCTGCTGCCCGATGCGGTGGAAGTGATCGATTCCGGACCCGGGCTCAGCAAGGAGGACGCGGCGCGGCTGTTCGAGCGCGGCTATCGCGGCACCCACGCCGGCCATTCGCAGGGTGGCGGCATCGGCCTGTCCATCGTCAGCCGCCTGTGCGCGCTCTACGGCTGGCAGGTGGGCGTGCGTCCGGGCGAATCCAGGGGCGTCGTGGCGACGCTGCGGTTCTCGCCGCCGAAGGACGCCGCCGAAGGCTGAGCGCTCCGCTTCACAGCGTGATCCAGAAGCAGTTGTAGGCGCGGCGCAGGCCGAACACCGTTTCCGAGGGCGTCGCGCTGTTGCGCAGCGTCTGCACCACGCGCAGGCCCACCGGCCGTGTGCGTTGCGTCTGCGGGTAGTAGCCGTCGGCGTTCGCGTCGACGACGTGCCCGGCCTCGTCCAGGATCGGCGCCGGGGCGGGGTGGATCGGCACGATGTCGACCAGCGGGCGGTTCACCACCGCCTCCAGCCGGTCGAGGACGCGGTTGGCGGCCGCATCGGACACGCCGGCCCATTGGTAGACCCCGGCCAGGCGGTTCACGTCCCCCGCGTCGATGGCCGACGAGACCTGCATCACCAGGTCGCTGAGTGTGCGCGAACAGCCACCGCGGTACAGCGCGCCGGCCGCGGCGGGCATGGCGGCGTTGCCGGCGGGCAGGCGGTCCATCGCGCCGATGTCCTCGCAGCGCTTGTCGGTGTAGACCGTGTCGCCGTTCATCGAAGTGCAGCGCTGCACCGGCTGTGCGCGCGCGGGCGGCGCGGGCAGCCAGGCGCCGGCCGGCACCAGGCAGCACAAAAGCAGGAAGGGCAGGCATCGCATGCGGGCAGACTACCCGCGCGGGCAGGCGGGCGTCATGCCGTGCATGCGCGTTCCGTGCGCTGCGTTCATGACAATCAGGCGCGTGGCGGCGGCGATGCCGCGCGGCCGCCGCGTCAGCCCTGCTGCCGGCCCAGCCGCGACAGCACCATCTGGGTGGGGCGGGCCAGGTTGAGCGTGTAGAAGTGCAGCGACGGCGCGCCGCCGGCCAGCAGCCGTTCGCACAGGCTGGCCACCACGTCGGCGCCGAAGTCGCGGATGGCTTCGGCGTCGTCGCCCAGCGCCTGCATGCGCTTGAGGATCCAGCGCGGGATCTCCGCGCCGCAGGCTTCGGAGAACCTCCGCAACTGGGCGAAGTTGGAGATCGGCATGATGCCCGGGACGATCGGGATTTCCACGCCCAGCTTGCGCGCGGCGTCGACGAAGTGGAAATACGCGTCGGGGTTGTAGAAGTACTGGGTGATCGCGCCGTCGGCGCCGGCGTCGACCTTGGCCTTGAAGTGGCGCAGGTCGGCCAGCGCGTCCTCGGCCTGCGGGTGCGTCTCCGGGTAGGCGCCCACTTCGATGTGGAAGCTGTCGCCGTGCTCGGCGCGGATGAATTCGATCAGCTCGGAGGCGTAGCGCAGGTCGCCCGGGAAGCCCATGCCCGAGGGCAGGTCGCCGCGCAGGGCGACGATGCGCCTGCAGCCCAGCGCGCGGTACAGGCGCAGCAGTTCGCGGATCTCCTCGCGGCTGCCGCCGACGCAGGACAGGTGCGGCACGGCGTCGAAGCCGTGGTGCTGGCGCAGGTGCCGCACGGTCTCGGAGGTGTAGCTGAGGGTGGAGCCGCCGGCGCCGAAGGTGCACGAGGCGTAGTCCGGCGCGTACGCCTTCAGCTTGTCCGCGGTGCGGTCGAGCTGGGCGCGCTGTTCGTCGGTCTTGGGCGGATAGAACTCGAAGCTGAGTGAGGACATGGGCGGCGGCCGATGGAATCAGGTGGCAGTATATCTCTTTATCGCGATGGATATATTTATGCGGCTGCCTTTCCGCGGCGGCCGGCGCTACCCTGTCGCCCTTGCCCTTCGTCGCTGGCCGCATGTCCATCGTCCTGACGCCCTTCGCACGTACCCGCCTGTTCCCGCGCGAGCCTCGCGGGAACACCCTCCGCGACTGCACGCCGGAGGCGTTCGAGCGGCGGCTCAACGAGGAGGCGCCGCTGAAGGTGCTCCCCGGCTATGCGCCGTTCTGCCGCCTGCACGTGCACCGCAACTGGACGAGCACCTGTTGCCTGACCGTGCCCGTCACCGCGCAGAACCGCCACCTGCTGCGCTCGGCCTACGAGGCGCGCAGCCGCGAGGAATTGCCGGTGCTGGTGCGCTGGTTCGAGGGCGTCGAGCCGCCGGTGGCGGACTACCTGGTGGCGATCCTCTACAGCCGCGAGCAGATGGCGAAGGAGGGCGCGCCGATCGACGCGGACTGGGGCGTGGTCGGCTGCCTCTACACCGCCGAGCCCGAGGAGATCCCGATGGCGCCGGTCACGATGATGCGCAATGCGCTGGGGGTGGAGGAGGGCGGCTCGGGCGTGCCGCTGGACCGCGACGCCTACCGCCGCAGCGTCGAATTCTGGGAACGGCATGCGAACTGGCGCCCGTAGCGGCGCTTGCCGTCATTCCGCCGCGGCGGCCTGCGCGCGCGCGATCTCCTCGCGGAACAGCCACGCCATCGCCTGCCGGTAGGCTTCGCCGATGCCGGCCGCGTGCGTGCCCTGCGGCAGGCCGATCAGGCGCAGTTCCCAGGGCCGGTCGTCGCGCGCGTCCCAGAACGCAGTCCATTCGCTGGCATTGCGCACGCGGAATTCGGCATCGCGCGCGCCGCTGGCGATCGCCAGGCGGGGCTGCGTGCGCGCCGGCGCGGACGGCGCGCGGTACAGCGCGTCGCGGTTACGGGTGAACGCGGGATTGCTGGCGATGCGGCCCCAGAACAGGTCCGGCGCCTGCAGGGCCGACCACAGGACGAAGTAGCCCGCCCGCGACTGTCCCAGCAGCACGCGGCGCTGCGGATTGATCCGGTAGCGCCGCTCGGTCTCCGGCAACAGCCCGTCGCGCAGGAACGCCAGGAATTCCGGCGCGCCGCCTTCGCCCGCCGGCGTGTCCCCGCCCGGCGCGGAGAAATCGACGTGGCGCCGGTTGATGGCGGGATCGAAGCTGCCGTAGGCGATGCCGACGATCACCGCCTCGGGCAGCTTCTCGTCGTAGTGCAGGAACAGGTGGGTCGGCGCCAGCAGCGGGAACAGGCTGTCGCCGTCCAGCACGTAGACCACCGGATAGCGCCGCTGCGGATCGGCGGCATAGCCTTCGGGCAGCCGCACGTAGACGTGGTAGTCGCGGCCGTTGGCGGCGGCGCGCAGCGGGAAATATTCGCCGGCCAGCGCCGGCAGGTATTCCAGCGGCACTTGCGCCGCCGGCTGCGCCCGCACGGCGGGCACGGCGATGCATGCGGCGAAGGCCAGGGCAATCGGCAGGACGAAGCGGGAGCCGGGGCGCATGCGGGTCGCCACAGGGAAGGCGGTATCGCCGGTGCGGCGATGATGCCAGCGCTTCCGGCGTGACGACAGTGCGGGCCGGCGGCGCTTCGCCGGAGAGCAGGAGAAACGGTGCGCTGCTTGTGGAGACAGTTCCTGCCTCGCGCGCCCGCTTCTTCGCATGGATGGAAGCATGCGCAGTGGCCGCAACGGAAACGGGCGCCTTCCGGCGCCCGTTCCGTGGAGCATTGCGGCCGTGTACGTATGCCGTACTCAGTAGCGGTAGTGGTCCGGCTTGTACGGGCCTTCCACCGGCACGCCCAGGTAGTCGGCCTGGTCCTGGGTCAGCCTGGTCAGCTTCACGCCGATCTTCTCCAGGTGCAGGCGCGCGACTTCCTCGTCCAGGTGCTTGGGCAGGCGGTAGACGGTCTTCTCGTAGGCGTCCTTGTTCTGCCACAGGTCGATCTGCGCCAGCGTCTGGTTGGAGAAGCTGTTGGACATCACGAAGCTGGGGTGGCCGGTGGCGCAGCCCAGGTTGACCAGGCGGCCTTCGGCCAGCAGGAAGATGCTGTTGCCGTTGCCGAAGGTGAACTTGTCCACCTGCGGCTTGATGTTGGTCTTCACCGCGCCCGAGGCGTACAGCGCATCGACCTGGATCTCGTTGTCGAAGTGGCCGATGTTGCAGACGATGGCCTGGTCCTTCATCGCCTTCATGTGGTCGAGGGTGATGATGTCCTTGTTGCCGGTGGTGGTGACGTAGATGTCGGCCTGGCCCAGGGTGTCCTCGACCGTGTTGACTTCGAAGCCTTCCATCGCCGCCTGCAGTGCGCAGATCGGGTCGATCTCGGTGACGATCACGCGGGCGCCGTAGGCGCGCAGCGAGTGCGCCGAACCCTTGCCCACGTCGCCATAGCCGCAGACCACGGCCACCTTGCCGGCCAGCATCACGTCCATCGCGCGCTTCAGGCCGTCGGCCAGCGACTCGCGGCAGCCGTACAGGTTGTCGAACTTGGACTTGGTGACCGAGTCGTTGACGTTGATCGCCGGCACCAGCAGCGTGCCGGCCTCGGCGAGCTGGTACAGGCGGTGCACGCCGGTGGTGGTCTCCTCGGAGACGCCCTTCCAGTCCTTGACCACGCGGGTCCAGTAGCCCGGGCGCTCCGCGGCCACGCGTTTGAGCAGGTTCTTGATGACCTGCTCCTCGTGGTTGCCGGAAGCGGTGTTCACCCAGTCGCTGCCGTTTTCCAGTTCGTAGCCCTTGTGGATCAGCAGGGTCACGTCGCCGCCGTCGTCCACCACCAACTCCGGACCGGTCAGGGTGCCGTCGGCCAGGGTGAAGGTCAGCGCGTCGAGCGTGCAGTCCCAGTATTCCTCCAGCGTCTCGCCCTTCCAGGCGAACACCGGCGTGTCGCTGGCGGCGATGGCGGCCGCGGCATGGTCCTGGGTGGAGAAGATGTTGCACGAGGCCCAGCGCACGTCGGCGCCGATGTCCTTCAGCGTCTCGATCAGCACGGCGGTCTGGATGGTCATGTGCAGGCTGCCGGTCACCCGCACGCCCTTCAGCGGCTTGGCGGCGGCGTGCTTGCGGCGGATGGACATCAGGCCCGGCATCTCGTGCTCGGCGATGTCGATCTCCTTGCGGCCCCAGTCGGCCAGGGAGATGTCGGCGACCTTGTAGTCGCCTTCGGTGGAGAACTGGCGTACGGCGTTCATTGGCATTGGCTCCGGAAAGGTGGCGAGCGCGGCTCGCGTAGCTTGACCGGGCGCCGTTGCCGAAGGAATCCCCGCCGAGCCTGGCCGTGCAGTCTCCACGGTCGCAGCGCCCCTCGGCGGCGTGCGGAATTATATCGCTTGTTCCGGATGGAACGATGGTTCAAACCCGGCTGCGATGCGGTATCTTCCGGATGCTGCCTTGCAGCAAACCATTTGTCCCCAGGGGCAATACCAATTCCGAGCCACGCACGACGGGAACGATGTCCATCGCATGAACAGCCCCCGCAGCCTCGAGTTCGCTCCGCCCGACGTCCCCCTGCGCGAAGACGTGCGCCGCCTGGGCGCATTGGTCGGCGAGATGCTCGCCGAGCAGGTGTCTCCGGCCTTCCTGGCCGAGATCGAGCGCGTGCGCACCACCGCCATCGCCCGCCGCCAGGCGGGCGCGCCGCCGCAGGTGCTGGCCGGCCTGCTGGACGGGCTGGAGCCGGCGCACGCCGAGTCGCTGATCCGCGCGTTCGGCACCTATTTCCAGGTGGTGAACATCGCCGAGCGCGTGCACCGCATCCGCCGCCGCCGCGACTACCAGCGCAGCGGCGGCGGCAAGCCGCAGCCGGAGGGCCTGCAGGATTCGCTGCAACGCCTGAAGGCGCAGGGCGTGACGCTGGAGGAACTGGCCGGCTGGCTGCCGCGCATCGACATCGAACCGGTGTTCACCGCCCACCCCACCGAGGCCGTGCGCCGCGCGCTGCTGGAGAAGGAGCAGCTCATGGTGGCCAGCCTGATCAACGGGCTGGACGACACCCGCACGCCGGGCGAGCGGGCCACGGATACCGCGCGCTTCCGCATGGCGCTCACCTCCGCCTGGCAGACCGCCGATTCCTCGCCTGTGCGCCCGGGCGTGGAGGACGAGCGCGAGCACGTCGGCTTCTACCTGGTGGAAGTGCTGTACCGGGTGATCCCGGTGCTGTACGAAACGCTGGAGAGCGCCATCGACGAGGTGTACGGCCCGGCGCCGGAAGTCACCACGCGGCTGCCGCGGCTGCTGCGCTTCGGCACCTGGGTGGGCGGCGACATGGACGGCAATCCCAACGTGGACGCCGGCACCGTCTCCGCAACGCTGGACACGCAGCGACGCGCCATCCTCGCGCGTTACCTGAAGGAACTGCGCCAGCTCACCACCCTGCTCAGCCAGTCCACTTCCAACGTCGGCGTGTCGCCGGAAGTGCTGGCGCGGGTGGAGGAATACCGCGCGCTGATGCCGGCGGCCGCCGCGCAGTCGCGGCCGCGCCACGGCGACATGCCGTACCGGTTGCTCAACGACCTGATGCGCGCGCGCCTGCAGGCCACGCTGGCCGACCGGCCGGAAGGCTACGCCTCGCCCGAGGAACTGGCGCACGACGTCGACCTGATCCTGCGCAGCCTGGAGGCCCACCGCGGCATTCACGCCGGCTGGTTCGCAGTGCGCCGGCTGGCCTGGCGCGTGCGCACGTTCGGCTTCCATCTCGCGCGGCTGGACGTGCGCCAGGAATCCAGCGTGCACGCGCGCGCGGTGGCCGAGGCGCTGGGCGACGCCGGCTGGGAGCAGCGCGACGCGGTGGAGCGCGCCGCGGTGCTGGGGCCGTATGCCGGCGGCGAACGCGTGCTGCCGGCGTCGCAGGAAGCGGGCAACCTGCGCCTGGACGCGGTGTTCGCCGCGCTGGCCGACGCGCGCAGGCGCCACGGCGCCGACGCGCTGGGCGCCTACATCATCAGCATGGCGCACAACCGCGCCGACGTACTGGCCGTGCTGGCGCTGGCGCGCCGCGGCGGCCTGGTGGACGAGGACGGGCAGGTGCCGCTGGACGTGGCGCCGCTGTTCGAGACCATCGACGATCTGGGCCACGGCGTGCAGGTGCTGCGCGACCTGCTGGCCGATCCGATCTACCGCGCGCACCTGGCCGCGCGCGGCGACGTGCAGATGGTGATGCTGGGCTATTCCGACAGCGGCAAGGACGGCGGCATCGCCGCCTCGCGCTGGGGCCTGCAGCGCGCGCAGGTGGAACTGGTCGAGGCGGCGCAGGAACTGGGCATCCGGCTGACCTTCTTCCACGGCCGCGGCGGCTCCATCATCCGCGGCGGCGGCAAGACCACGCGCGCGCTGGAAGCGGCGCCGCGCGGCAGCGTGGATGGCCGCCTGCGGGTGACCGAGCAGGGCGAAGTCATCCACCGCAAGTTCGGCATCCGCGCGCTGGCGCTGCGCTCGCTGGAGCAGTCGGTGGGCGCCGTGCTGCTGTCCAGCCTGCGCCCGCGACCGCCGGAGCCGCGCGAGGCGCGCTGGCGCGAGGTGATGGCGCACGTGGCGGCCGAGAGCACGCGCGCCTACCGCGCGCTGATCGAGGCACCGCGCTTCATGGACTATTTCCGCAGCGCCACGCCGATCGACGTGATCGAGCGGATGACGCTGGGCTCGCGTCCCTCGCGCCGGCTGGGGCAGGACGCCGCGCTGGGCAACCTGCGCGCGATCCCGTGGGTGTTCGCCTGGAGCCAGGCGCGCGCGGTGATCCCCGGCTGGTACGGCGTGGGCGCGGGCCTGCACGCGGCGGCGGCCGCGCACGGCGAGGACGTGCTGCGCGAGATGGCGCGCGACTGGCCGTTCTTCAAGACCTTCCTGGATGACGTGTCGATGGTGCTGGCCAAGGGCGACCTGGGCATCGCGGAGATGTTCTCGCGCATGTCCGGCGAGCTGCACGCGGAGTTCTTCCCGCGGATCGAGCGCGAGCACGCCGCCGCGCAGCACTGGGTGCTCACGCTCAACGGCAACGACTGGCTGCTGCAGCACGACCAGCGCCTGGCGCTGTCCATCCGCCTGCGCAATCCCTACATCGACCCGATCAGCGTGATGCAGGCCGACCTGTTGAAGCGCTGGCGCGAGAGCGGCCGCGAGGACGATGCGCTGCTGCACGCACTCGTCGCCAGCATCAACGGCGTCTCGCAGGGCGTGCAGAACACCGGTTGATCTGCACACGCCGCACGCCTCCCCCGGTGCACTTGCCCCCTGTAGGAGCGGCCTCAGCCGCGACCGCAGAGGTGGGAAGCCTTTTGGCCGCGAATGGATGCGGATAAGGCGGAAGGCGGAAGGCGGATTTTTCGACACGGATAAAGGCGAAAAACGCGGATCAAGATTAAGGCTTTATCCGTGTTCATCCGTGTCGATCCGCGTTTCCCGCTTCTTCGTTTTCCCGGTTGCGGCTGAAGCCGCTCCTACAGGTGGAGCGGGCGGTCAGCCGTCGAGTTCGGACCAGCGTTGGTAGGCGTGGTCGAGTTCGGCTTGCAGGGTGGCCAGTCGTTCGCTGGCGCGTTGCAGGTCGGCGGGGGATTGCTGGTAGTAGGTGGGGTCATTCATCGCATCGGTGCGGGTGGCGATGTCGGCTTCCAGCGCTTCGATGCGCGCGGGCAGTTGTTCCAGTTCGCGGGCGTCCTTGTAGCTGAGCTTGCGCTTGCCCGCGGAAGGCGCGGTGGTCGCTGCCGCCGCCGGCTGCGCCGGTTCCGCAGACTTGGCGGCCGGCGCGATGGTCGCCGTGGGTGCCCGCCGCTGGCGCAGCCAGTCGGTGTAGCCGCCCACGTAGTCGCCCAGGCGGCCGTCACCTTCCAGCACCAGCGTGCTGGTCACGACGTTGTCGAGGAAATCGCGGTCGTGGCTGACCAGCAGCAGGGTGCCCTGGTAGTCCAGCAGCAGTTCTTCCAGCAGTTCCAGCGTTTCCACGTCCAGGTCGTTGGTGGGTTCGTCCATCACCAGCAGGTTGGAGGGCTGGGCGAACAGCCGGGCCAGCAGCAGGCGGTTGCGCTCGCCGCCGGACAGGCGGGTGATCGGCGCGCGGGCGCGTTCCGGCGAGAACAGGAAATCCTGCAGGTAGCCGACGACGTGCTTGCGGCTGCCGTTGATCTCGACGAAGTCGCGGCCCTCGGCCACGTTCTCCAGCGCGTTGCGCGATTCGTCCAACTGGCTGCGGTGCTGGTCGAAATAAGCGATCTT
Source organism: uncultured Pseudoxanthomonas sp. (assembly GCA_937975725.1). Taxonomy (GTDB): domain Bacteria; phylum Pseudomonadota; class Gammaproteobacteria; order Xanthomonadales; family Xanthomonadaceae; genus Pseudoxanthomonas_A. The sequence goes on along the minus strand of CALJUL010000066.1, from coordinate 2,801 downwards.
CAGCCCGGTGCCCAGCTTCACTTCGCCCTGCTGCGGGGGCAGTTCGCCCAGCAGGATCTTCAACAGCGTGGACTTGCCCGAGCCGTTGGGACCGATGATGCCCACGCGGTCGCCGCGCATGATGGTGACCGACACGTCGTCCAGCAGCGTGCGGCCGCCGTAGCCCTGGACGATGCCGATGGCCTCGATCACCTTCCTGCCCGACGCCTGCGCGGCGGCTGCTTCCATCCTGACGTTGCCGGACAGCTCGCGGCGTTGCGCACGCTCGCGGCGCATCGCCTTCAGCGCGGTCACGCGGCCTTCGTTGCGGGTGCGGCGGGCCTTGATGCCCTGGCGAATCCACACTTCCTCCTGCGCCAGCAGCTTGTCGAAGCGCGCGTTCTCCTGCGCCTCGGCGTGCAGGCGTTCTTCGCGCCGGCGCAGGTAGTTGTCGTAGTCGCCGGGCCAACTGGTCACCTGGCCGCGGTCGATCTCGACGATGCGGGTGGCCAGCGTGCGCAGGAAGCTGCGGTCGTGGGTGACGAAGACGATGCTGCCGGCGAACGAGGCGAGGAAGCCCTCCAGCCAGGCGATCGCCTCGATGTCCAGGTGGTTGGTCGGCTCGTCCAGCAACAGCATGTCGGGGTTGCGCACCAGCGCCTGCGCCAGCAGCACGCGGCGCTTCATGCCGCCGGAGAGCGCGGCGAAGTCGGCGTCCTCGGGCAGTTCCAGCCGTTCCAGCACCTGCTGTACGCGGCGGTCCAGGTCCCAGCCGTCGCGTGCCTCGATCTGCGCCTGCACCGCGGCCATCGCCGCCATGTCGCCGTCGTGCACGGCGTGGTGGTAGCGCGCCAGCAACTGGCCAAGGTCGCCCAGGCCCTGCGCGACCACGTCGAACACGTCGCCGCGCGTGTCCTGCGGCACTTCCTGGGCCATGCGCGCGATCACCGCGCCGTTGCGCACGCGGATCTCGCCGTCGTCCGGCTTCAGCTCGCCGGCCATCAGCCGCATCAGGGTGGACTTGCCGGCGCCGTTGCGGCCGACGATGCAGACGCGTTCGCCGGGTTCGATGGACAGGTCGACGTGTTCGAGGAGGAGCGGACCGCCGACGCTGAAGTCGACCCGCTGGAATTGCATCAGGGACATGACCGGATTCTAACCTTTGCGCGGCGCCGACGCGGCCGGATACGTCACCCGGATGCAGCAGGACCAGGGCAAGTTGGCCCTGCACGTGTCCGGCCTCGCGGCGACGGCAAGGTGCTGGTCGCGTATTGCATCCAGGCCGGCACGATGACGGTGTGGGTGGTGCAGGCGCTGGACTACGCCGGGCCGGGCGGCAGTGCGTCCGCGCGGGTCAAGCAGCGGGTGGCGGGCGAACTGCGGCGCGTGGCCGGCATCCGCAAGTGATCGACGTGCGCCAGGTGGTATCGCCGCGCGGCGTGCGCGTCAGGCGCCGTCGCCGCCGCGGCTCGCCAGCAGGGCGGCGTGGCGCTGCTCCATTTCCTCGCGCAGTTGCCGGCGGAGGCGCGCGGCCGCGTGGCGGCGCACTTCGTCCGGGGTGCGCGGCTCCAGCGGCGGCACCGGCGTGGGATGGCCGTCGTCGTCCACCGCCACCATGGTGAAGAAGCAACTGTTGGCGTGGCGCATGCTCTGCTTGCGGATGTCCTCGGCCACCACCTTGATGCCGACCTCCATCGACGAGGTGCCGGTGTGGTTGACCGAGGCGAGGAAGGTCACCAGTTCGCCCACGTTGATCGCCTGGCGGAACATCACCTGGTCCACCGACAGCGTGACCACGTACTTGCCGGCGTAGCGGCTGGCGCAGGCGTAGGCCACTTGGTCCAGCAGCTTGAGGACGGCGCCGCCGTGCACCTTGCCGGAGAAGTTGGCCATGTCCGGGGTCATCAGCACGGTCATGGAGAGCTGGTGGGGCTTGAGGGCGTGCATGGCCGGTCCGGAAGCAATGGTGTGGGGAGGCTAACGGATTCGGCGGGTGTTGGAGAGGGCGGAGGGACGGGAAGCTTGAAAGCCTCTCTCCCGCCGGGAGAGGGATTGGGGTGAGGGGCGGGGTGCCGCGATGGTTGGTGTGGGTGTCGTGCAGTCTTGGGTTGCCCCATCGCCCGGTTGCTGGTTTAGGGGGATGAAAAGCAGAACGGGCCGCTTGGGGCGGCCCGTTCTTCAAGACAATGGCAACGGCAGAACCGGAGTGCCGATCCCCGCCTGCGCGGGGACGACGGTCCGGTCAGGGCGCCTGCGCAAGCGCAGGCGCGCCACGCCGTCACTTGATCTTCGCGTCCTTCCTCAGCGCTTCGGCGCGGTCGGTCTTCTCCCACGAGAAGGCGGTGGCGGTGTGCTTCTTGCCGGCGCCGTCGACGTAGGAGATTTCCTTCGGCTTGCGGCCGAAGTGGCCGTAGCTGGCGGTCGGCTGGTAGATCGGGTGCTCCAGGTCCAGCATGCGGGTGATGCCGTAGGGGCGCAGATCGAAGTGCTTGCGGATCAGTTTCTCGATCACGTCGTCGCCCACCTTGCCGGTGCCGAAGGTGGTGACCGAGATCGAAGTCGGCTCGGCCACGCCGATGGCGTAGCTGACCTGCACTTCGCACTTGTCGGCCAGACCGGCGGCGACGATGTTCTTTGCCACGTAGCGCGCGGCGTAGGCGGCCGAACGGTCGACCTTCGACGGATCCTTGCCGGAGAACGCGCCGCCGCCGTGGCGGGCCATGCCGCCGTAGCTGTCGACGATGATCTTGCGGCCGGTCAGGCCGCAGTCGCCCACTGGGCCGCCGATCACGAACTTGCCGGTCGGGTTGATGTGGAGCTTG
>CALJUL010000065.1 GCA_937975725.1 uncultured Pseudoxanthomonas sp. | reverse complement strand
TCGATGTCGGTGTCGATGATGGTCACGTCCACGTCGCGCGCCAGCAGCGACTGGCTCATCACCTGGCCGAAGCGGCCGAAGCCGATGAGGAGCACGCTGCCCGAGAGTCCCTCGGCCGCCTCTATGCCGTCCATCGACGGCGCAGCCGCGCGCGTGAAGCGGCGCAGCAGCAGCACGAACAGCGGTGTCAGCGCCATCGACAGCACCACGATGGCGGTCAGGTTGGCGTTGACCGTGGCGTCGATGATGCCGGCCGAGGCCGCCGCGGCGAACAGCACGAAGGCGAACTCGCCGCCCTGCGCCATCAGCACCGCGCGGTCCAGCGCTTCGGCGTGCGGGCTGCGGGTCAGCCGTGCCACCAGGTAGATGCACGCGGCTTTGGCGACCATCATCGCCAGCACCGCGGCGGCGATCAGCGGCCCGTTGCGCGCCACCACGCCCAGGTCCAGCGCCATGCCCACGCCGAGGAAGAACAGGCCCAGCAGGATGCCGCGGAAGGGCTCGATGTCCGCTTCGATCTGGTGGCGGAAAGTGGACTCCGAAAGCAATACGCCGGCCAGGAACGCACCCATCGCCATCGACAGGCCGCCCAGTTGCATCAGCAGCGCCGCCCCCAGCACCACCAGCAGTGCGGCCGCGGTCATCACCTCGCGCGCCTTGGCCGCGGCCAGGATGCGGAACAGCGGATTGAGCAGCCAGATGCCGGCGGCAATCAGGCCCGCCAGCGAGGCGACGCCGATGCCGATCGCCGCCCAGCGCGAGCCTTCCTCCGGCTGCACCACCTGCGGCGACATGAACGCCACCAGGATCAGCAGCGGCACGATCAGCAGGTCCTCGAACAGCAGGATCGACACCACCTTCTGCCCCGCCGGCATGGCGATGTCGCCGCGCTCGGCCAGCAGTTGCATCACCACCGCCGTGGAGGTCAGCACAAAACCCATGCCGCCGACGAAGGCCACCGGCAGCGGGAAGCCGAAGGCCAGCCCCACTCCCGTCAGCGCCACCGTGCACGCCGCGATCTGCAGCGTGCCCAGGCCGAAGATCTGCCGCCGCAGGCTCCACAGATGGCGTGGGCGCATCTCCAGGCCGATCACGAACAGGAACATCACCACGCCCAGTTCGGCGACGTGCAGGATGGACTGCGGATCGGAGAACCATTTCAGCCCGAACGGCCCGATCACCAGCCCGGCCGCCAGATAGCCCAGCACCGAGCCCAGTCCCAGGCGACGGAACAGCGGCACCGCCACCACCGCCGCGCCCAGCAGGGCGACGACTTTCACCAGATCGCTGGCACCGGCTTCTGCGCTCATGCCGGAAGTCTAACGGAAGCCGGCGACCTCACCCGCCGCGCTTCCGCCCGCCGAGCCACCAGGCCAGCGCGACCGGCGGCAGCAGGATCAGCGCCTGGATCGGCAGTTCCTCGGCGAGCGAATAACCATGCGACAGGCCCGTCGCCAGGTTCCACGCCACCACGGCGAGCCACAGCAGGCAGAACGCACCCGCCGCGATCCGTCGCGGCCTGCCGGTGCCGATGAGCGGGAGCAGTGCGGCCAGCAGCAGGCCGGCGGCGAGCAGGATCAGGGTACGCATGGCGGGACTCCCGGCGGCGACGGCCGATGATGCCTCACTTGGTGGTGTAGCCACCATTGATCAGGATGGTCTGCCCGGTGATCCACCAGCCATCGCTGACCAGGTGGCGGATGAAGGGCACCACGTCCTCGATGTCGGTCAGCCCGGTCTTGCTGTAGGGCGACAGCGCCGCCGCGGTCCTGTGGTACGCCACCGCGTCCTCGCCTTCGGCCGGATAGAAGAACGGCGTGTCCATCGGGCCCGGGCCGACCGCGGTCACCGAGATGCCGCGCGCGCCGAACTCCTTGGCCGCGGCGCGCGTGAAGTGCTCCACCGGCGCCTTGGTGCCGGCGTAGGACGCATAGAACGGCGTGAACGCGCCCAGCAGCGAGGTGACCAGCGTGCACACCTTGCCGTTGTCGTTGACGTGCTTGCCGGCCTCCTTGAGGAAGAAGAACGCGGACTTGGCGTTCACCGCCGCCATCTCGTCGTACTCGGCCTCGCTGATGTCGGCGATCGGCTTTTTCAGCACCTTGCCGACCGTGTTGATGGCGATGTCCGGCCGGCCGACGGCGGCGACGGTCCCGGCGAACAGCGCCTCCATGCCGGCGGCGGTGGTCAGGTCGCCCTGCAGGGCGACGGCCTTCGCGCCGGCGTCCTCGATCGCGGCGAGCGTGCGCTCCGCGTCGGCGCGGCTGGCGTCGCTGTTGTAGTGGATGGCGATGGCGGCGGCGCCATGCCGGGCCAGGTCGCGGGCGATCAACCCGCCGAGGTTCTTGGCGCCGCCGGCGATCAGGGCCACCTTGCCCTGGATGGAATGCGGGGATGCGGTCATATGCGTACTCCGGTTCGGGGAGACGCAGTTCACCAAGCCCGATTGATCAGATAAATATCGCTAATATGGCTTATCAATTCGAAGTTATCGAATAATCCCATGGATCTCGTCCAGCACCTGCGCATCTTCCAGCGCGTGGCCGACAGCGGCAGCTTCAGCCGGGCGGCCGACCAGCTCGGCATGGCGCCGTCCTCGGTGTCGGCGGCGGTGCAGAAACTCGAACAGCACCTGGGTTCCCAACTGTTCCTGCGCACCACCCGGCACGTCCAGCTCAGCAGCGACGGCGAACTGTTGCGCGCGCGTTGTCCCGACCTGCTGGTCGAGGTGGAAGGCATCGAGCAACTGTTCCGCACCGCCGAGCGCCCCGCCGGCCTGCTGCGCATCGAAGTGCCCGCGCGGATGGCGCGCCTGCTGATCGCGCCCGCCCTGCCCGGCTTCCTCGATGCGTATCCCGGCGCCAGCCTGGATTTCGGCGGCACCGACCGCGTCACCGACCTGGTTGCCGAGGGCATCGACTGCGTGCTGCGGGTCGGCGAACTCGGCGACCTCAACCTGGTCGCGCGTCCGCTGGGACGGCTCGGCCAGGTCACGTGCGCAGCGCCTTCGCTGCTGGCCCGGCACCCCGTCGTCGCCACCCTCGACGACCTCGCCGCGCTGCCGGCGGTGCATTTCGGGCGCATGCCGGTCGGCAAGCCGGAGGACTTCACCTTCACTACGCCCGGAGGAACCGCGGTGCGCGCGTTGCACGGCCGCGTGGCGGTGGCGAACGCGGAAACCTATATCGCCTGCGCGCTCGCCGGGCTGGGCGTGATCCAGGTGCCGCGCTACGACGTGGCCGACGCGCTGGCCTCCGGCGCGCTGGTGGAACTGCTGCCCGCGCACCCGCCGCCGAGCCTGCCGTTGACCGCCCTGTATCCCCCGCAACAGCGCGCCTCGCGCCTGCTGCAGGCCTTCATCGACTGGATGGACACCATCGTTGCGCCTCACGCCGAGCGCTGAGACCTCCACATCCACACGCTGCAGGAGGGACTTCAGCCCGCGCCTCGACAGTCTCTCGGTCTGCACGATGACGAACGCGCCGCAGCGCGTCCATGCGGGTACCTAAAGGCTTTGTCCTTGTCTCTCTCGAATCCACGGTCGGGGCTGAAGCCCCTCCTACACGGATCAGCCGGTGCCGGTCGCGCAGAACGCCTGGTAGTCGATGTAGCCGGGGAATGGCCGGCCGGCCGCGCATACCGGGCAATCCGGATCATGGCGCAGCCGGGTTTCGCGGAAGCGCATCGCCAGTGCGTCGAAGTGCAGCAGCCGGCCGGTGAGCGGTTCGCCGATGTCCAGCAGCAGCTTGATCGCCTCGGTGGCCTGCAGCAGGCCGATCACGCCCGGCAGCACCCCCAGCACGCCGGCCTCGGCGCAGTTGGGGGCGAACTCGGGCGGAGGCGGTTCCGGGAACAGGCAGCGGTAGCACGGCGCCTGGCCGCGCCGGCGGCCGGCGTCGAACACGCTCGCCTGGCCTTCGAAGCGCTGCACGGCGCCGTACACCAGCGGCTTGCCCAGCTTCACACAGGCGTCGTTGAGCAGGTAGCGCACCGGGAAGTTGTCGGCGCCGTCCACCACCACGTCCACGCCGTCCAGCACGCATTCCACGTTGGCGGCCGTCACCCGCTCGGCGACGGCTTCCACCCGCGTGCGCGGATTGAGCGCGGACAGCGCGGCCTGCGCCGACGCCACCTTCGGCTGGCCGATGCGGGCGTCGGCATGCAGGATCTGGCGTTGCAGGTTGCTGCGGTCGACCACGTCGTCGTCGGCGATGCGCAGATGCCCCACGCCGGCGGCGGCGAGGTAGAACGCCGCCGGCGACCCCAGCCCGCCTGCGCCGATCATCAGCACGCGCGCCTGTTGCAGCCGCCGCTGTCCGGCCATGCCGACTTCCGGCAGCAGCAGGTGGCGGGAATAGCGTTCGTGGAAATCCTGCTCGTCGGCGGACAGCACCGGGCGCAGCACGGGGCGGCCTTCCCCGATCCAGCGCGACGTGCCGCCGGCGACCGAGGCGATCCGCGCATAGCCCACGGCCTGGAGCGCGCGCGCGGCATCCAGCGAGCGCGCGCCCTTCTGGCAGATCAGCACGACCGGTGCATCGGGATCGGGCAGATGGACGGCAGGATCGGCCAGCAAGTCAGCCCTGGCGATGCCGCGCGCGCCTTCGGCCTGGCCGCTGGCGCGCTCGTGTTCTTCGCGCACGTCGATGAAGGCGCTGCCCTGCGCCAGCCAGGCGGCCACTTCGGCCGGGGTGATGTCGTGGATCGCCATGGCGGGATTATCGCCCAGCCTTCCGCGGATGCATCCGGCCGGCATGGAACAGCATGTGCCCGCCGTCAGTACGGCAGCACTTCGACCAAGTCGCCTGCGGCGTAGTCGCGCGCGCCTTCGGCCAGCACCAGCAAGGCGTTGCTGTCGGCCGCTGCGCGCAATTGGTGCGAGGCGTCCGCCGCCTCGGGCACGGCCAGGAGCTGCCCGGTCGCGTCCGAGGCCAGGTGCCCTCGCAGGAATTCGAGGCGTTCGTGGGTCTTCCGCCAGGGCGCCGCCAGTCGTGCCTTCCAGGCGCTGCGCGGTTCGCGCCGGCCCTGCATGCCGTCGAGCAGTTCCCGCCCCAGTGTGAGGAAGGTCGCCAGCGCGGAGACCGGATTGCCCGGCAGGCACAGGAAGACGGCGCGGTCCCATTCGCCCAGCAGCACCGGCATGCCGGGCTTGATCCGCACCCGCCAGAAACGGATGCGGCCGTGCACGCGCAACAACGCCGGCAGATGGTCCTTGTCCCCGGCCGACACGCCGCCGCAGGTGATCACCACGTCGAAGGCCGAGGCCGCATCGCCCAGCAGGGTGGTCATGCGTGCCGGATCGTCGGGCAGCGTGGGCCAGGCGGTGGGCTCCAGTCCCTCGGCGCGCAGCAGCGCCATCAGCAGGTCGCGGTTGCCGTTGTAGATCTGCCCCGGCGACAGCGGCATGCCGGGCTCGACCAGTTCGTCGCCGGTGGTGAAGACGGCCACCGTGGGCCGGCGCGCGACCGCCACCGAGGCGATGCCCAGCGCGGCCAGCAGGCCGGCGCGCGCCGGCGTCAGCGGTTGCCCGGGCGCCAGCATAGCCGTACCGGCCGCCACGTCCTCGCCGGCGCGGCGCACGTCGGCGCCGGCCGCGATCCCGGCCGGCACGCTGACCGTGCCCTCGCGTTCGCTGGCCTGTTCGCGGATGGCCACGGTATCGGTGCCCGCCGGCAGGGGGGCGCCGGTGGTGATGCGGACGCATTCGCCCGCACCCACGCGCAGCGGCAGCAGCGGCCCGGCGAACTGCTCGCCCACGAGCCGCAACGGCGTCGCCTCGTGCGGCCGCAGGCTGGCATGGGCGAAGGCAAAGCCGTCCATGCGGCTGTTGTCGAACGGCGGCAGCGCGATCGGCGCGACGATCTTTTCGGCCAGCATGCGGCCGGAGGCGCGCTGGATCGCCACGGATTCCTGCCCGGTCACGCGCTCGGCCGCGACCGCGCGGACGATGTCCCGGGCCTGGTCGAAACCGATCCGCGCCGGGTGGTCGTTCACTTGCTGCGCTTGACGTGCCGGATCAGCCGGCGCTTGCGCGCGACCTGGCGCTCGGTCAGCACGTTCTTCTTGCCTTCGTAGGGATTGGCGCCTTCGCGGAACAGGAACCGCACCGGCGTGCCGACCAGCTTGAAGCGCTTGCGGAAGAAGTTCTCCAGGTAGCGCTTGTACGAATCCGGCAGCACCTTCAGGCGGGTGCCGTGGACGATGAAGGTCGGCGGATTGCTGCCGCCCGGGTGCACGTAGCGCAGCTTGGAGACGTGGCCGCGGATGCTGGGCGGCGGGTTGCTCTCGCAGGCGATTTCCAGCGCCTTGTTGACCTCGCTGGTGCCGAACTCGCGGGTTGCCGAGGCGTGCGCGCGGTGGATCGCCTTGAACAGTTCGCGCAGGCCCGAGCCGTGCAACGCGGAGATGCGCACCGCCTCGGCCCATTCCACGAAGCCCAGCTTGCGCGACAGCAGCGCTTCGGCCTGCTCGCGCTGGTAGGCGGTCAGCCCATCCCACTTGTTGATCGCCACCACCAGTGCGCGGCCGGCGTCGAGGATCGCGCCCAGCACGCTGGCGTCCTGGTCGGTCACGCCCTCGCTGGCATCCAGCAACAGCACCGCCACCTGGCACTGCTCGATGGACTGCAGCGTCTTGACCACGCTGAACTTCTCCACCGCCTCGTCCACCCGCGACTTGCGGCGCAGGCCGGCGGTATCGACCAGCCGGTACAGCCGGCCGTCGCGCTCCAGGTCCACGGCGATGGAATCGCGGGTGGTGCCGGGCACGTCGGAGGCGATCATGCGCTCCTCGCCCAGCAGGCGGTTCACCAGCGTGGACTTGCCCACGTTGGGGCGGCCGACGAAGGCCACGCGCATGCGTGCCGGGTCGTCGTCCAGGGTTTCGCCGGCGCCCTCTTCCGGCAGCCGCTGCCGCACTTCGTCCAGCAGGTCATCGATGCCCTGCCGGTGCGCGGCCGAGACCGTGATGGCGTCGGCGAAGCCGTAGCGGGCGAATTCCGCGCGCGCGGCCGCTTCGTCCACGCCATCGATCTTGTTGATCACCAGCAAGGTGGGGCGCGAGGCCTTGCGCAGCCAGCCCAGGATGTCGTCGTCCAGCGCCGAGGCGCCTTCGCGGCCGTCGACGACGAACAGCACCAGGTCCGCCTCCTCGGCGGCCGCGCGCGCCTGGCGGGCGGTGGCGCCGGCCAGCCCCTCTTCCTCGCCGGCGATGCCGCCGGTGTCGACCACCACGAAGGGCTGGTCGGTATCCAGCCGGCAGACGCCGTAGTGGCGGTCGCGGGTGACGCCGGGCTGGTCGTGCACCAGCGCATCGCGGCTGCGCGTGAACGCATTGAACAGCGTCGACTTGCCGACGTTGGGGCGGCCCACCAGGGCGACGAGGGGAAGCATGCGGAAAACCGGTCGGTTGTGGGATGGCGGCGCGCCGCACGGCGGCGGCCCGCGGGCGCCCGCACATGATGAAGGCGCCGCAACGAAAAGGGAAACGGCCCGGCGCAGGGCGCCGGGCCGTGGATGGCGGTACGGGCAGGCTTACTTGAAGCGGAACGCGGTCAGGTTGCCTTCGACGTTCTGCACGATCAGGATGCCGTCGGCCACCACGGGCTTGCCGCGGATGGGCTTGCCGCCGGCGCGCTCGCGCGCCGCGACTTCGCCGTTGTCCGCCCTGAGCCAGTGTACGTAGCCGTCGTAATCGGCGACCACGGCGTAGTCGCCGTGGATGCTGGGCGCGGTGAGCGAGCGGCGGGCCAGCGTGGTGTTGGACCACGTCGCGCTGCCGCTGTACTTGTCCAGGCCCCACACCGTGCCGGCCGGGTCGGACACCACGACCACGCTGCTGGTCACGCCCAGGCCGCCGGCGCCACCGTTGTCGCGGGTCCACAGCGGACGGCCGGTCGGGCCCTCGATGGCGACGGTTTCCTTCTTGTAGCTGGTGGCGAACACGGTGTTGCCTTCCAGCACGGGGGCGCCGTCCACGTCGGCCATGCGCTCCAGCTCGCTGCGACCCTCGCCGAGGCCGACGGCCTGCGACCAGAGCGGACGGCCGTCGTTGGCTGCCAGCGCGGCAACGGTGCCGTCGTCGCTGCCAACGAACACCACGCCCGGGCCCTGCACGACCGGTGCGTTGCCGCGCACGGTCAGGGTGGGCAGTTCGTTGTTCCAGAACCAGCGGCGCTCGCCGCTCTGGGCGTCGAACGCGGTAACGCGCCCGTCGTTGCTGCGCACCAACACCAGCCCCTGGCCGATGCTGGGCGCGGCGATCACTTCGTTCGGCACCTTCGCCTGCCACTTCTCGGCGCCGGTGGCCGCGTCCAGCACGACGACTTGTCCGTCCAAGGTGCCGACGGCAACCAGGCCGTCGCCGGCACCGGGACCGCCGGAGAGCCGCAGGTCGGTCTTGTATTCCCAGACCGTCTTGCCGCTCTGCAGGTCCAGCGCACGCAGGCCGCCCTTGACCGCGGCGGCATACACGCGCCCGCCGTCGACCACGGGAGCCTGCTGCAGGCCGAGGCGGCCCTCGCCCTTGCCGACGCCGGCGCTCCACAGCTTCGCGACCGAGACCGACGGGGTGAAAGCGACCAGTTCGGCCGGGTCGGTCGGTTTCTCGTCCGGCTTGTCCTTGCCGCCGAACCAGCCCTTGACCGTGCTGCAACCGCCGAGCGCGGCAACCAGCAGGACGGCGGCCAGCAGGCGTCCGGCCGGGACCGAAGCGCGGATCATGCCGCACCCCCGGTCTTGGGCGGCGTGCCGCCGGCCTGGATCAGCTTGAGTTCCACCAGGCGGCGCTGCGGCGAGGCCACGTCGAGGGTGGTCAGCGCCTTGTTGTAGGCTTCCTGCGCTTCCTTCTGCTTGCCGGTGGCCGCCAGCGCATCGCCGCGGACCTCCAGGCTGGAGGCGTCGTCGGCCTTGGCGAGCAGCGCGATGGCTTCGTCCTGCTTGCCCGCATCCACCAGCAGGCGGGCCAGGCGCAGGTTCACGACCGGGCGCAGGCTGTCGTCGGGCGTGAGCCCGCGCAGCGTAGCGATGGCGGCGTCGCGTTCGCCGGCCTGCACCTGCACCTTGGCCAGGTGCAGGCTCGCCAGGTCGGCATAGGGACCGTCCTTGCCGGGCAGCTTGGCGACCGCTTCCTGTGCTTTCTTCGGGTCGCTGTCGGCGAGCCCTTCCACCCCGGTCTGGTAGTTCTGGTAAGCCTGCTCGCCCTGGCTGGCGCGGTGCTTCTGCCACCACTGCCAGCCCAGGATCACCGCCAGCCCCAGTGCAACGCCGCCGATCAGGCCGGCGCCGTTGTTCCTCAGCCAGCTACGGACGCGTTCGCTTTGTTCGTGCTCGTCGAGCAGATCGTCAATCGCCATGCGCTCTCTTGCCCCGTCTTGCGCGGGGTCTTGGTCTTGGTTGGACAAACCCGCACGCGGGTCAGTCGCGGACCGGCGCCAGGGAACCCTCAGAGGATACCGTAAAGCGCGCGACGTTCGCGCGTTGGTACGGCGTCAGGTCTACCGTACTCCCGGCTTGCTGAACCTCGACCGCGGTGGCATCCCCCAGCTTGATGCGCCCCACTTCGCCCGGCGCGTAGCGGCGTTCCTCGCCTGCGCGGACCAGTGCCTGCTCCAGCTTGCGGCCGTCCGGCGCACTGACTTCCACCCAACTGTCGCCCTTGAACTGCAGCGAGAGCCACGGCGCGGCGGTGCGCGGAATCGGCGCCATCGAGGCGACGTAGGGCGTGGCCTGCGGCCTGCGGGTGGCGGGCTCGGTCGCCTGCGGAGCGGTTTCCGGCGGGGCGGGCAGCACGGCGCCCGGGGACGGGACCGCGTCCAGCGAAGCCACGGTGGCCTCCGGGGCGGCGCCCGGCTGGGGCCGCAGCGCCATCCACACCGGCGTGGCGATGACCGCGGTCAGCACCACGTAGATCGCCCGGCGCTTGAAGCTTTCCAGGAAGTATTGCCACGCTGGCGTATGGCTGTGGCTGACCAGCACCACCGGGACGGCACTCTTCTGGTCCACCTGCTGCAGCAGCGGTTCGACGTCGATGTCCAGCAAGCGGCCGTAGCTGCGCAGTTGCCCGCGCACGAACACGGCTCCGCCCAACTGGTCCCACTGCCCGGTTTCGAGCGCCTGCAACACGCGCACCGGCATCTTGGAGCGCTGGCTGACGTCCTGGAGAGACAGGCCGGCGCGTTCGCGGGCGGCCTTCAGCAATCCCCCGCTCCCCAGCGAGGGTTGCCCGTTGCTTTCGGTTTCCATCATGACCCTGTGCTTCCCCTTGGATTGACGTCTGGCGCGTCGGGGAACTCCGCCCGAAGTTGTCGAACATATCGACTGGCGGCAGCCTTGTCGCCGAGGTTTTCCTCAATCTGTGATGCCAGTTTCAGCATCTCGGCCGTCGCCGGCGCGGCGGCCAGCCGGCGCTCGACGAAAGCGCGCGCCCGCATGAAGTCGCCGCGCTGGAACTCCAGTTCCGCCAGCGCGCCCAGCGCGGCGGCGTTGGCCGGTTCCAGCGACAGCGCCTGGCGCAGGTCGCGCTCGGCCCGCTCGCGCTGGCCGGTCTTCAGCGCGCAACTGCCGGCGTTGGCCATCGCCGTCGCGGGCGATGCGTAGCCCGGTGCGGCCATGGCCCGGTCGAACCAGACCAGCGCCTCGGCGGCATGGCCGTTCGCGCATAGCCAGGCACCGTAGTTGTTCTGCGCCGCGCCCTGCCCGGGCGCCAGCTCGGCAGCGCGGCGGTACCGGCGGCCGGCCTGTTCCTGGTCGCCACGGCGGTCGGCCACCACGGCCAGTAACGTTTCGGCATCGGCCGAACCTGCATCCAGCTTGAGTACCGCCAGTGCGTCCTTCTCCGCCGCGACCAGGTCGCCGGCCTGCAGGTGCTGCACGGAGCGCGCCAGCATGAGCTGCTGGTCCTGCCGGCGCTTGACCTCGGGGCTGTCCTTGACCGAGTAGTCCTGCGCGACTTGTTCGCCGGAGAGCGGTCCCATCTTGCCCTTGGGGCGGACGAAGGTCAGGCGGCTGCAGGCCGTGGCCAGCAGGAAGGGCACCAGCAGCAGGCAGAGCGCCTTATGCCGCATCGTCGATGCCCTGCTCCTGCAGTTGCCGCCGGAACTCCGCCTGCCGGCGGGGGCGGTCCATCACCTGCCCCTTCAACTGGCCGCAGGCGGCGTCGATGTCGTCGCCGCGGGTGCGCCTGACCATGGTCAGCACCTGGGCGTCGAGCAGCAATTTCTGGAAGGCGCGGATGTCTTCTTCCGGCGAACGCTCGTAGCGCGTGCCGGGGAACGGGTTGAACGGGATCAGGTTGACCTTGCCCGCGTCCTTGAGCTGCGCCGCGTTGCTGAACTTGCGCATCAGTTGCGCCAGTTGCCGCGCATGCTCGGGCTGGTCGTTGACGCCCTTCATCAGCGTGTATTCGAAGGTCACCGAATCGCGCTTCCTGTTCGCACACAGGTAGCGCGCGCAGGAGGCCATCAACTCGGCGATGGGGTATTTCCTGTTGAGCGGCACCAGTTGCTCGCGCAGCGCGTCGTTGGGCGCGTGCAGCGACACGGCCAGCGAGACGTCGGTCTCGGTGGACAGGCGGTCGATCATCGGCACCAGGCCGGAGGTGGACAGCGTGACGCGCTTGCTGGCCAGGCCGTAGCCCAGGTCGTCGCGCATGATGTTCATCGCGCGCACGACGTTGTCGAAGTTCAGCAGCGGCTCGCCCATGCCCATCATCACCACGTTGGTGAGGCGGCGGTTCTGCGCGGGCACGTTGCCCAGGTGACGCGCGGTGATCCAGACCTGGCCGATGATCTCGGCGGTGGTGAGGTTGCGGTTGAAGCCCTGCGTGGCGGTGGAGCAGAACGTGCAGTTCAGCCCGCAGCCGACCTGCGAGGACACGCACAGCGTGCCGCGGCCCTTGTCGGGGATGTAGACAGTTTCGACGGCATTCCTGCCGTCCACGCCCATGCCGAGCAGCCACTTGTGGGTGCCGTCGGCGGAGGGCTTGTCGAACACCACCTGCGGCACGACCACCTCGGCATGCTCCTGCAGCTTCGCGCGCAGGTTCTTGCCCAGATCAGTCATATCGGCGAAATCGGTGACGTAGCGATGGTGGATCCACTTCATCACCTGGTGGGCGCGGAACTTCTGCTCGCCGAGCGTCTCGACGAAGAAGCGCTCCAGGCCCTCGCGGTCCAGGTCCAGCAGATTCTGTTTCGCAGGCACGGACACGCCGACGGCCACGGACGAGGCATCCGTGGCCATCTTCAATTCGATCGGCGGCAGTTCGTGGCTGCTCATCGCATCGTGTCGCTCAGCGCGAGAACACTTCGGTGGCGGCGAAGAAGTACGCGATCTCGATGTTCGCGTTCTCGACCGAATCCGAACCGTGCGCGGCGTTGGCGTCGATGGAATCGGCGAAGTCGGCGCGGATCGTGCCCGGCGCGGCTTCCTTCGGATTGGTGGCGCCGAGGATCTCGCGATGCTTGAGCACCGCGTTCTCGCCTTCCAGCACCTGGATGGCGACCGGGCCGGAGATCATGAACTCCACCAGCGCGTTGAAGAACGGACGCTCTCGGTGCACGGCGTAAAAACCTTCGGCCTCGCGGCGCGACAGGTGCTTCATCTTCGCGGCGACGATCTTCAGACCGGCTTTTTCGAAGCGGGCATAGATTTCGCCGATGACGTTCTTGGCGACGGCATCGGGCTTGACGATCGACAGGGTGCGCTCCAGCGCCATGGGGATTCTCTCCGTTGGGCGGGCCACGTGACGGCCCGAAGGTTAGCATGAAAAACCCGCGTCGAAACGCGGGCTTAGCCTAAAAAGCGTAGCGAGATTCTAACGTACCTCGGCGTACTTTTGCAGCCCCGCCGGCGGCATTTGCTGCAAGGCAGCATGACTTGCCCGGGGTGACGCCCGAGAATGGATCAAACAAGCGTTTGATTCAGTGCCGGAGGGGCCATGGGCAACACCACGCATTTCTCCACCAAGGAGCGCATCCTGGGGGCGGCCGAAGAACTGTTCGCCCAGCACGGCTTCGCCGGCACTTCCCTGCGCCAGGTCACCAGCCGCGCGGACGTGAACATCGCCGCGGTGAACTACCACTTCGGTAGCAAGGAAAACCTGGTCAACGAGGTCTTCCGCCGGCGCATGGACGACATGACCGCTGCCCGCCTGTCCCAGTTGCACAAGGCGCTGGCCGAGCATCCGGGCGAACTGGAACCGATCCTGGCCGCCTTCGTCGAGCCCGCCCTGGCCCTGGCCCAGGACCGCCACGGCGGCGGTGCCTTCGTCCGCGTGATCGCCCGTGCCTACGCCGAGAAGAACGACGGCCTGCGCCAGTTCCTGTCCGACCACTACGGCCACGTCCTGCGCGAGTTCGGCAAGGCCATCGCCGGCTGCGTGCCCGGGCTGAGCAAGGAGGAGCTGTACTGGCGGCTGGATTTCTTCTCCGGCGCGCTGACCTACGCCATGGCGGACTTCGGCCTGATCAAGCGCCCCGCCAACGTCACCGAAGCGGCGCACCGCCAGCGCGCCGCCCAGGAACTGATCCGCTTCGCCGCGGCCGGGTTGAAGAGCTGAAAGGCTTTGCCACGGATTACGCGGATGAACACAGATAAAGCCAATCTGATGAAGAAGCTCTTGCTTCATCCGTGTTCATCCGCGCAATCCGCGTCAAATATTCTTTTTGATTACAAAGGGTAAGCAGAAATGTCTCAGAAACTACTCGTACGTCGTGCGGCCGTGCTCGGTGCCGGTGTCATGGGCGCGCAGATCGCCGCGCACCTGACCAATGCCGGCGTCGATACGGTGCTGTTCGACCTGCCCGCCAAGGACGGCCACCCGGACGGCATCGTGCTGAAGGCGCTGGCCAACTTGGCCAAGCTCAGCCCGGCGCCGCTGGCCAGCAAGTCCCTGGCCGAGGCCATCACCCCGGCCAACTACGAGACCGGGCTGGAACAGCTCAAGGATTGCGACCTGATCATCGAGGCCATCGCCGAGCGGATGGACTGGAAGCAGGACCTGTACAAGAAGATCGCCCCGTTCGTGCCGGCACACGCAGTGCTGGCCAGCAATACATCCGGCTTGGGAATCAACAAGTTGGCTGAGGTTCTTCCGGAAGAGCTTCGCCACCGTTTCTGCGGCGTGCACTTCTTCAACCCGCCGCGCTACATGCACTTGGCCGAACTGATCCCGGCCCGGACCACCGATGCCGCGGTGCTGGAGGGGCTGGAAACCTTCCTGACCACCACCCTGGGCAAGGGCGTGGTCTACGCCAAGGACACGCCCAACTTCATCGGCAACCGGATCGGCGTGTTCTCGATCCTCGCCACGGCGCACCACACGGGCGAATTCAAGCTGGGCTTCGACGAGGTGGATGCCATCACCGGCCCGCTGATCGGCCGGCCGAAGTCGGCGACCTACCGCACCTCGGATGTGGTCGGCCTGGACACCATGGCCCACGTCATCAAGACCATGGCCGACACCCTGCCGGACGACCCCTGGCATGCCTACTTCACGTCGCCCAAGTGGCTGGAGGCGCTGATCGCCAAGGGCGCACTGGGCCAGAAGACCGGCGCGGGCGTCTTCCGCAAGGTCGGCAAGGACATCGTGGTGCTGGACCTGGAGAAGCAGGACTACCGTCCTGCCGACCGCGCGGCCGCACCGGAGGTGGTCGAGATCCTCAAGACGAAGAACCCGGCGGAGAAATTCGCCAGATTGCGCGAGAGCCAGCACCCGCAGGCGCAGTTCCTGTGGGCCGTGTTCCGCGACCTGTTCCACTACAGCGCCTACCACCTGGCCGACATCGCCGAGACCGCGCGCGACGTCGACCTGGCCATCCGCTGGGGCTACGGCTGGTCGCTGGGCCCGTTCGAGACCTGGCAGGCCGCCGGCTGGAAGCAGGTGGCGCAGTGGATCGCCGACGACATCGTGGCCGGCAAGGCCATGAGCAGCGCGCCGCTGCCGGACTGGGTGTTCGACGGCCGCGAGGGCGTGCACGCCGCCGAGGGCAGCTACAGCCCGGCGCGCAACGCCAAGCTGCCGCGCTCGGCCCTGCCCGTGTACCGGCGCCAGCGCTTCCCCGACCCGCTGCTGGGCGAATCGTTCGCGCAGGGCGAGACCGTGTTCGAGAACGACGGCATCCGCCTGTGGACCGACGGCGACGACGTGGGCGTGGTGAGCTTCAAGACCAAGATGCACACCGTCTCCGACGCGGTGCTGGACGGCCTGCAGGAAGCCATCGCCCTGGCCGAGCGCAAGTTCAAGGGCCTGGTGATCTGGCAGCCGAAGGAACCCTTCTCCGCCGGCGCCGACCTGGCCGGCGCGCTGGGCCTGCTGCAGGCCGGCAAGGTGGACGCGTTCGAGGCCATGGTCGCCAACTTCCAGGCCACCAGCCAGCGCATCAAGTATTCGCTGGTGCCGGTGGTGGCCGCGG
>CALJUL010000064.1 GCA_937975725.1 uncultured Pseudoxanthomonas sp. | reverse complement strand
CCGCTTCCCGCCGGAGCCCAACGGCTACCTGCACATCGGCCACGCCAAGGCGATCTGCCTGGACTTCGGCATCGCCCGCGAGTTCGGCGGCGTCTGCAACCTGCGCCTGGACGACACCAACCCGGCCAAGGAAGACCCGGAATACGTGCGCGCCATCCAGGACGACGTGCGCTGGCTGGGTTTCGACTGGCACGACCTGCGCCACGCCTCGGACTACTTCGAGGTGCTGTACCTGGCCGGCGAGAAGCTGATCCGCCAGGGCGACGCCTTCGTCTGCGACCTGAGCGCGGAGGAAGTGCGCGAATACCGCGGCACCCTGACCGAGCCGGGCCGCGACTCGCCGTACCGCGGCCGCAGCGTCGAGGAGAACCTGGACCTGTTCCGGCGCATGCGCGCGGGCGAGTTCCCGGACGGCGCGCGCACGCTGCGCGCGAAGATCGACATGGCCAGCGGCAACATCAACCTGCGCGACCCGGCGCTGTACCGCATCAAGCACGTCGAGCACCAGAACACCGGCAACGCCTGGCCGATCTACCCGATGTACGACTACGCGCACGCCTTGAGCGACGCGGTGGAAGGCATCACCCATTCGCTGTGCACGCTGGAGTTCGAGGACCACCGTCCGCTGTACGACTGGTGCGTGGACAAGGTGGACCTGGCGAACTCGCCGGACCTGCTGGCGCCGCTGCTCGTCAGGGGCCTGCCGAACGAGGCCGCCAAGCCGCGCCAGATCGAGTTCTCGCGGCTGAACTTCAACTATCTGGTGATGAGCAAGCGCAAGCTGCTGGCGATGGTCAACGACGGCCTGGTCGACGGCTGGGACGACCCGCGCATGCCCACGCTGCAGGGCATCCGCCGCCGCGGCTACACGCCGGCCGCGCTGCGCCTGATGGTAGACCGCGTGGGCATCAGCAAGCAGAACTCGCTGCTGGACATCGGCATCCTGGAAGGCGCGCTGCGCGAGGACCTGGACGCCGCCGCGCCGCGCCGCATGGCGGTGATCGACCCGGTGAAGCTGGTGCTGGCGAACCTGCCGGAAGGCCACGAGGAAACGCTGGCGTTCGCCAACCATCCGAAGGACGAGGGCTTCGGCAAGCGCGAGGTGCCGTTCTCGCGCGAGCTGTGGATCGAGCGCGAGGATTTCGAGGAAGTGCCGCCCAAGGGCTTCAAGCGCCTAACGCTGGGCGGCGAAGTGCGCCTGCGCGGCGCCGGCATCGTGCGCTGCGACGAGGCGGTGAAGGACGAGGCCGGCAACATCGTCGAGCTGCGCGGCTGGCTGGACCCGGAATCGCGCCCCGGCATGGCCGGCGCCGAGCGCAAGATCAAGGGTACCATCCACTGGGTCAGCGCGAAGCACGCCGTGGCCGCGGAAGTGCGCCTGTACGACCGCCTGTTCACCGTGCCCAACCCGGACGACGAGGCCGACGGCAAGACCTACCGCGACTACCTGAACCCGGACTCGCGCAAGGTGGTGACCGGCTATGTCGAACCCGCGGCCGCCGCGGCCGCGCCGGAGCAGTCGTTCCAGTTCGAGCGCACCGGCTACTTCGTCGCCGACCGCTATGACCACACGCCCGCGCGCCCGGTCTTCAACCGCAGCGTGACCCTGCGCGACACCTGGGCAGCGAAGGGCTGAGGCCCGCCGATGGTCCGGCCGGGGCCTGCTCCCATGCCGCCGGCGGGCCGCCCGCCGGTTTCACCGCCGGTTGCCGCGGCATGCCGCAGGCTGTGAACGGACCCGCACGCGAGGATGCCACCATGCCCTGCGCCCGACTGCCGCTGTCCTTCATCCCGATGCTGGCGATGCTGCTGACGCTCGCCGGATGCGCTGCGCCTTCGGCATCCGGCAGCGGCGCCGTCGCGGCCGGGCCGCCGGCCACCGATCCGCCGAAGGTGATGAGCTCGCCATACCCTCCGCGCGAAGTCCCGCCGGCGGCCGCCGTGGACTACGCCTGCCGCACCCATGCCGACTGCGCGGTCAAGGACGTGGGCAACTGCTGCGGCGCGATGCCCGCCTGCGTCAACAAGGACAGCCCCACCGATCCGCAGGCCGTGCAGGCGCAATGCGCCGCGCGCGGCATGATGGGCGTCTGCGGCTTCACCGAGATCACCGCCTGCCAGTGCGTGGACAACCGCTGCACGGCCGCTCCCTCCTCCACCAGGATTCCCGTACCGTGATGCTCTACCAGCAGATCCACCTGACCCTGCCCGCCTGGACCCACGACGCGGTCGATGCCTCCGCTGCCTACGCCGGCGACGAGGACAAGGTGGCGCTGGCGATCGAGCTGTCGCGCCGCAACGTGGACGCCGGCACCGGCGGCCCGTTCGGCGCGGTGGTGTTCGGCCCGGACCACCGCGTGATCGCCCTCGGCGTGAACCGGGTGATGCCGCACACCTGCTCGCTGGCGCACGCCGAGACCATGGCCTACATGCTGGCTCAGCAGCGCCTGCAGACGCCGCGCCTCAACGAGCGCACCGCGCCGGTCGCGCTGGCGACCTCTTCGCAACCCTGCTGCCAATGCTACGGCGCCACCGTCTGGGCCGGCATCGACCGCCTGCTGATCGGCGCGCGCGCCGAGGACGTGATGGAGCTGACCGAGTTCGACGAAGGCCCGCTGCCCGCGGACTGGATCGGCGAACTGAACAAGCGCGGCATCGAGGTGGTGCGCGACCTGCGCTGCGACGACGCGCGCGCGGTGCTGAAGCGCTATGGCGAGATGGGCGGTGACCGTTATTGACGCCTTCCGCGATTGTTGTTGTAGGAGCGATGCAAGTCGTGACCGGGAACCCCGGGCAGCCTCCGGTCAGCACCGTGGCGGACGGGCGCGGCGTGTCGCGACTCGCGTCGCTCCTGCAGGGGACTGCGCAAGGAGCCTCGCATGACCGGACTGCTGTGCTATTGCCGCCAGGGCTTCGAGCCGGAACTGGCGGCGGAACTCACCGAACGCGCTGTGGCGGCCGGTTTCGCCGGCTATGCGCGTGCGCAGCGCAACGACGGCCACGTGGTGTTTTTCTGCGAAGACGGCGAAGCGCTGGACCGCGCCCTGCCGTGGCAGACGCTGATCTTCGCGCGGCAGAAGCTGCGCCTGCTGGCCGAACTGCGCGGCATCGATCCCCGAGACCGCATCGCGCCGATCCTCGACGCGCTGGCCGGCGCCGGCCGCTACGGCGAGCTGTGGGTGGAGCATCCGGATTCGGACAGCGCCAAGCCGCTGGCGGGGCTGGCGCGCAGCTTCGGCAACGCGCTGCGGCCGGCGCTGCGCAAGCAGGGCTTCCTCAGCGACAAGGACGATGCGCGGCTGCCGCGCCTGCACGTGGTGTTCGTGCAGGGCGACCATCTGTTCCTGGCCCGCAGCGACGCGCGCGACAGTGCGCCGTGGCCACTCGGCATCCCGCGCCTGAAGCTGCTGCCGGACGCGCCGTCGCGCTCGGCGCTGAAGCTGGAGGAAGCCTTCCTCTCGCTGCTGACCGCGGAGCAGCGCGCGGCCCTGCTGAAGCCCGGCATGACCGCCGCCGACCTGGGCGCGGCGCCCGGCGGCTGGACCTGGGTGCTGACCCGCCACCACCTGCGCGTGACCAGCGTGGACAACGGTCCGCTGCGCGAGCACGTACTGGCGACAGGGCTGGTCGAACACCTGCGCGCCGACGGCTTCCACTGGAAGCCCGGCCAGCCGCTGGACTGGATGGTCTGCGACATGGTGGAACAGCCGCGCCGCGTGGCCGAGCGGATGGCGCAGTGGTTCCGCGAAGGCTGGTGCCGGCACGCGGTGTTCAACCTCAAGCTGCCGATGAAGAAGCGCTGGGACGAGACTAGGCTGTGCCTGGACCTGTTCGCCGCGCAGGCCGGCAAGCCGCTGGAAGTGCGCGCGCGCCAGCTCTACCACGACCGCGAAGAGATCACCGTCTTCGCCACGCCACGCTGATGCCTCCCCGTTGGCGGGAGGCGGCTTCTGTGGGAGCGACATGAGTCGCGACGGGCTTTCCCGTGAAGGCATCGCGACTCAGGTCGCTCCCACAGCCACGATCCGCACGCAGTCACACCCAGAGCGCCGTCCGGATCGCCTTCGCCACACCCTCCCCACTTCCGGCGGCACCGGTTTCCGCCGCATCCCGCGCCCGGCTTACCATGGTGCGTCGTGCGGCCCCGCTGCCGCGCATGCAACGCCTCCCTTCGCCGACTCGGAGAACCGATGACATCGCACCGTGCACGCAGGCACCGCTCTTCCCTGGTCCCGCTGGTCTTCGGGCTGGCGGCCAGCGCCAACCTGCTGGCCGGCGAGGACGCGCCCTATGTCGTCCGCGACGTGGTTGGCGACGGCGTGTTCACCGCCGGCATCGAAGGCCCCGCGGTCGGTCGGGACGGCGCGCTGTATGCCGTGAGCTTCGGCCGCGACGGGACGATCGGGCGGGTGACCTTCGACGAGGACGGCAACGGCCAAGCTGCCCTGTTCGCCACCCTGCCCGAGGGCAGCACCGGCAACGGCATCCGCTTCGGCGCCGACGGCGGCATGTTCATCGCCGACTACAGCGGCCACCACGTCCTGCGCATCGCGCCGGGCCAACGGGAGGCGCAGGTGTTCGCCGCCCTGCCGCAGGCGCACCAGCCCAACGACATCGCGCTGGCGCCGGACGGCACGCTGTACGCCAGCGACCCGGACTGGGCCGACGGCACCGGCCAGCTCTGGCGCATCGATGCGGACGGCACGCCGCACCTGCTGGAAACCGGCATGGGCACCACCAACGGCGTGGAAGTCAGTCCCGACGGCGCCAGGCTGTACGTCAACGAGAGCGTGCAGCGCCGCGTCTGGGCCTACGACCGCGCGGCGGACGGCGGCGTGTCGAACAAACGCCTGCTGATCGCCTTCGACGACCACGGCCTGGACGGCATGCGCACCGATGCCGAAGGCAATCTCTATATCGCGCGGTACGGCGCCGGCACGGTGGCGGTGGTCGCGCCGGACGGCAGGCTGCTGCGCGAAGTGCGGCTGAAGGGGCAGAAGCCCACCAACGTCGCCTTCGGTGGCGCGGACGGCCGCACGGTGTACGTCACCCTGCAGGACCGCGGCGCCATCGAAGCCTTCCGCGCGCCGATTCCGGGCCGCGAAACCGGGCGCTGAGCGCGCCCCGTCGGCACTTCACTCGCCGGCGAGCGCGGCGTCGATGGCTTGTTGCGCCAGCGGCGCCATCACCGCATAGCCGGCCGGCGTGGGATGCACGCCGTCGGCGGCCAGGCGCGCGTCCAGACCGCCTTCGGCATTGGCCATCGCCGCGTGGTAGTCCAGGTACACCGCGCCGGACTCGCGCGCATGGGCGGCGAGGCGACGGTTGAGTTCGCGGATCTTCTCCGCCGGCCGATAGCCCGGCCGCCACGGGTAGGCGCTGGCCGGCAGCACCGAGGCCAGCACCACGCGGATGCCGTTGGCCTGCGCCAGTTGCGCCATCGAGCGCAGGTTGTCCTCGATCATGTCCAGCGTGGCCGGCCCGGTGTTGCCGGCGATGTCGTTGGTGCCGGCCAGGATCACCACCGCTTCGGGGTGTAGCGCGATCACGTCCTGGCGGAAGCGCACCAGCATCTGCGCGGTGGTCTGCCCGGAAATGCCGCGGTTGACGTAGGGCTTGCCGGGGAAGAACACGGTGTCCTGCACCCGGCCCCAGCCGTCGGTGATGGAATCGCCGTAGAACACCACGCGGCCGGCCGCGCGCGGCGGCAGCGCGACGTTGTCCGCGCGATAGCGCGCCAGGCCCGGCCAGTCGAGCAGCCGTTGCTGCATGCGCTCCACCTGCCCGGGCGAGAGCGACGCCGCCGGCGCCACGTAGTCCGGCTCCACCGCCGGCGGCGGTTCCGCCTCGCGCGCGGCGGCGGGAAGGGCCATCAATCCAGCGGCCAGCGCCGCCGCCTTCAGCCAAGGTCGCATGCATCGTCTCCGTGTTCGGGACCGCTACCCTACGCGATACCACGGCCGCGGTACACGACGCGGCGCAGCGGGCGATCGGGTAGTCTCAGCCCGTGCAATCCGGCCACGGCATGCTGGCTCGCCAGTGAAGGACGCGTCATGACCCTCTCCCTCAAGGACCCCGCCGGCTTCGGCGACGAATTCCTGCGCCTGACCCTGCTGCAGGGCTTCCAGTCGCTGACCAAGCGCGACCTGGAGCTGCTGATCTTCGTGCTGCTGGAGCGCGACGGCACCATCGGCCGCGACGAATCCAACTTCGCCGTCGCCGCCAAGCTGCGGGTGACGCCGGCCAAGGTGAAGGCATTGCGCCGCGACGGCTACGCGCGCTGGCGCGCGCTGGTGCCGGAGGAGCGCGACGCCGCCCTGCGCCGCATCGTGGCCACGGTGCTCACCGAGGCCAACCTCAAGTCCGGCGCCAAGCACGTCAGCGAGCGCAGCCGCAAGGAAGGCTTCCTCGCCGTGCGCATCGAACACCCGGACGACCACCAGCAGTTCGAGCAGGCCATCCTCGACGTCGGCGCGCTGCCGGTCTACGAACGCAACCGCGACGTGGTGGCGGTGCGCTTCGACACGCTGCTGTCCATCGCCGAGCGCTGGGGCTACCTGCAACAGGACCCGGCCGCGGTCGCGCGCGAACTGAAGAAGCTCGCCCCCACCGCCGAGGAAGTCGCCGACCTGTTGCAGAAGGACGTGTCCAAGCTGCGCTGGCAGGACGCGCGCAACGCGCTCAACAGTCTGGGCGCCAAGGCCATCGCCAGCACCGCCGAGGGCGGACTGAAGGGCCTGCTGAAGATCGTGTTCCCCTTCATCCCGGAGTGAGGCAGGCGCTTTCGTCGTTGTCGGACAGCAGGACCATGGCGCCCTCGCGGGAATGGCCGTGCGCGCCGCGCTCAGCGTTGCCCGGCCGCGTGCCGCCAGAAGAAATCCACCAGCGGCGGCAGCCTGCCGGCCAGGCCCAGCAGCGGGCCGCGCAGCAGGGTCAGATGCATCTCGTCGTTGGAGAACAGGCGGTTGATACCGTCGAAGGCGTAGGCGGCGGTGGCGTTCTCGCTGCGGCGCCGGCGTGCCCAGCGTGCGAGCCGGTGCGGCGCGGCCCAGTCCGCGCGCCGTTCCTGCGCCGCGCGCACGCCGTCGCGCAGCGCGGCCACGTCGCGCAGGCCCAGGTTGACGCCCTGCCCGGCCAGCGGATGCACCACGTGCGCCGCATCGCCGGCCACGATCACCCGGCCGGCCACGTAGTCGCGCGCCAGTTGCCGGCGCAGCGGGAACGCCGCGCGCGGCGAGTCCACCCGCACAACGCCCAGGCGCCCGCCCGAGGCCCGGGTCAGCGCGGCACCGAAGGCGGCGTCGTCCAGCGCCAGCAGGCGCTGCGCTTCGTCCTGCGGCACGGTCCAGACGATGGAACTGCGCCCGTCGGCGAACGGCAGGAATGCCAGCGGCCCGCTCGGCAGGAAGCGCTGCCAGGCGGTCTCGCGGTGCGGTTCGCCGGTGCGCACGTAGGCGACGATGCCGCGCTGCGCGTAGTCGTGCGCGTCCACGTCCAGCCCGGCCAGCCGCCGCAGGGTGGAATCCGCGCCGTCCGCGGCCACGGCCAGGCGCGCGTCGATGCGGGAGCCGTCGTCCAGCCGCAGTGCCACGCCCGCCTCGTCCTGCGTCATCGCCTCCACCCGCGCGGGGCAGCGCAGTTGCACGCCGGCCGCGGGCAGCGCCGCCCACAGGCGGTCCACCAGCAGGGCGTTCTCCACGATCCAGCCCAGTTGCGCGCGGCCCAGCGCGTCGGCATCGAAGGCCAGTTCGCCGCCGCCGGCCGCGTCCCACACGCGCATGAAGCGGTACGGCTGCGCGCGTGCCGCCTGCACCGCCGGCCACACTCCGGCTTCATCCAGCAACGCGGCGTTGTCGGGGGCGAAGGCGTACACGCGCAGGTCCGGCTCGGCCGCCGACCAGCGCGGCGGCTCGCGGCCCTCGACCAGCGCCACGTCCAGCCCTTCGCGCGCCAGCGCCAGCGCGCAGGCCGCGCCGACCACGCCGCCGCCGGTCACGGCCACGTCGATCCGTCCGCGCCGGCTCATGCGGCGGCCTCCCGGCACAGCGCCGGCACGTCGCCGCGGAAGCCCATCGCGCCGCCGACCACGAACGACTGCAGCGACGCCTGCGCATCCAGCGCCGCCATGCCCAGGCTGCGCAGCGGCGCCAGCAGCGGCGACGGGTTGGCGGTCAACCGCGCCAGGCCGTCGGAAAAGGCCAAGGTGCGCTCGCGATCCTCGCGTCGGCGCGCCGCGTAGCGCGCGAGCAGGGCGGCATCGCCGGGGTCGGCGGCGCCGGCCAGTTCCTCGGCCAGGGTAAGCGCGTCGCGCAGGCCCAGGTTGAAGCCCTGCGCGCCGATCGGGTGGATGGTCTGCGCAGCGTTGCCCAGCAGCACCGCGCGCGCGGCGACGGTGCGTTCGGCCACCACGCGGACGATCGGATAGGCGCTGCGCTCGCCGCTTTCCAGCAGCCGGCCGATGCGCCAGCCGGCGTGGCGTTGCAGGCGCTGCAGCCAGCGCGCGTCGTCCAGCGCGGCGACCGCCTCGGCCTCGCCGCGGTCCACGCCGTGCACCACGCCCCAATGGCGGTCGCCGCGCGGCAACAGGGCCGTGGGGCCGTCCTGGCGGAAGCGTTCGTAGGCGGTGCCGTCCGGCGCGCGCTCGGCGCGCACCCGCGCGACGAACAGGGTCTGGCCGTAGTCGCGTTCCTCCACGCCGATGCCCAGCGCCGCGCGCACCGCGCTGGGGGTGCCGTCGGCGGCCACGACCAGCGCCGCGCGCAGTTCACGTTCGCCCTGCGCGTCGGCGATCCGCACGCGGCGCAGGCCGTCTTCGATCCCGTCCAGCCCCACGAAGCGCGCGGGGCGGTAACGGACCAGCCCGGACAGTTCGCCCAGGCGGGCCTCCAGCGCCTCACCGAAATCGCGCGCCACCACCACCTGGCCGAAGCTGTCGCGGCCATAGTCCGCGGCCGCCAGGCGCACGCGGCCGAAATCGCCCTGCCGGCTGATGTGGATGCGGCGGATCGGGCCGGTCGGCGCACGCAGTTTCGCCATCACGCCGAGCGCGGCCAGCGCGTTGACCGTGGCGGCGGCGAAGCTGAGGTTGCGCTGGTCGAACACCGCCGGCATCTGCCCGCCGGGCGTGGCCTCGACCATGCCCACATCCAGCCCCAGCCGGTCCAGGGCGATGGCCAGGCTGGCGCCGACCAGTCCGCCGCCCACTATCAGTACGTCGTGGCGAGTCGTCATGCGGCCATGATAGCGGCTCGGCCCGCGCGCCTTGCCGGCGCAGCGGGACCGGCGCGCGCCGGCTCCGGTAGAATGCGGGGCTGATCCACTGGAACCGCGCCCGATGAACACCACTCCCCAACGCGCCGTCGTGCTGGCGCTGGTCGCCGCCCTGCTGGTCCTCACCCGACTGCACCTGCCGCCCATGTTCGGCCACATCGGTCCGCTGCCGGATGCAAGCTGGGCCGCCTTCTTCATCGGCGGCTTCTACCTGCGCGGCTGGTCGCGCTGGGCGTTCCCGCTGCTGATGGCCGCGGCCGTGGCGGTGGACTACGCGGTCATCTCCGGGCAGGGCCTGGACTTCTGGACCCACTACTGCGTATCCCCGGCGTACTGGTTCCTGGTGCCGGCCTACGGCGCGATGTGGCTGGGCGGCACGCTGGTCCGCCGCTTCCACGGCGCCGGCCACGGCCGCACCCTGGCCATCCTGGCCGGCAGCCTGCTGGTTTCGACCACCGTCTGCCACCTGCTCAGCCAGGGCAGCTTCTACTGGCTGAGCCCGGTGGTCGCCGAGCCCACCCTGGCCGGCTGGTGGAAGAACTTCGCCGACTGGTACCTGCCCTACCTGCGCGTGGCGGCGATCTACGTGGGCCTGGCGGTCATCGTCCACGTCATGGTCGAACAGGTCGTGCGCCTGGCCAGGCCGCACGGCCGCACCGCCGACTGATCCGCGCCGGCGATGGGCAACCGCCTCTCGAAGATCTACACCCGCACCGGCGACGACGGCACCACCGGGCTGGGCGACGGCACGCGCGTGGACAAGGATTCCGCGCGCGTCACCGCCTACGGCACGGTGGACGAAGCCAATTCGGCCATCGGGCTGGTGCTGGCGGCCGCGGACGTGCCGGAAGACGTCCGCGCCCTGCTGACCACCGTGCAGCACCAGTTGTTCGACCTGGGCGGCGAGCTGTGCATCCCCGGCCACGCGGCGATCGCCGGCGCGGACGTGGACGCGCTGGAACGGCATCTGGACCGCTACAACGAAGCGCTGCCGCCACTGAAGGACTTCATCCTGCCCGGCGGCGGCGAGGCGGCCGCGCGCTGCCACCTGGCACGCACCGTCGTGCGCCGCGCCGAACGCGAGACCATCGCCCTGGGCCGGCAGGAAGCCGTGCGGCCGGAAGCGGTGCGCTACCTCAACCGCCTGTCCGACCTGCTGTTCGTACTGGCGCGGGTGCTGGCGCGCGCGGGCGGCCACGGCGAAGTACTGTGGAACCATGAGCGCCGGCGCGGCTGAGGCCGCGCGCGGCCGGGATTCCCCCAAGGTCGGGTATCGGCCCGTCCGTGCGCCTGCTTAGAATGGGCCGGGACATCCTTCGCCGGGAGGCGGAATCCGCCCGTCGCCGGGCGGCGCCAGCGCCGTGATCCTCTATACCCACCCCGCCTGCCTGCACCACGACCCCGGCCCGGAACACCCGGAGCGCCCGGCGCGCCTGGAAGTGGTGCTGGACGCACTGCGCGGCGCCTACGCCGATCTCGATTGGCGGGAAGCGCCCATGGCCAAGCTGGGCGACCTGCGCCGGGTGCACGGCGAAGCCCTGGTCCGCGACGTCATGGAGGCCGACTTCACCGGCTACCGCATGCTGGACCCGGACACGGTGATGTGCCCGGCCTCGCGCGCGGCCGCCCTGCGCGCGGCCGGCGCCGGCGTGGCCGCGGTGGACGCGGTGATGGGCGGCGAGGCCGAGACCGCCTTCTGCGCGGTGCGCCCGCCCGGCCACCACGCCACCGGCGACGCCGCCATGGGCTTCTGCCTGTTCAACAACATCGCCGTCGCCGCCGCGCACGCCTGCGACCGCCACGGGCTGGAACGGGTAGCGGTGGTGGACTTCGACGTGCACCACGGCAACGGCACCCAGGCGATCTTCTGGAACGACCCGCGCGTGGCCTACTTCAGCAGCCACGAATCGGGCATCTATCCCCACAGCGGCAGCCCCTACGAGCGCGGCACCGGCAACATGTTCAACGCCCTGCTGCCGCCGGGCAGCGGCGGGTTCCGCTTCCAGAACACCTGGGCCGACGAACTGCTGCCGGCGCTGGAGGACTTCAAGCCGCAGTTGCTGCTGATCTCGGCCGGCTTCGACGCCCACATGCGCGACCCGCTGGCCGACCTGATGGTGGAGACCGAGGATTTCGGCTGGCTGACGCGCCAGCTCCGCGCCGTGGCCCGGCGCCATGCCGGCGGCCGCGTCGTCTCCATGCTGGAAGGCGGCTACGACCTGGACGCCCTGCGCGAGTGCAGCGTGGTGCACGTGGCCGAGTTGCGCTGAACCGGCGCCGCGCCGGTCCCGGACGTCGCTGAACCCCGCCCGACACCGGCGGCCCGCCTTCATTGCCCGCATGCATGGGATACGGCAAGCTAACGGCCGTTTTTCGCCCCCACAACGAGCCCTGCACCGCGTGCGATCCGCCCTCCGCCTGCTCCCGTTGCCCTTCAGCATCGCCTTGTGCCTGCCCGCGTGGGCCGCCGACGAGAAGCCCGAGAGCTGGGCGCTGTGCCCGATCGAGGATGCCGTGCCGGCCTTCGGCGACGCCCCGCCGCCGCCGCCCGGCGCCGACGCGCAGGCCACCCGCGAGCAGCGGGAGGGCCAGGAGACCGCCATCGAGGGCAACAGCCTGGGCGGGACCGAGACCAACCTGGAGTACCAGGGCGACGTGGCCCTGCGCCGCGGCGACCAGTTCCTGGGCGCCGACAACCTCAAGTACGACCAGGAAAAGGACACCTACGTCGCCGACGGGCACATCCGCTACCAGGACGCCGGCATTCGCCTGATCGCCGACAGCGCGCGCGGCAACCAGGGTGAGGACAGCCACCAGATCGACAACGTCCGCTACCAGCTCGTGTCGCGCCGCGGCAACGGCGGCGCCGACCGCATCGACATGAAGGGCCCGGCGGGCCGCCTGCTGCATTCGACCTATTCCACCTGCGACCCCAGCGACCGCCGCTGGGAGCTGCGCTCGCGCCGGATCGACATCGACACCGACGAAGGCTGGGGCGTGGCGCGTGGCGCGACCATCCGCCTGGGCAAGGTGCCGGTGCTGTACGTGCCGTGGCTGAAGTTCCCCATCGACGACCGCCGCCACACCGGCCTGCTGTACCCGGCGGTGGGCCTGTCCGGCCGCAACGGCTTCGACTACCGGCAGCCGATCTACCTGAACCTGGCGCCCAACTACGACGCCACCATCGAGCCACGGCTGATGACCGAGCGCGGCTTCCAACTGGGCGCGGAATTCCGCTACCTCTACGAGAAGGGGCGCGGGCAGGTCGACGGCACCTGGATGCACAGGGACGACCTGGTCCGCGATCGCTTGAACGACCCGGACTACGATCCGGCCGATCCCAACAACGTGAACAATCCCGGCCCGGACGACGGCCGCGGCTACTTCTCGTTCGCCGGCAACCACAACTTCAACCGCCACTGGCAGGCGCGCGCCAACCTCATCTGGCTCAGCGACGCGCGCTACCAGGAGGACTTCGGCAATTCGCTGTACGGCCAGGCCGCCAGCTCCGTGACCAGCACCGCCGGGCTGTACGGCGTGGGGCGCTACTGGAGCGCCGGGGTGATGGCCGACCGCTGGCAGTTGTCCGACTACACCAGCCGCGAAGCCTACCTGCCGTACAACCGGCTGCCGCGCGTGTACTTCAACTGGGACCAGCCGCTCAGCCGCTGGGTCCACGTCGGCGGACACGCCGAGGCCGTACAGTTCCAGCACGACGAAAAGGCCGGCGGCAGCCGCCTGGACGTGAAGCCGAGCATCTCGTTCCCGCTGCAGGGCGCGTCCTGGTACGTCACCCCCACCCTGTCCTACCGCCACACCGAGTACCGCCTGGAGGCGGACCTGGCGCGCACGGTGGCCGTATCGCGCGCGGCCGAGGCGCTGGGCATCGCCGAGAACCAGGTCACCGACGCGATGATGCTGCCGTACTACGACCGCTCCCCCAGCCGCAGCCTGCCGATCGGCTCGCTGGACGCGGGCGTGTACTTCGACCGCGAGACCGAGATCAAGGGCAGCCGCTTCCTGCACACGCTGGAACCGCGGCTGTTCTACCTCAACGCGCCCTACCGCGAGCAGGACGGCCTGCCGATCTTCGACACCCGCCCGTTCAACTTCAGCTACGGGCAGTTGTTCCGCGACAACCGCTACACCGGCCCGGACCGCCAGACCGACGCCAACCAGCTCACCCTGGCGCTGACCACGCGCCTGCTGCGGCAGCGCGACGGCTTCGAGCGGCTGTCGGCCAGCATCGGCCAGATCCGCTACTTCGAGGACAGCCGCGTCACCGTGCCCAACGAGGTGCCGCTGGAACAGGGCAAGTCGGCCTGGGTGGTGGACGCCAACTACGCACCCACCGACCGCTGGAACATCGGCGCCTCCTACCAGTGGGACCCCAAGTTCCGCCGCGAGGACCTGGCCAGCGTGCGCGCGCGCTACCTGCTGCCCGACGACGGCGTGGTCAACATCAGCTACCGCCGCCGCCGCGACCTGCTGGAGCAGGCCGACTTCTCGTTCCTGTACCCGGTCACCCCGGCCTGGAGCGTGGTCGGCCGCTACTACCACTCCTTCGAGGACGACAAGATGCTCGAAGGCATCGCCGGCGTGCAGTGGGACAGTTGCTGCCTGGCCGTCCGCGCGCTGGTGCGCCGCTACGTGCGCAACCGCGAAGGCGAAATGAACACCGGCTTCCAGGTCGAATTCGTCCTGAAGGGCCTGGGCTCGGCGGGCCAGGACACGGAGCGCACCCTGCGCCGTGCTATCCTCGGCTACTACCGAGACGACCTCTATCTCGTCCCGCCGAGCGACATCGCGCCCGCATCGGACGACGACTCCAACTCGCCGGACCCGATTCCATGAAGACACGCTTCCCCCGCCTCCTGATCGCCGGCCTGCTGGCGGTTTCCTCCTTCGCCGCGCCGGTCCTGGCGCAATCGCTGCAACCGCTGGACCGCATCGCGGCCGTGGTCAACGAGGACGTGATCCTGCAGAGCGAGCTGGACCGCGCCGTGAACAACGTGACCGCCCAGTACGCCCACCAGTCCGGCCAGTTGCCGCCCCGCCCGGTGCTGGAGCGGCAGGTGCTGGAGCGCCTGGTGCTGGTCAAGCTGCAGGTCGCGCGCGCCGCCGAGAGCGGCATCCGCGTCAGCGACGCCGAGCTCAACAACGCGGTCAACGCGGTTGCCCAGCAGAACGGCACCTCCCCGGACGGCCTGCGCCAGCGCCTGGAGGCCGACGGCATGTCCTTCGACGACTTCCGCAGCTCGCTGCGCGACGAGATCACCATGCAGCGCCTGAAGCAGAGCTTCGCGCAGAGCCGCGTGCAGGTCAGCGAAGGCGAAGTGGACGCCGCGCTGGCGCAGCAGGCCAGCGGCGGCATGCAGTACCACCTGGCGCACATCCTGGTGGCCCTGCCCGACGGCGCCAGCGCCGACCAGATCAAGACCGGACAGGGCAAGATCGACGGCATCAAGGCACTGGTCGACAAGGGCGAACTGGACTTCTCCGCGGCCGCGGTGCGCTATTCGGACAGCCCCAACGCGCTGGAAGGCGGCGACCTGGGCTGGCGCAGCCTGGACGAAATCCCCGCCGCCTTCGTCGACATGCTCAAGGGCATGCAGGCCGGCCAGGTGGTCGGCCCGCTGCGCGGCCCCAGCGGCTTCCAGTTGCTCAAGCTGGTCGAAGTCCGCGACGCGGCGCAGGCCGACAAGCGCATGGTCACCGAGTACCACGCCCGCCACATCCTGGTGCGCATCACCGAGACCCAGGACGCTGCCGCGGCCAAGGCCAAGATCGACACCCTGCGCGCCCGCGTCGCCGGCGGCGCCGACTTCGCGCAGGTGGCCAAGGAGTCGACCGAAGACGTCAACAGCCGCGACGACGGCGGCGACCTGGGCTGGTTCCCGGCCGACGCCTTCGGCCCGGCCTTCGGCAAGGAAGTGACCGGCCTGCAGGACGGCCAGGTCGGCGCGCCCTTCCGCACCGACGCCGGCTGGCACATCGTGCAGCGCGTCGGCAGCCGCCAGACCGACGTGTCCAACGATAACCGCCGCGCCCAGGTGCGCGACACCATCGGCCGGCGCAAGGCGGAGGAAGAGTACAACCGCTACCTGCAGGAGCTGCGCGGCGACGCCTACGTGAGCTTCCGCAGCGGCGATCGCGCCGAGACCGCCCCCTCCGGCGGCTGAGCATGATCCCGGCGCTGGCGCTGGTGCCGGGCGAACCGGCCGGCATCGGCCCCGAACTCTGCGTGCGGCTGGCGCAACAGCCGCGCGGCGATTGCAGCCTGCTGGCGTTCGCCGATCCCGATACCCTCGCGGCCGCGGCCGCGGCCCTGGCACTGCCGCTGCGGCTGCTGGACGCATCCGAACCCGCGCGCCTGCCCGGCGACCTGCGCGTGCGCGCGGTGCGCAACGCCGAGCCCTCGGTCTTCGGCCGCACCTGCCCGGCCAATGCGCGCGCGGTGATCGATGCGCTCACCCGGGGCGCGGCCGCCTGCCTGTCGGGCGAACTGCACGGCATCGTCACCGGCCCGGTGCACAAGGCCGCCATCAACGCCGGCGGCATCGCCTACACCGGCACCACCGAGCTGCTGGCCGGACAGGCCGGCTGCGACGTGGTGATGATGCTGGCCAACGACATCGTGCGCGTCGCGCTGGCCACCACCCACCTGCCGCTGCGCGAAGTGCCGGACGCGATCGACGCACCGCTGCTGGCGCGCGTGCTGCGCATCGTCCATCGCGCGCTGCGCACGGACTTCGGCATCGCCGACCCGCTGATCGCGGTGCTCGGCCTCAATCCCCACGCGGGCGAAGCCGGACACCTGGGACGGGAGGAGATCGAGGTCATCGAGCCGGTGCTGGATGCCCTGCGCAGCGAAGGCATGCGCCTGGCCGGCCCGCTGCCGGCCGACACCGCCTTCCTGCCGCAGAAGCTGCGCGGCTTCGACGCGGTGCTGGCGATGTACCACGACCAGGGCCTGCCGGTGCTGAAGTACAGCGGGTTCGAACGCGCCGTGAACCTGACCCTGGGCCTGCCCTACCCGCGCGTCGCGGTGGACCACGGCACCGCGCTGGAGCTGGCGGGCAAGGGCGTGGCCGATCCCTCCAGCCTGTTCGCCGCAGTGGCGACCTGCGCGGAGTTGGCGCAGCGGAGGATGCGGCAGGAGTAGGCGTGGGGAGGGGAAGCGGGGAACGGGGGAATGATGCATTGCCATCGCCGGACCATTCCCTTGCAGGAGGGGCTTCAGCCCCGACCGTGATTCCAGAGACGCACGCCAAAGTCCCGGCCGGTGCGTGAATGGGTGCGCTGCGCGCGTTCGTCTTCGTGTCGGCGGGATGCATCCAGGTCGGGGCTGAAGCCCCTCCTACAGGGTTCCTGCGACACAGCCCAAGCCTTCCTCAACGAGCGGACGCCACCTCTTACCCCCTCACCTCTCTCACCCCCTTGCCCCTCACCGCTCCCGCACCGCATTCCCCCATAATTCCCCCCATGTCGCACTTCAAGGCTCCGCCCAAGAAATCGCTCGGCCAGCACTTCCTGACCGATGCCCACTACATCGAGCGCATCATCATGGCGGTGGACCCGAAGCCGGGCGACCGCCTGGTGGAGATCGGGCCGGGCCAGGGCGCCATCACCTTTCCGCTGCTGCGCCGCCATGGCGAACTGACCGCCATCGAGTTCGACCGCGACCTGATCACCCCGCTGATGGAAGCTTCCGAAGGCATCGGCCGGCTGACCATCGTGCACAAGAACGTGCTCGACGTGGACTTCGGCAAGCTGGCCGGCGGCGAAAAGCTGCGCCTGGTCGGCAACCTGCCCTACAACCTGTCCTCGCCGATCCTGTTCCACGCCATCGCGCACGCGGACGCGATCCGCGACATGGTCTTCATGCTGCAGAAGGAAGTCGTGGACCGCATGGCCGCCGGGCCGGGCAGCAAGGTGTACGGCCGCCTCAGCGTGATGCTGCAGGCGTACTGCACGGTCGTCTCGCTGTTCGTGGTGCCGCCGGGCGCGTTCCGCCCGCCGCCGAAGGTGGATTCGGCGGTGGCCCGGCTGGTGCCGCGCGACGCCGCCGCCATCGGCATCGCCGACCACGCGCGCTTCGAGGCGGTGGTGCGCGCGGCCTTCGGGCAGCGCCGCAAGACCCTGCGCAACGCCCTGTCCGGCACCTGCACGCCGGAGCAGATCGAGGCCGCCGGCCTGCGCCCGGACGTGCGCGCCGAGCAGGTGGCGGTGGCGGATTTCATCCGCCTTGCCAACGTCGCCGCCGACGCCTGAGCGGCGGCCTGCACCGCCTCCGGGCCGCGCCGGCGCGCGCCGCGTTTCCGCTTTGACACCCCATTGAATACACTGCGGGCATGGATTCCCCCGACTACGCCATCGACGTCGACGTCGCCACGCGCTTCCTGGACGAGCAGTCCGCGCCGGAGGACGGCCGCTACGTGTTCGCCTACACCATCCGCATCCACAACCGCGGCCGCGTGCCCGCCCAGTTGCTGCGCCGGCACTGGGTGATCACCGACGCCAACGGCAAGGTGCAGGAAGTCGAGGGCGAAGGCGTGGTCGGCGAGCAGCCCTGGCTGCGGCCGGGCGAGGATTTCCGCTACACCTCCGGCGCGGTGCTGGAGACCGCGCTGGGCACCATGCAGGGACGCTACGACATGCTCGCCGACGACGGCACCCGCTTCGACGCCCCCATCGCGCCCTTCACCCTGTCCATCCCGCGGACGCTGCATTGAGGCCGGCCCGATGAGTGTCTGGGCCATCGGCGACCTGCAAGGGTGCTACGACGCGACGCAGCGCCTGCTGGAGAAGCTGCGCTTCGACCCGGCCCGCGACCGCCTGTGGTTCTGCGGCGACCTGGTCAACCGCGGCGGACAGTCGCTGGAAACGCTGCGGCTGGTGCATTCGCTGCGCGACCATTGCGAAGTGGTGCTGGGCAACCACGACCTGTCGCTGCTGGCCATCGGCGAGCGCTCGCCGGAGGAGCAGCGCAAGGTCAATCCCGACCTGCAGCGCGTGGTGCTGGCCGACGACGCGCGCCCCCTGCTGGACTGGCTGCGCACGCGCGAACTGCTGCACATGGACCGCGAACTGGGCTGGATGATGGTGCACGCCGGCCTGGCGCCGAAGTGGACCACCACCCTGGCCGAGAAGTACGCGCGCGAGGTCGAGCGGCAGCTCCACGGCGACGGCTACCGCAAGCTGTTCCGCAACATGTACGGCGACAAGCCCAACTGGGCGCCGCACCTGTCCGGCCACGACCGCGCGCGCGCCATCATCAACGTGCTCACGCGCATGCGCTACTGCACGCCGCGCGGGCGCATGGCGATCGAGGAGAAGGGCGCGCCGGGCCGACAGGCGCAGGGCCTGTATCCCTGGTACGAAGTGCCCGGCCGCGCCGAGCGCGACCTGAAGATCGTCTGCGGCCACTGGTCCACGCTGGGCCTGATGATCGGCCACGGCGTGCACGCCATCGACACCGGCGCGGTATGGGGCGGCAAGCTCACCGCGCTGCAACTGGATACCGACGAACTGCGCATCGTGCAGGTGCCGGGGCGCGACGTGCCGCCACCGCCCAAGGGCGAGTTGCCCAAGGATTGAAGACGATGCGGCCGGCGCAGTCCTTCCTGCTGTGCCTCGCCTTGGCCGGACTGGCCGCCTGCCGCGGCGACACACCCACGGGCGGTGCGCACGGGGACGCATCGCCGGCCGTGGCGGCTGCGCTACCGGACACGCCGTCGCCCCCCTTGGTCGCGGCCGCGCGCGCGCAGATCGGCGTGGTGCGCAGCTACGACCCCGCGTATTTCAACCTGTCCTATCCGGGCGGCGACGTGCCCGCCGACCGCGGCGTCTGCACCGACGTGGTGATCCGCGCACTGCGCACGCAGGGGCTGGACCTGCAACAGGCGATCCACGAGGACATGCGCGCCCATTTCGCCGCGTATCCGCAGCAATGGGGAGCGCGGCGGCCGGACCGCAGCATCGACCACCGGCGCGTACCCAACCAGATGCGCTGGTTCGAGCGCCAGGGCTGGGACCGCCCGCTGCGCATCCAGGCCGACGCCTTCGCCCCCGGCGACATCGTGGCGTGGAAGCTCGCCGGCAACGGCCTGCTGCACGTCGGCATCGTCTCCGACCGCCGCGCCTACGACGGCACACCGCTGGTGATCCACAACATCGGCGCCGGCACCCGGGAAGACGACATCCTGTTCCAGCGCGCCATCATCGGCCACTACCGGCACCCCGCGTCGCCTCTGTAGGAGCGACGTGAGTCGCGACCGCACGCCCTAAGGAATCATTCGCCGCGGATCGCACGGATGAACGCGGATAGAAGCTGCAATGGCTTCATCCGTGTTGATCCGCGCGATCCGTGGCCTGCGTTTGCCTTGTTGCCGCGGTCGCGACTTACGTCGCTCCTACGGCGTCCGCGGAGGCAGGCGCTCATAGTCGACGAAGGCGAAGCCGAAGGCATGCTTCGCGTCGGCAGGGTGCGGCTCCGGCGCGCCGGCGCGCCAGCGGGACGGATCGAACGCCGGGAAGAAGGCATCGGCATCCACCACC
Organism: uncultured Pseudoxanthomonas sp.; assembly: GCA_937975725.1. GTDB lineage: Bacteria > Pseudomonadota > Gammaproteobacteria > Xanthomonadales > Xanthomonadaceae > Pseudoxanthomonas_A. The sequence goes on along the minus strand of CALJUL010000064.1, from coordinate 3,255 downwards.
ACGGTATCGACGTGGGTGAGGTGCAACGCGTCGGCCAGCGGCAGGGTCAGCGCATAGATTTCCGCGCCGCCGATCACGCACAACTCATCGGCACCGTGTTCGGCGGCGAAGCGCAGGGCATCTTCCACCGACGCCATCGCCCGCATGCCGTCGAACGGCACCCGGCCGCTGCGGGTCAGCACCAGGTTGGGCCGCCCGGGCAGCGCGCGCCCGAGCGACTCTGCGGTCCTGCGCCCCATCAGCACCGGCTTGCCCAGCGTCAGCGCCTTGAAGCGCCTGAGGTCGTCGGGCAGTCGCCACGGCAGGTCGTTGTCGCGGCCGATGGCGCGGTGGCGGTCGAGGGCGGCGATCAGGGAGATGCGCATCGGTCCGGATACAGTTCGGTGTAGATCTTCATCGCCTGCGTCCGCGCGCTCACGGACAGCCACACGACGGCCAGGTAGATCGCCACGAACATCGCTCCTTCCAACGGCGGGATCGTGACCAGCGCTTCAAAGAAGCCCTCGGTTTCGTCGCCCGGCCGGAACAGCGCCGACAACGCCAGCCCCAGCGGCGCGATCAGGATGACCGTGGCGAAACCGGTCACCAGCGAGGTGGCCAGGGAGAACAGGTGATCGGCGAACTTCTCGCGCGCCTTGCGGGAATACTTCGACAGCGACATGGCGGGTTTCCTCTCTCGACGGCCCGACGCGGGCAGGACCAGCCTGCGCAGCGCCCGTCTCCGTGGCTGAGAAATCCGACTCACACTGGTTACACCGCCACCGGCGCCTTGATCGCCGGGTGCGGTTCGTAGCCTTCGATGGCGATGTCGTCGTAGCCGAAGGCGAACAGGTCGGTGACACCGGGGTCCAGGCGCAGCCTGGGCAGCGCGCGCGGCGTGCGCGACAACTGTTCGCGCGCCTGTTCGTAGTGGTTGGAATACAGGTGCGCGTCGCCCAGCGTGTGCACGAAATCGCCCACGCCCAGCCCGCAGGCCTGCGCCACCATGTGGGTCAGCAGCGCGTAGCTGGCGATGTTGAACGGCACGCCCAGGAAGATGTCGCCGCTGCGCTGGTACAACTGGCAACTCAATTTCCCGTCCACCACGTAGAACTGGAACATCGTGTGGCACGGCATCAGCGCCATCTTCGGCAGGTCGGCCACGTTCCAGGCCGAGACGATCAGCCGGCGCGAATCCGGGTTGCGCTTGATCTCCTCGACCACCCACCTGATCTGGTCGATCTCGCCGCCGTCGGCCGTGGCCCAGCGCCGCCACTGCTTGCCGTATACCGGGCCGAGTTCGCCGTCGGCATCGGCCCATTCGTCCCAGATGCTGACCTTGTTGTCCTTCAGGTAGGCGATGTTGGTCTCACCCTTCAGGAACCACAGCAGTTCGTGCACGATCGAGCGCAGGTGCAGCTTCTTCGTCGTCACCAGCGGGAAGCCTTCGCCCAGGTCGAAGCGCATCTGCCAGCCGAACACGCTGCGCGTGCCGGTGCCGGTGCGGTCGGATTTCTCGGCGCCCTGCTCCAGCACGTGGCGCAGCAGGTCCAGGTATTGCTTCATGCGGACTCCTTGCCTGCTGCCGGCGCGGCGGGAACGGGATGCAGCGTGGGCGAGCGGCGCGAGAGCCACAGCAGGTACAGGCCCAGCAGCACCAACGGCACGCTGAGGATCTGGCCCTTGGTCAACCAGTCCCAGGCCACGTAGTGGCCCTCGTCGGGCACGCGCACGAATTCAACGGCGAAGCGGAACACGCCGTACATCAGCGCGAACAGCCCGGAGAGGGTGTAGCGCGGCCGCGGCTTGCGCGAGACCGTCCACAGCACCACGAACATCACCAGCCCCTCCAGGAATGCCTGGTACAACTGCGAAGGATGGCGCGCGTACTGGTCCAGCGCGCCGGCGGCGTACTGCGCCTGCAATTGCAGCGCGTCCAGGCTGCGCAGCGCGGGGTCGGTCGGGAAGATCACGCCCCAGTCCGCGTGCGTGTACTTGCCCCACAGCTCGGCGCCGATGAAGTTGCCCAGGCGGCCGAAGCCCAGCCCCGGCGCGGCCAGCGGCGCGACGAAATCCATGGTGTCGAAGAAATGCAGCCGGTACCTGCGCGACCACCACAGCGCCGCCGCCATCACCCCCAGCAGGCCGCCGTGGAAGCTCATGCCGCCTTCCCAGACCTTGAAGATCGACAGCGGGTTCTCCATGAACGTACCGAAGCCGTAGAACAGCACGTAGCCGATGCGACCGCCCAGCACCACGCCGAGCATCCCGTAGAACATCAGGTCGGAGAACGCGTTGGCGTCCACCCCGGGCAGGCGCCCTTCCGCCGCGCGCCGCCGGCCCAGCCACCAGGCCATCGCGAACGCCAGCAGGTACATCAGGCCGTACCAGTGCAGCTTCCCCGGCCCCAGGGAAAAGATGATCGGATCGATCTGGTGGAGGTAGATCATGCGCCTCGGCATCGCCGGTGGGGAGCCGCTATTCTGCCCCACCGCGTCCGCGCATGGAGGATGCAGCGGAACCTGCCGTAAGAGCGGCTTCAGCCGTGACCGCGGACATCCAGTATCCGGAATGCCGGACCGAAAGGCGTCGGGGCCGAAGCCCCTCCTACAAAGGCGAATCTGCGAGGGCCGGAGCCGGCGCCGCTGGTGTAGCAGCGGCTTCAGCCGCGACCGCGGGCCTCCGGCATCCGGAATGCCGGGCCGAAAGGCGTCGAGGCCGAAGCACTTCTGCATGGATCAATCGAGGAGCTGCGGGCGGTTGGGCAGTTCGTCTTCGTCGGGTTGTCCGTCGACCTGCGGGTAGTGCGCGGCCAGCAGGCCGGAGACGGCGGCGATGCCGTCGATCACGGCCTGCTCGGCGCGGCCGGCGCGCATGCCGTCCTCGATGAGCCCGCAAACCTGCCGCCACTGGCCGTCGTCGACGCGGCCGGCCAGGCCGCGGTCGGCCACGATCTCGATGCGGTGGTCGGCCAGCAGCAGGTACACCAGCACGCCGTTGTTGGCCTCGGTGTCCCAAGTGCGCAGACGCGCGAACACCTCCCGTGCGCGCTCGCGGGCCTGCATGCCGGATAGCACGGCGCCGAGGGGCAGATCCGATTCCACCGCGAACATGACCTCGCCGCGATGGCGGCGCTCGCCCTCGGCGATGGCGGCGGTGATCCGGGGCAGGCTGTCTTCCGGGAACAACCGGCGCGAAGACGGGGCGAACAGGTGGCGCAGCAGCCGCATCACCAGCTCCCCGAGGCGCCGCCGCCTCCGGACATGCCGCCGCCAC
>CALJUL010000063.1 GCA_937975725.1 uncultured Pseudoxanthomonas sp. | reverse complement strand
TCGGCTTGAATGAATTGTTAGACCTCATTGAGCACGCTCCGCTGGAGGTCTGCAAGAGTTGCTGAGCCAAGCAGTGACTGCAACTTGGAAAGTCGTTGCAATGCTGCTGGAACGTTGACGTCATTGCCTGCGAGAGCAGCCAATGCTTCGTTGTGTAAGGCATAGGCAAGCTCAGTCGCGGCGGTCACCGGTTCATTGGTGTTTGAGCCAACATGGCCAGAAAGCAAGACGCGAATCTGATACGGCGCTGCTGCGAAAAGCCGCAACTCCAAATTGTCGTGATTCTCTGGCATGAGGTCTAACGCCTGAATTAAGCTGTGCCGCGAAGCGGCGTCGGCTTGAATGAACTGTTAGGCATCTGCCCAGCTACCTTTGAGTCGCGAACGGTAGATTGGCGAAAGTACCTTCTGGATGGCATCCGCGAAAGTGAGCCCAGCGCCTGGATCAGAGGTAGAGCCATCGTCCTCTGGCGCCATCTCTGCGAGGAGGCCGCCGAGATGGATCGTCTCTTCCTTGCCGGCCAACTCAAGCTCTGTTCCAAGGAACTCCAACATGGCGAGGTATGCCTGCCGGGGAGTTAGAGAAGGCAAAGAATCGAGTTGGTCGCTCATAGCTGATGCCTAACGCCTGAATTAAGCCGCGCCGCGAAGCGGCGTCGGCTTGAATGAATTGTTAGGCGCCTGCCGCACGCCACAAGAAATACATGATGGCGACCGCAATAGCCAAAGTGACGAGTCCGATGCCGCATGCTACGTCTGCCGAGATCTGTTTGGGAAGCCGCTGCTGTCTTGAGCGGTTCTTGGAGTGCTTGCGGTTACTGAAGTCCCAAGGCTCAACGCTGTAGAAGCCAAGCGAGAAGATTGGAACAACCGCCCAGCCAATGACATAGCCGAGACCGTAAAAGACGATCTCAAGGACACCACGAAATAGGATTTCAGTCAGAAAGCTGGCGGGCATGTCTGTGGGCGCCTAACGCCTGAATTAAGCCGCGCCGCGAAGCGGCGTCGGCTTGAATGAATTGTTAGGCGACACCCGTGGAGAGTGATGCCTCGTACTGCGCCAAATAGTACTCGGTTGGATGGGCTGTGCCGGTGGTAACAACCTCTCCGGTGAAGCGATTGACGATAAGAGGTGCGTTGCCCGCTAGGCGATGCATGAACTCTCCTGTCTCCAAGTAAAGCCGTGACTCGTAGAAGAATGCCCAGCCAAAAGGGCGTTCTATGGTCGCTGAGTCGATTACGACGACCTCACTCTCTGCTGCATAAGGCCACGAAGAAAGCTGATTCTTGACAAGGATTTTGGCTTGATCGCGAGTAAGCATGTTGTGGCGCCTAACGCCTATTAGACCCCGTTCCGGGGTGATAGCAACGAGTATTCAACCGCGATGGTCGGACGTCAATCGGGGTTTTCCTAGCTTGGATCAACGACTTGTCCGATACCCGGAGGCGGTGTGGTGCGGCACTTTGGCTGCGTTATCCGGGAGGAGCGCGGTGGCATGGGTTATCAGCGTGCAAATGGGGTGGTAACAGCACAGGCGAGCGGGGCGCGTGGGCCGAGGCTGATCGATGAGGTCCGCCGCCAGATCAGGGTCAGGCATTACAGTCTGCGCACCGAGCGCGCTTATATGAGTTGGATTCGCCGGTTCATCCTTGCGAACGGGAAGCGCCACCCGCGTGAGTTGGGCGCTGTCCAGGTGCAGTCCTTCCTGACTCGGCTGGCGGTTGAGGGACACGTGTCGGCCAGTACGCAGAACCAGGCATTGGCGGCACTGCTTTTTCTCTACCGCGAAGTGCTGGGGCTCGCCGTCGACGGCTTGGACGAGGTGGTGCGGGCCAAGCGCCCGCAAAGGTTGCCCACCGTGCTGTCGCAGGTAGAGGTACGCGCATTGCTGGCTCACGTGGATGGTCGGGCCGCATTGTTGGCGCGGCTGTTGTACGGGACCGGCATGCGCCTCATGGAGGGTATCCGCCTGCGGGTGAAGGACGTGGACTTCGCGCGCAGCGAGATCATCGTGCGCGAAGGCAAAGGCGGCAAGGACCGGCGCACCGTATTGCCGGCATCCCTGGTGCCGGCCTTTCAGGAGCAGGTGGCGCGCGCGCTTGCCGTGCATGCCCAGGATGTGGCCAAGGGCGCCGGCGAGGCGTGGCTTCCGCATGTCTATGCACGCAAGCATCCTGGAGCGGCACGCCAGCCCGGGTGGCAGTATCTGTTTCCCGCGCGGGAACCGAGCATCGATCCGCGCGATGGGCGGCTCCGCCGCCATCACCTCGATGAAGGAGTGCTGTCGCGCGCGTTGAAGCGGGCATGCGCCGCGGCGGGCATCGCCAAGCCCGTAGGCGCGCATGTCCTGCGCCATTCCTTCGCCACTCATCTGATCGAAGCCGGCTACGACATTCGGACCGTGCAGGAACTGCTCGGACACAAGGACGTGGCGACGACGCAGGTCTATACCCATGTGCTGAATCGCGGAGCGGGCGCCGTACTCAGCCCGCTCGACCGCTGAAACGACGATGGCCGGCGCACGGCACGACGTACTGCCGCCGTTGGGGCTGGCCTGCACAACCGCCATGCTGCTGGGGATGGCGGCGATGTTGTGGAGCCCCGCATTGCCGTGGGGCGGCGTGTTGTGGGGCGGTTTGTGCCTGGGGCTGGCGGGCTGGGCCCTGCCGTCGCGGTGGCGGTGGCTGGGCGCGGTGCTGGCCGGCATGGCATGGGTGGGTTTGCATGCGTCGTGGAGCCTGGGGCAGCAGTTGCCACCGGAATGGGAAGGCCGCGAGGTGGCGGTCACGGGGCGCGTGGTGGGATTGCCCGAACCGCAGGCGCGGCGCACCCGTTTCCTGCTGCGCGTGGATCGGGACGTGGCGCAGCCGGCGCCGTTGCGGGGGCGCCTCGTCCGCCTGGCGTGGTACGACGATTTCGGGACGGCCGAACCGGGACCGCGCACGCAACTGCATGCGGGCGAACGTTGGCTGTTCTATGTCCGCGTGCGGGCGCCGAGGGGATTGGCCAATCCGGGCGGCATCGACACGGAGCGGTATGCCGTGGCGCAACGCATCGGCGCCATGGGGTACGTGCGTCATCCCCACCGGGCGACGCGGCTTGCCTTGGGGGAGGGCATCGATGCGTGGCGCAGCGCCACGTCGGACCGGATCGGCCAGGCCGTTCCGACCGCTTCCGCACGCTTCGTGCAGGCATTGGCTCTGGGCGATACGCGGGGCTTGGACGACGAAGACTGGCGCGTGCTGCGCGCGACCGGGCTGACCCATCTGATCGCGATCTCCGGGTTCCATGTGGGGCTGGTGGGCGGATTCTGTGCGCTGCTCGGGGCGGGGTTGTGGTGGCTGTTCCCGGCGCTCGCTCGATGGGGGCCGCGTCCGCAGGTCGCTGGCGCGATGGCGCTGATCGGTGCGGTGGCGTACGCCGCGGCCGCCGGGTTCGCGTTGCCGACCGTGCGCACGGTGCTGATGATCGCGGTGGTAGTGCTGGCCCGCCTGGCGCGGCGCCATGTGCGCCTGGTCGACGTGCTGGCGCTAGCGATGCTGGCGGTGCTCCTGTTCGATCCGCTGTCGCTGCTGGCGGCCGGGTTCTGGCTCAGCTTTGGAGGCGTGGCGTGGCTCGCATGGTGCCTGCCGGCCCCGTTGCACTGGGCGAAGGCGTTCCTGCCGGCGCAGGCGGTCGCCACGGTGGGCCTGCTGCCGTTCACGGCGGTGCTGTTCGGGCAGGCGTCGCTGGCAGGGCCGCTGGCGAACCTGCTGGCGATCCCGTGGTGGAGCCTGGTCGTTGTTCCGCTGACCTTGGTGGGAACCGCGCTGGACTTCCTGCATGCGGGCGCAGGCATGGGGGCGTGGCGGGTCGCGGCCGCATGCTTCGACCCTAGCTGGCGTCTCTTCGAGGCCGTCGCCACCTATCCCCATGCCTTGCACTGGCTGCCGGAAAGCCCGGCCTGGACACTGGGGCTGGCGCTGGCGGGCGGGTTCTGGCTGTTGATGCCGCGCGGTGTCCCCGGCAAGGCATTGGCGCTGCTGCTGTGGCTGCCGCTGCTGTGGCCGGACCGCGAGCTGCCTCGGCAGGGCGAAGCCGAGCTGATCGTGATCGACGTCGGGCAGGGGCTGTCGGTGCTGGTGCGCACCGCAGATCATGCGCTGCTGTACGACGCCGGGCCGGCGGTGCGCGACGGCTACGATGCCGGCGAACGCGCGGTGGTCCCGGCCTTGCGGGCGCTGGGCGTGCGGCGGCTGGACGCGGTGGTGGTCAGCCATGGCGACCAGGACCATGCCGGCGGCCTTTCCGCGGTGTTGCGCGAATTCCCGGCCGCCACCGTGCTGGCGCCGGCGAACGGCCCGGTGACGGCGGCCACGGCGCCGTGCCTCGGCGGCGCCGCGTGGCGCTGGGATGGTGTGGAGCTAAGCTTCCTGCATCCGCCGCCGCATTTCCCGTACCTGCGCAACGAGGCCAGTTGCGTGTTGCGGGTGAAGACGGCGCACGGTGCGGCATTGCTGCCGGGCGACATCGGCACGGTGATCGAACTCGGCCTGGCCAGGCGCCAGGCCGCAGCCCTGCGCGCCGAAGTGGTGGTGTTGCCGCACCACGGCAGCGCAGGCTCGTCGACCCCGGCGTTCGTGGCCGCCACCGGTGCGCACCTGGCGCTGGGCTCCAGTGGCCACGGCAACCGTTTCGGGCATCCGCGCGCGGCCACGGTCGAGCGCTGGCGGCGGGCCGGCGCGGAGGTGCTGGACACCCAGACCGGCGGTGCCCTGCGCGTCTGGCTGGGGCGCGACGGGCCGGTGGTGCGTGAACGCCGTCACCATCGCCCGCGCCTGTGGGACGCGGTGCGGCGCCAGCGGGCCGGTGGGCTATCCTATCGGCCGGAAGAAGGACGGCCGGACGCGCCGGAGGACTGAACGTGCTGGAACTGGTGAAGGCCGGCGGTTGGCCGATGATCCCGCTGCTGCTGCTGGGCGTGCTGGCGCTGGCCATCGTGGTGGAACGCTTCTGGTCGCTGCGCCGCAAGGAAGTCCTGCCGCCCGGCCTGGGCGAGGAAGTGCGGGTGTGGGCGGCGAAGGGCCAACTGGAGCCGGCCCACATCGAGTCCCTGCGCCGCAACTCGCCGCTGGGCGAACTGCTGGCCGCCGCGCTGGACGTGCGCAACAAGCCGCGCGAACAGATCCGCGAGCGCATCGAGGACACCGGCCGCCACATCGTCCACCGCCTGGAGAAGTTCCTCAACGCGCTGGGCAGCATCGCCTCGGCCGGCCCGCTGCTGGGCCTGCTGGGCACGGTGGTGGGCATGATCCAGATGTTCCTGGGCATCCAGGACAGCGGCGTGGGCGACGTCAACGCCCTGGCCGGCGGCATCGGCAAGGCGCTGGTCTGCGCCGCCGCCGGCATGATCGTGGCGATCCCGGCGCTGATGTTCCACCGCTACTTCCGCGGCCGCGTGACCGGCTACGTGATGGAGATGGAGAAGGAAGCCGCCGCACTGGTCGATGCGCTGGAGGCGCGCCACCCGCGCGTGGCGCCCCGCCCCGCGGCCCTGCCGCAGGCGGCGCCCGCCGCGGCGGGACAGTGAGGTCGCGGCATGCGCATCCGTGACGACCGCGCGCAGGACGAGCCGGAACTCAACCTGGTGCCGCTGATCGACGTGATCCTGGTGCTGATCATCTTCTTCGTGGTCACCACCACCTTCGACGCGCGCTCGATGCTGCAACTGCAACTGCCCTCGGCCAGCGGCGAGCCGGTGGCCGCGCAGGTCAAGGCGCTGAGCGTGCTGGTCAACGCCGACGGCCGCTACTTCGTGGACGAGCACGAAGTGCTGCGCACCGACGTGGACGCGCTCAAGCAGACCCTGCAACAGGTGGCGGGCAGCGACCGCGGCCGGCCGGTGCTGCTGCGCGCCGACGCGCGCACCCCGCACCAGGCGGTGGTGACCGCGCTGGACGCGCTGGGGCAACTGGGCTTCCGCCGCATCAGCATCGCCACCGCGCCGGAGGCGGCGCGGTGAGCGCGATCGTTTCGCCTTGGCAAGCCTACAAGCGCCTGTTGGGTTTCGCGCGCCCGTACCGCGCACTGCTGATCGTGGCCGGGCTGGGCATGCTGGTCGAGGCCGCGGCCGGCAGCGGCTTCATTGCGATGATGAGCCCGATCACCAACAACCTGGTGAACCCGGAAGACATCAACCCGTGGATGCCGCTGGCCATCGTGGGGCTGTTCGTGCTGCGCGGCATCGCAGGCTACCTGACCGACATGGGCATGGGGCGGGCGGCGCGCAGCATCTCCCGCGACCTGCGGGTGAACGTGCTCGGCAAGTACATGCGCCTGCCGGGCCAGCGCTTCGACACCGAGCCGGTGCCGTCCATGCTGGTGCGGCTGGGCTCGGACAGCGACCAGGTGGCGCAGGCGGCCATCGACGCCATGAAGGTGGTGCTGCAGCAGTCCTTGCAGGTCATCGGCACGCTGGTGGTCATGCTGCTGCACAGTTGGCAGGTCACCCTGGCCATCTTCGTGCTGGCGCCGCCGCTGGCGTGGATCATGGACAAGGTGGCCAAGCGCTACCGGCGCATCAGCCATCGCATCCAGGAAAGCGGCGCCGAACTGTTGCAGGCGGCCGACCAGACTCTGTCGAACCAGCAGGAGGTCAAGGTCTACGGCGCGCAGGACGCCGAGCTGAAGCGCTATGCCGGCCTGGCCGACAACAACCTGCGGCTGTCGATGAAGGTGGAATCCACCCGCAGCATCTCCTCGGCGATGGTGCAGTTGATGGGGTCGGTGGGCCTGGCTGCGCTGTTGCTCATCGCCGGCCGCGAGGCCGCGGCCGGGCGCCTGACCGTGGGCGACTTCGTGGCGCTGATGCTGGGCATGATGGCCATCATTCCGGCGCTCAAGCAGTTGACCAACGTGCAGAACATGACCCAGCGCGGCGTCGCCTCGGCGCAGCGTCTGTTCCTGGTGCTCGATGCGCCGGACGAGCGCGACGACGGCACCCGCCCGCTGGCGCGCGCCTCCGGGCTGCTGGAATTCCGCGACGTCACCACGCGCTATCCGGGCCAGTCGCGCCCGGCGCTGGAAGGCATCAGCTTCACCGCGCGGCCCGGCACGGTCACCGCCATCGTCGGCCGCTCGGGCAGCGGCAAGTCCACGCTTATCAAGCTGATCCCGCGCTTCTACGAAGCCGAGTCCGGGCAGATCCTGCTCGACGGTCACCCGGTGCAGGACTACCGCCTGGCCGACCTGCGCCGGCAGATCGCCCTGGTCGGCCAGCAGGTGATGCTGTTCGACGGCACGGTGGCGGCCAACGTGGCCTACGGCGAACTGCAGGGCTCGGACGCCGCCGCGATGGAGGCCGCGGTGCGCGGCGCCAACGCGATGGAATTCGTGCAGGAACTACCCGAGCGGATGGACGCGCCGATCGGCAACAAGGGCGGGCGCCTGTCCGGCGGCCAGCGCCAGCGCCTGGCCATCGCGCGCGCCATGCTCAAGGACGCGCCGGTCCTGATCCTGGACGAAGCGACCGCCGCGCTGGACAACGAATCCGAACGGCTGGTGCAGAACGCCCTGCACAAGCTGATGCCCGACCGCACCACGCTGGTGATCGCCCACCGCCTGTCCACCATCGAGCACGCCGACCAGGTGCTGGTGCTGGACCAGGGCCGCCTGGTGGAGCAGGGCACGCATGCCGAACTGCTGGCCCGCGGCGGCCTGTACGCGCACCTGTACCAGTCGCAGTTCCGCGAGGGCGAAGGCGGTTGAATCCTTCGCACCGCCAGCCGCCGGCCTACTGGTATGGCGATGCGCCGGCGCCCGCCGGCATGCGTGCGCTCGCCGCCGTCTACGGCGCGCTCGCCGGCCTGCGGCGCGGCCTGTACCGGATCCGGCTGCTGGCGCCGCGGCGCGCCGGCGTGCCGGTGATCGTGGTCGGCAACATCACCGCCGGCGGCACTGGCAAGACGCCCGTCACCATCGCCCTGGTCGAACGCCTGCGCGAAGCCGGCTACAAGCCCGGTGTGGCCAGCCGCGGCTACGGCCGCCGCGACGGCAGGACCGCGCGCTGGGTGGACGCCGCCACGCCCACGGAGGAGGGCGGCGACGAACCCGTGCTGATCGCGCGGCAGACCGGCATCCGCGTGCGCGTGGACCGCGACCGCGTCGCCGCGGCGCGCGAACTGGCCCGCTCCGGCTGCGACGTGGTGGTCTGCGACGACGGCCTGCAGCACTACCGGCTGCACCGCGACATCGAGATCGAAGTGATCGACGGCCGGCGCCGCTACGGCAACCGCCGCCTGCTGCCGGCCGGACCACTGCGCGAGCCGGTGGAGCGCGCGGCGCGCTGCGACTTCCACGTGGTCAATCTGGCCGACGCCGCGGCCGAGGCCGGGTTCGGCGAATGGCCCATGCGCTTGCAGGCCGAATGCGCGGTGCCGCTGCGCGGCGGGCGCCCGCGTCCGTTGTCGGCGTTCGCCGGCCAGCGCGTGCATGCGGTCGCCGGCATCGGCAACCCGGGCCGCTTCTTCGACATGCTGCGCGGACTGGGCATCGGCGTGGTGCCGCACGCCTTCGCCGACCACCACCGCTACCAGGCCGGCGATTTCGCCTTCGGCAGCGAACTGCCGGTGCTGATGACGGAGAAGGACGCCGTAAAGTGCGCGGCGTTCGCCAACGACTGGTTCCACAGCGTGCCGGTGGAGGCCCGGCTGCCGGAAGCCTTCTGGGTGGCGCTGCTGGAGCGGCTGGCGTCGCTGCGCGCCGCGCCTCCCGCGCGCGCCTGACGCCCTCCGCGAGACCACGGCCATGAAGCTCGGTGCCCTCGTTCCCATGCAGCCTGTCACCGACCTGCCGGCGAGCGTGGCGTTCTACGCGAAGCTCGGCTTCGCCGTCGAGAAGCGCCACGACGGCTGGGGCTGGGCGATGCTCCGCTGCGGCGACTGCCGGATCATGCTGGACCGTTCGATCGCGCCGCACCCCGGCGCGCCGCGGACGGGCGTGCTGTACCTGTATCCCGACGACATCGTGGACTACCACCGGCAGGCCAGGGACAACGGCCTGGCGGCGCCCGAACTGGAAACCACGTTCTACGGCATGACCGAATTCCGCCTGCAGGATCCCGACGGCAATCGCCTCTGGATCGGGCAGGCGTCCGCTTCCTTCGGTGCGGCGGCGGGCGCATGAGCGCCGGCTTGCGCGCTCCCCGCTGCTGCATCGCCGTGCGCCCGCGCGCCGGCGGTTCCCTTCCACTTCCCGCCGCCGCACGCCATGCCTGACTTCATCGTCGCCATTCCCGCCCGCTATGCCGCGTCCCGCCTGCCGGGCAAGCCCCTGCGCCTGCTGGGCGGCGTGCCGCTGGTGGTGCACGTGGCGCGGCGCGCGCTGGCGGCCGGCGCGGGCGAAGTCTGGGTGGCGACCGACGACGCGCGCATCCGCGACGCCTTGCAGGAGAGCGGCGTGAACGTGGCGATGACGTCCGAGCGCCACGCCTCGGGCAGCGACCGGCTGGCCGAATGCGCCGACATCGCCGGCTGGCCGGACGAGGCCGTGGTGGTGAACCTGCAGGGCGACGAACCCTTCGCGCCGCCGGCCGGCATCCGCGCGGTGGCCGAAGCGCTGGTGTCCAGCGGCGCGGAGATGGCGACCCTGGCCGTGCCCATCGAGGAGGCGGCGACGCTGTTCGATCCCAATGCGGTCAAGCTGGTGCGCGCGGCCAACGGCGATGCGCTGTACTTCAGCCGGGCGCCGATCCCGTGGCACCGCGACGGCTTCGCGCAGTCGCGCGAAGCGCTGCCGCCGGGGCAATGGCTGCGGCACATCGGCATCTACGCCTATCGCGCGGGCTTCCTGCGCCGCTTCACCCGGCTGCCGCCGGGGCGGCTGGAGCAGGCCGAATCGCTGGAACAGTTGCGCGTGCTGGAAGCGGGCCACCGCATCGCCGCGGCGCTGACGCCGGCGCCGTTCCCGCCCGGCGTGGACACGCCCGAGGATCTGGCGCGGGCCGAGGCGATCCTGCGGCAGTCGCCGGCATGAAGCTGCTGGTGGTCTGCCTGGGCAACATCTGCCGCTCGCCGATGGCCGAAGGTGCGCTGCGGGCGCGGCTGGAGGCGTCGCCGCTGGCCGGGCGCGTGCAGGTGGATTCGGCCGGCACCGGCGGCTGGCATGCGGGCGAGCCGCCGGACCGGCGCGCCATCGCCTGCGCGCGCGGCTTCGGCGTGGACATCTCCGCGCAGCGGGCGCGGCAGTTGCGCGACGAGGATTTCCGGGCGTTCGACTGGCTGCTGTGTGCGGACCGTGCCAACGTGCACGACGTGCTGCGGCGCGCACCGGCCGCGCATGCGGGCAAGGTGGCGCTGCTGCTGGACTGGGCCGGTACGCGGCCGGGCGGCGAAGTGCCGGACCCGTACACCGGCGGCCCCGGCGACTTTGAACAGGTCTGGCGACTGGTCGATTCGGCGGCACGGGCGGTCGTGGCTCGACTCTCCGTTGATTGAGACTGCGGCATAATCCGGACGATGAGCGAAACCGACCTCGCCCCCGAACTCCCGCGTGCCCTGCACTGGCTGAATGCCCCGGCCACCACGCTGTACGAGCAGCGGGGACGCATCGTCGCGCTGGCCTTCGTCAACAGCGCTTCGGCCTGGTGCGCGCAGCGGCTGAACGACCTGGCGGTCCTGCAGGCCCGCTACCTGGGGCGCTTGCAGGCGCTGGCGATCCACGTGCCGCGCTTCGACAGCGAACGCGAGCCCGCCGCCGCGCTCAAGCGCCTGCGCCGGCACGGCAACGCGCTGCCGCTGGCCCACGACCCGGACTGGGTGGCCTGGCAGCGCTTCGGCATCGAGGCCTGGCCGACCGTGCTGCTGATCGACGGCGAGGGCCGGGTCCGCCACCGCGCGGTCGGCACGGACGGGCTGGCCGAACTCGAACGGCAGGTCGCGCAGCTCTGCGACAGCCTGCAGTTCCCGCCCGACGACGACCTGCGGATCTTCCGCGAGACCGACCCGGAACCGCGCCTGCCGCTGTGCTTCCCGACCGGCCTGGCGGCTACCGCCGACCGCCTGTTCGTGGCCGACACCGGCCACCACCGGGTGCTGGAATGCAACCACCACGGCCGCGTGCTGCGCCAGTTCGGCATGGGCACGGCCGATTTCGCCGACGGCGAGCTCAGCCACGCCGCGTTCCGCCGCCCGCAGGCGCTGGCGCTGGTGCGCGAATCGCTCTACGTCGCCGACACCGGCAACCACGCCCTGCGCCGGATCAACCTGGCGACCAGCAGCGTGGACACCCTGTGCGGCAACGGCCGCGCCGGCGAGCCCACCGAGGGCGTGGTGGCGGTGGCGCGCGACGTGGCGCTCAACCAGCCGCAGGCGCTGGTGGTCAACAACAACGTCATGTACCTGGCCATGGCCGGGGACAACCGCATCTGGAGCTACGACCTGGGCTCGCGCGTGCTGCAGGCGCGCGCCGGCTCCGGGCAACTGGACGTGCGCGACGGCAGCGGGCCGATGGCGGCATTCGCGCAGCCGGCGGGGCTGGCCGCGGTGCTGCAGACGCTGTACGTCTGCGACGCGGTGGGCTCGGCGCTGCGTTCGCTGCAACTGCGCGGCGACGTGGTGCAGACGCTGGTGGGGCAGGGCGCCTGGACCTTCGGCGCCGAGGACGGCCCGCGCGACGCTGCCCGCCTGCAACACCCTCAGGCCATCGCGCTGAACCCGGATGCGCCGGTCATGTGGATCGCCGACAGCGGCAACGGCAGTCTGCGCACGCTGCGCCTGGGCGGCGGCGACCTGACCACGGTGGCCCTGCCGCGCAGGCTGCAGGGGCCGGCCGGGCTGGCGGTGGCGGCCGGCGCGGTGTGGATCGCCGAGACCGATGCCCACGCGGTCCTGCGCTACGATGTCGCCAGCGGCGAATTGAGCCACGTCCCGATCGACGAATGAGCGGCAGTCCCCAGGCGGAATTCGACGGCAAGGCCTTCGCGGCCGGGCTGAGCACGGCGCCGGGCGTGTACCGCATGTACGCGGCCGACGACAGCCTGTTGTACGTGGGCAAGGCGGGCGCGCTGCGCAAGCGCGTGTCCAGCTACTTCACCGGTTCGCCCAAGTCGCCGCGCATCCTGTCCATGCTGTCGCAGGTGGCGCGCATGGACGTGACGGTGACCCGCACCGAGGCCGAGGCGCTGCTGCTGGAGAACCAGCTCATCAAGTCGCTGACGCCGCGCTACAACGTGCTGCTGCGCGACGACAAGAGCTATCCCTACGTACTGCTGACCCGCGAGCAATGGCCGCGGATCGCCTTCCACCGCGGCGCGCGCGCGGTGCCGGGCCGCTATTTCGGCCCGTATCCCAGCGCCGGCGCGGTGCGCGAGACGTTGAACCTGATGCAGAAGCTGTTCCGCATCCGCAACTGCGAGGACAGCGTGTTCCGCAACCGCAGCCGGCCCTGCCTGCAATACCAGATCGGCCGGTGCAGTGCGCCCTGCGTGGGGCTGGTGGACGAAGCCGACTACGCCGAGGCGGCGCGGCGCGCGGCGATGTTCCTGGACGGCCGCAGCGACGAGCTCACCCGTGAGCTGACCGACGCGATGGAGCGGGCCAGCGCGGAGCTGGAATTCGAGCAGGCCGCGCGCCTGCGCGACCTGGTGGCCTCGATCCGCGCGTTGCAGGCCCGGCAGTACGTGGACGGCCACGCCGCCGACCTGGACGTGCTGGCCTGCGCCATGCGGGGCAGCCAGGCCTGCGTGCTGCTGCTGGCCTTCCGCGACGGCCGCAATCTGGGCACGCGCACCTTCTTCCCCAGGACCAACGGCGAGGACAGCGCCGAGGAGGTGCTGGGCGCATTCGTTTCCCAGTATTACGCCGAGCAGCCGGCGCCGCAGGAGATCGTGCTGGACCGCGAGATCCCGGACGCCGAACTGATCGAGCACGCGCTGGCCGCTTCGTCCGGGCGCAAGGTGCTGCTGAAGTGGAGCGTGCGCAGTGAGCGCGCCGGCTACCTGGACCTGGCGCGGCGCAACGCGGAGATCGCGCTGGTTACCGAGTTGACCAGCCGTAACGCGCAGACCGCGCGCAGCGAGGCCCTGAAGGAACTGCTGGGCCTGCCGGAAGCGGCCAGGCGCATCGAATGCTTCGACATCAGCCACACCATGGGCGAGGCGACGGTGGCCTCGTGCGTGGTGTTCGACGCCAACGGCCCGGTGCGTTCGCAGTACCGCCGCTACAACATCACCGGCATCACCCCGGGCGATGACTACGCGGCCATGCACCAGGCCATCGAGCGGCGCTTTCGCCGCGCGGTGGAGGAGGGCGGCGTGCTGCCTGACGTGCTGCTGATTGACGGCGGCGCCGGGCAACTGGCACAGGCGACCGCGGCGCTGGCCGACCTGGGCGTGGACGGCGTGGTGGTGGTGGGCGTCGCCAAGGGCGAGGAGCGGCGCGCCGGGCACGAGGCACTGGTGCTGCCCGACGGGCGCGAAGTGCGGCCGGGCGCGGCTTCGCCCGCGCTGCAACTGGTCCAGCAGGTCCGCGACGAAGCGCACCGCTTCGCCATCACCGGCCACCGCGGCAAGCGGCAGAAGGCGCGCACCACCAGCAAGCTGGAGGACATCCCGGGCATCGGCCCGCGCCGGCGCGCCAGCCTGCTCAAGCATTTCGGCGGCCTGGCCGGGCTGAAGGCCGCCGGCGCCGACGAGATCGCCCGCGTGGAGGGCGTCAACGCCGCGCTGGCCGAGCGAATCTACGCTAACCTGCACGGGTTGCCGTCGCCTCACGCGGGAAACGAGTAAGCGCCTGATGAAGTTGACCATCCCCACCTGGCTGACGCTGCTGCGGATCGTGCTGATCCCGGTGCTGGTGCTGGTGTTCTACCTGCCGTACAAGTGGACCAATTTCGCCGCGGCTTTCGTCTTCATCCTGGCGGCGGTGACCGACTGGCTGGACGGCTGGATCGCGCGCCGCTACCACCTGTATTCGGCGTTCGGCGCCTTCCTCGACCCGGTGGCGGACAAGCTGATGGTGGCCGTGTCGCTGTTCCTGATCGTGCAGGACAGCCCGACCATGTGGATGGCGATCTGGGCCGCGGTGATCGTGGGCCGCGAGATCGCGGTGTCCGCCCTGCGCGAGTGGATGGCCGAGCTGGGGCAGCGGGCCACGGTCAAGGTGGCCGCGCTGGGCAAGATCAAGACCATCGTGCAGATGGTGGCGCTGTCCTGCCTGCTGTACGCCTCCACGCCGGGGCTGACCGAACTGGACGACATCTGGCTGGGGCAGGAAGTGTTCGTCATCGGCGACGGGTTGCTGGCCATCGCCGCGTTGCTGACCCTGTGGTCCGGCCTGCAGTACCTGCGCGCGGCGTGGCCGACGCTGCGCGAAGGCTGAAAGCCCGTCCCGGGAGTGTTGACACCGCCGGCGGAGCGGTTACAATTTCGCTCCTCACGACGCGGGAATAGCTCAGTTGGTAGAGCACGACCTTGCCAAGGTCGGGGTCGCGAGT
>CALJUL010000062.1 GCA_937975725.1 uncultured Pseudoxanthomonas sp. | reverse complement strand
GCGTGAGAAGGCCGCGCGCGCGCGCGCGGCGCGCGACGTGGCCACCGCCGCCGACGCCCTCAACCAGGCCCTGCTGATCGTGCCCGACGATCCGGCCGTGCTGCAGGAACGCGCCGAGGTCGCGCTGTTGCAGGGCGAATACGACCGCGCCGCCACCCTGGCCGAGCGCGCCTTCACCCTCGGCTCGCAGGTCGGGCCGCTGTGCCGCCAGCATTGGGAAACCCTGCGCCAGGTGCGCCAGCACGGGCGCACGCTGGCGGCGGTGCCCAAGCCGCGGCAGACGCCGGACCAGGCCGCCGAGCAGGCGGCCGGGCTGGCCGCGCTGGACCAGGCCATCGACGAGGCCGGCCGCCGCCGCGATGCCTGCACGGTGCCGGTGATCGAGAGGATGTGACGCGGCGCGCGCCGCCGGCGTTCCTGCCCCGCGCAGGCGCCGGCCGCCGCGCGCGGTGCAGGACGCCATGAGCCAGCTCGCCCAGGCCAGCCGTGAAGCCCTCAGCGAAGGCGGTGCGCTCGCACAGCGCCTGGATGCCTTCGCGCCGCGCGAGGCCCAGCAGCGCCTGACTGCCGCCATCGCCGACGCCTTCGACGCCCGCGACGTGCTGCTGGCCGAGGCCGGCACCGGCACCGGCAAGACCTACGCCTACCTGGTGCCGGCGCTGCTGTCCGGGCTCAAGACCATCGTCTCCACCGGCACCCGCGCGTTGCAGGACCAGCTCTACCACCGCGACCTGCCGCGCGTGCGCGACGCGCTGGGCGTGGCGGGCCTGAAGTCGGCGCTGCTGAAGGGCCGCGCCAACTACCTGTGCCGCTACCGTCTGCAACAGGCCAAGGGCGAGCCGGCGCTGCTCAGGAACACCTTCACCAGCCGCGAGCAGGTCGACCAGTTCCAGCGCATCGTGGCCTGGAGCGGACGCACCCACTTTGGCGATATGGCCGAGCTGGCCGCGCTGCCGGAAGACTCGCCGCTGCTGCCGCTGGTCACCTCCACCATCGACAATTGCCTGGGCAGCGACTGCCCGTTCTGGGACGACTGCTTCGTGGTGCAGGCGCGGCAGCGCGCGCAGGCCGCGGACATCGTGGTGGTCAACCACCACCTGCTGCTGGCCGACCTGGCGCTGAAGCAGGAGGGCTTCGGCGAAATCCTGCCGGGCGCGCAGGCGTTCGTGATCGACGAAGCGCACCAGTTGCCGGAGCTGGCCGCCAATTTCTTCGGCGAAGGCTTCGGCATGCGCCCCTTGCAGGAACTGGCGCGCGACTGCCTGGCCGAATGCAAGGACGTGGCCGGTGCGCTGGCCGCGTTGCAGGCGCCGGTGCGCGCGCTGGAGCAGGCGCTGCGCGAACTGCGCGCGGCCATGGACGGGCTGCCGGCGCGCGGCACCCGCGAGCGCCTGCTGGGCAAGCCCGGCGTGGCCGAGGGCTTCGATGCGCTGGCCGGCGCGCTGGACGGGCTTTCCGACGCGCTGGCGCCGCTGGTGGAGGGCTCGATCGGCATGGAAGCCTGCGCCGCGCGCGCGACTGAATTCGCCGCGCGGCTGGCGCGCTGGCACGACGACGTCGGACCCGCGGCCGGGCAGGGCGGAGCGCCCGGCGAAGGCGCGACCGCGGTCGCGCCGCCCGCATCGCCCGTGGCCGCCGATACCGACGCCGCCGACGTGCTGTGGTACGAGTTGACCGCCCGCGGCTTCCGCTGCCAGCGCACGCCGCTGGACGTGTCCGGCCCGCTGCGGCAGCACCGCGAGCAGTCGCGCGCGGCCTGGGTGTTCACCTCGGCCACGCTGGCGGTCGGCGGGCATTTCGACCACTTCGCGCAGCGGCTGGGCCTGGACGATCCGCCCACGCTGCTGCAACCCAGCCCGTTCGACTGGCCGCGGCAGGCGCTGTGCTACCTGCCGTCCGGGCTGCCGGAACCCAACGCGCCGGGCTACGGCGCCGCGCTGATCCGCACCCTGCAACCGGTGCTGCACGCCTCCGCCGGGCGCGCCTTCCTGCTGTTCGCCTCGCACCGCGCATTGCGCGAAGCCGCCGACGCGCTGCGCGGCGGGCCGTGGCCGCTGTTCGTGCAGGGCGAGGCGCCGCGCGCCGTCCTGCTGCAACGCTTCCGCGAATCCGGCAACGGCGTGCTGCTGGGCGCGGCCAGCTTCCGCGAGGGCGTGGACGTGGTCGGCGACGCGCTGAGCGTGGTGGTGGTGGACAAGCTGCCGTTCGCCGCGCCGGACGACCCGGTGTTCGAGGCGCGGCTGGACGCGGTGCGGCGTTCCGGCGGCAATCCCTTCCGCGACGAGCAGTTGCCGCAGGCGGTGATCGCGCTCAAGCAGGGCGTGGGCCGGCTGATCCGCAGCGAGACCGACCGCGGCGTGCTGGTGCTGTGCGACCCGCGCCTCACCGGCAAGCCCTACGGCCGGGTGTTCCTGGATTCGCTGCCGCCGTTCGCGCGCACGCAGCGCGTGCAGGACGTGCAGCGGTTCTTCGGCGCGCAGGTCGAGGAAGAACCCGCGCCGCCGCCCGCCGCCGACGACTGGTTCGCCGACGCGCGCTTCTGAAGCCGCCCCGGTAAGCTTCCTCCTCACCCCTCACCCCTCACCCCTCACCCCATGAAGCTGCTCGCCTTCGAAACCGCCACCGAAGCCTGTTCCGTCGCCGTCTACATCGACGGCGACGTGCGCGAGCGCTTCGAACTGGCGCCGCGCCGCCATGCCGAACTGGCGCTGCCGTGGGCCGAGCAACTGCTGGCCGAGGCCGGTATCGCGCGCGCGCAGCTCGACGCGGTGGCGCTGGGCCGCGGTCCCGGTGCGTTCACCGGCGTGCGCCTGGCCATCGCACTGGCGCAGGGCATCGCGCTGGCGCTGGACCGCCCGCTGCTGCCGGTCTCCACCCTGGCGGTGCTGGCCGCGGGCGCGCCGGCCGCGCAACCGCTGGCCGGCGAGGGCGGCTGCGCGGGCGTGGAGGAACAGCCCATCCTCGCCGCCATCGACGCGCGCATGGGCGAGATCTACGCCGCCACCTTCCTGCGCGACGGCGACCGCCTGTGCGCCACTTCGGCGGAGACCGTGGTCGCGCCGGCCGACTACGTGCTGGCCGGCGAGGCCCGCGGCTGGCTGGGCGTGGGCACCGGCTTCGCCGCCGGCGACGGCGTGCTGCGCACGCGCCTGCACGACCGCCTGGCGTACGTCGATCCCGCGGCCCTGCCGCACGCCGCCGACCTGGCCCGGCTGGCCGTGCAGGCGCATGCGCGCGGCGAGGCGGTGGCGCCGGAGCGGGTCGAGCCCGCCTACCTGCGCAACAACGTCGCGCTGAAGCTGGACGAGCAGAAGGCGCTGCGGCAGGCGCGCTGACCGCCCGCGCCCGCCGCGCGCGGCGTCAGGGTTACAGGCTGTTGGGGTTCTCGCCGCGCTCGTACACCACGTGCGCGCGGCCGACGATCAGCGGGTCCAGCTTGCCGATCTTTTCCAGGTCGCGGTTGGCGTAGGGCAGCTTGCGCAGCACGTAGCGCATCGCGTTGAGGCGCGCGCGCTTCTTGCAGTCGCTCTTGACCACGGTCCACGGCACGTCGGCGGTGTCGGTCTCGAAGAACATCGCTTCCTTGGCGCGGGTGTAGTCGTCCCACTTGTCCAGCGAGGCCATGTCGATCGGGCTGAGCTTCCACTGCTTGAGCGGATGCGCGCGGCGCTCCTTGAAGCGGCGGCGCTGTTCCTCGCGGCTCACGCTGAACCAGAACTTGATCACGTGGATGCCGCTGGCGGCCAGGTGGCGCTCGAACTGCGGCACCTGGCGCATGAACTCGTGGTACTCCTCGTCGCTGCAGAAGCCCATCACCCGCTCCACGCCGGCGCGGTTGTACCAACTGCGGTCGAACAGCACGATCTCGCCGTGGCTGGGCAGGTGCTGCACGTAGCGCTGGAAATACCATTGGCCGCGCTCGGTCTCGGTGGGCTTCTCCAGCGCCACCACGCGCGCGCCGCGCGGGTTGAGGTGCTCCATGAAGCGCTTGATGGCGCCGCCCTTGCCGGCGGCGTCGCGGCCCTCGAACAGGATGACCACGCGCTGGCGGGTGTCCTTCACCCAGGCCTGCAGCTTCAGCAGTTCCACCTGCAGGCGGAACTTCTCCTTCTCGTAGGTGGAGCGGCGCAGCAGGTTGCGGTACGGATAGGCGCCGTCGCGCCAGCCCTTGGCCAGCTCCTCGTCGGGATCGGTCCTGGGCAGGGTTGCCTCGCCCAGGCGCTCGCTCAGGGTGCGGCGCAGGGCGCGCCGGTCCTCTTCGTCGGCGCTTTCGATCAGTGCGCGCAGTTCCTTGGCGCGCCGCTCGCGCTCGCCGTCGCCGTCGATCACCTGGATCACCGAGGATGCCAGCCGTTCCTGCGCGGCGCCGGTGGCGCGGTCGGCCCGGGCGCGTTCCAGCGCCTGCGGCGATCCGACCGGGTCCACGTCGCCGCCGGCGACCGGGCGCGCGCGGGCGTCTTGGCGCGGGCCTTTCCTGCGCGGAGCGGAGGCGGGGGTGGACGTGGATTTGCGTGTGGAGGCGGTTTTCCTGGTTCCGGAAGCAGGCATCGTGGGTCCCGTGCGAAGGTGGAGGCGAGGGTAGGCGCGACCGTCCGTGGAGTGCCGGCACGGCCGCTGTCAGGGTCGAGCATGGACGAACTGAGCGCGCGACGCATTGCGCCGTTGCATGGACGCTGCCTTCGCGGCGGGCGTAGAATGTGCGGAACCCTGCGATGCGGCGCGTTGCCGCCACGGCCGGGTCTCCGTAGTGCCCCCTTCCTTGTTCTTCGCGCCCGCGCCGTGCACGGCGGCGGGATCGGGTGGCCGTGTCCCGGCGTGTGTCCCGGCGCTATTCGTCGCGCACTTCGCCGCCCGGCAGGAAGCGCCAGGTGCGGGTGACGTGCAGGATGTCGACGTTCTCGCTGGTTTCCGGCAGCGGCGGGAAGGGCTCGGCCAGCCGCACGATGCGCAGCGCGGTGGAATCCAGCAGCGGGATGCCGCTGGACTGGATGATGCGGGTCTGCTCCACGCTGCCGTCGCGGCGTACCGCCACGCTGATCACCAGGATGCCGGCCAGGCGCTTGCGCCGCGCCTCGTCCGGGTAGTTGAGGTTGCCCACGCGCTCGGCGCGGTCCACCCAGGCACGCAGGTAGTTGGCGTAGACGTATTCCTTGGTGCTGGCCGAGACGAACTTGCGCTTGGGCCGCTTGGCGTACAGCTCCGAGCGCAGGTGGTATTCCGCCGCCAGCCGCGCCATCTCGGCGTCGCGCTGCACCTTCTGTTCGCCCTGCGGCAGTTCGGGCTGGTCCGGCTGCGGGCGCGTTTCCGGCACGGGCGCAGGCGCGTCGGCGGCGCGGGTGGTGACCACGCGGGTTTCCGGCGGCGGCGCCGGCGCGGTGGTCTGCGCGCGCAGCGGCTGCGGCGCCAGGCCGGTGTCCGGCTGCGGGATCCAGCCGGCCTGGTTGTCGCGCGGGCGCCTGGCCTGGTCGTGCTCGCCGCCGCCCTGCTGGTTGGCGGCGGCCAGGAAGTCGGCTTCCTTCGGCGTCAGCGGCGTGCTGGTCTGGCTGAGGATCACGTCCAGCGTGGGCACCACCGGCGCCGCGTCGTCCAGGGCGAAGCCCACGCCCAGCACCAGCAGCCCGTGCACGATCAGCGACAGGGCCAGGGTGGCGCCGAGGCGTTCGTTGGCGCCGATCTTCGGCGGGGCGACGGGCACCGCGGACATGCTAGTGCCCCGTGCCCGAGGGCGACCGGCGCGCACGAAGGGCGAGGGCCGGGCGGAATCCGCAGCGCGCGCGCGCCGTGAAGGCCGCCGCGCGTTCGCCCGCCTTTCCGCGGGAGCAGGAGGCCGGGCCGAGATCGATGGCGGTCATGCCCCGGGCATGCGGGCTTCGATCGCGTCGAACAGCAGGCCGGCGATGTTCAGGCCGAACTGCGCGTCCAGCTCGCGCACGCAGGTGGGGCTGGTGACGTTGACCTCGGTCAGGTAGTCGCCGATCACGTCCAGGCCGACGAACAGCATGCCGCGCCGCTTCATCTCCGGCCCGACCTGGGCGGCGATCCAGCGGTCGCGCTCGCTCAGCGGGCGGCCCTCGCCGCGGCCGCCGGCGGCCAGGTTGCCGCGGAACTCGTCGCCCTGCGGGATGCGCGCCAGCGCGTAGTCCACCGGCTCGCCGTCCACCAGCAGCACGCGCTTGTCGCCGTCCCTGATCCCGGGGATGAAGCGCTGCGCCAGGGTCAGCCGGCCGTCGCCGACCAGGGTCTCCAGGATCACGTTGGTGTTGGGGTCGCCGGCCTTCACCCGGAAGATCGAGCGCCCGCCCATGCCGTCCAGCGGCTTGAGCACCGTTTCGCCATGCTCGGCGACGAAGGCCTTGAGCGCGGCCGGGTCGCGGCTGACCAGGGTGGGCGGGCAGCACTGCGGGAACAGCAGCGCGGCCAGCTTCTCGTTGTAGTCGCGCAGGCCCTGCGGGTCGTTGACGATCAGCGCGCCAGCCTGCTGGGCGATGCCCAGCACGTGGGTGTCGTACAGGTACTGCTCGTCCACCGGCGGGTCGCGCCGCATCAGCACCGCCTGGCCCGGGCCGAAGTCCAGCATGCGCGGCTGGCCGAGCGTGAACCAGCCGGCCTTGTCGTCCTTCACCGCCAGCGGCGCGACCTGCGCGCAGGCGCGGCCGTCGCGCAGCGCCAGCCGCCCCGGCACCACGTAGTGCAGGCGGTGGCCGCGCCGCTGGGCTTCCAGCAGCATGGCGAAGGTGGTGTCCTTGGCGATCTTGATGGACCCGATGGGGTCCATGACGACGACGACGTCCAGCGGCATGGGGGATGGTCTTGCGGGAGACGCGGCGATGTTAACAGGCCGGCGTGGATGCGACCGCGGAGCGCAGGCGCGGGCCGCGCATCGGCCGCGCGCGGCAAATTGCGGCACAGTTCACATGATGCATGGCCGCGGCGGCGCGGCCGGGAGCGCGTCTTGACACTGCGCGCCGGGATTGGGATATAAGTAGCAACGCAGCGGGGCCGGTCCGTCTATGAAGCGCCGCGCGCACGGGGAACTCAGGTAATGACGCAGAATGAAGGCCAGGCCGGGGGACTCAACGGCCTCAGGGTCATGGTGATCGATGACTCGAAAACCATCCGCCGCACCGCGGAAACCCTGCTCAAGCGCGAGGGTTGCGAGGTGGTGACCGCGACCGACGGCTTCGAGGCTTTGGCCAAGATCGCCGACCAGCAGCCGCAGATCATCTTCGTGGACATCATGATGCCGCGCCTGGACGGCTACCAGACCTGCGCGCTGATCAAGAACAACCAGGTGTTCAAGTCCACGCCGGTCATCATGCTCTCGTCCAAGGACAGCCTGTTCGACAAGGCGCGCGGACGCATCGTCGGCTCGGAGCAGTACCTGACCAAGCCGTTCACGCGCGAGGAACTCCTCGACGCCATCCGCGCCCACGTCAGCGCCTGAGGGGCTGGCGCCGTGGCGACCTTCCGCAACGAGTGCACAGGGGGCGGGCGATGATCCGCACACCGTTCGACACGCTGGCCGAATACGAGCGCCGCAGCCTGGCGCACGCCGTGGCGCAGCCGGCGCGCGATATCGGCCGCGACCAGTACCGCGGCGTGGGCTACCGGGTGGGCAGGCGTCGCCTGATCTCCGGTTTCGGCGAGGTGGTCGAGATCGTGCCGATGCCGCCGGTCACGCCGGTGCCTGGCGCGCAGCCGTGGCTGCTGGGGATCGGCAACCTGCGCGGCAACCTGTTCCCGGTGGTGGACCTCAAGCAGTTCCTCGAAGGCGAGCGCACCGTGCTGCACGAAGGCCAGCGCGTGCTGGTGATGCGCCAGGCCGGCGGCGACGTGGCGCTGACCATCGACGAACTGTACGGCCAGCGCAGCTTCCACGAGTCGCAGCAGGTCGAGCCGGGGGACCTGGCGGACGGTCGCTACGGGCATTTCATCGATCGCGCCTTTGCCGGCGACGATCAGCATTGGGGCGTGTTTGCGCTGGGGTTGCTCGCGCGCACGCCCGAGTTCCGTCAGGCCGCGCTCTGAACGCGGCCGTACGTACCATTTCCAGGGGTTGAGCGATGAGCACTGCGACGGATTCTCCTAGCGCCGGCAAGATCGGCAGTTTCGGCAACAACTTCTGGTTGCTGTTGCTGGCGCTGTCGGTGCTGGTCTTCGGCGCCAACACCGGCGTTTCGACTTACAAGGGCAGCCGCCTGTCCGGCGCCAGCACCGGGGCGTCGGACATGCGCGTGCTGTCGCAGCAGTTGGCCAACCAGGGCCGCGAAGCGGTGGCCGGCAACGCCGAGGCGTTCAAGACGTTCAAGGAGACCAAGCAGGCGATCGAATCGACCGTGCTCTACCTGCAGAGCAGTTATGGCAACGAGGGCAACATCTCCGGCCCGCTGGCCAAGCTGACCGCCACCTGGAGCCCGTTGGGCAAGAACGCCGACCAGATCGTCGCCTCCGAGGCCGCGGTGCTGGCGCTGGCCGGCAACGCCGACCGCTTCGCCACCCAGGTGCCGCAGTTGCAGGCGCAGTTGAACGAAGTGGTGCGCGCCATGTCCGCCGGCGGCGCGCCGTCCTCGCAGATCTACAGCGCGTTGCAGCAGGTCGTGCTGGCCGGCACCATGGCCCGCCGCGTGACCGAGATCCGCGCCGGCGGCGCCGGCGCCGCCACCGCGGGCGACGCGCTGGGCCGCGACGCCGTACTGTTCGGCCAGGTGATCGAGGGCCTGCGCAACGGCAACCCCGACCTGGGCATCGCCCCCGTGCGCAACGCCGGCGCGCTGGCCGCGCTGGACCAGTCGCAGGCGCTGTGGGCCACGATGAAGAAGGACCTGGACGCCATCCTGGCCAGCTCGCGCAACCTGTTCGCCGCGCAGTCCGCCGCCGCCGCGCTGACCAACGGCTCCGGCCAGATGCTCCAGGACAGCACCAACCTGTTCCAGGCGTTCTCGGCGTTCGGCTCGGTGCGCGACACCCGCCTGTTCCCCAACTTCTGGCTGGGCATCACCTCCGGCGCCGCGGCGCTGGTGTCCATCGTCGGCCTGCTGCTGTCGCTGTACCGTACCCGCCAGCGCGAGCAGGAAGTGCGCTACCAGACCCAGGTGGAATACAACAGCCGCAACCAGCAGGCGATCATGCGGCTGCTGGACGAAATCTCCTCGCTCGGCGAAGGCGACCTGACCGTGAAGGCCTCGGTGACCGAGGACATGACCGGCGCCATCGCCGACGCCATCAACTACGCCGTGGACGAGTTGCGCAACCTGGTGACCACGATCAACGACACCTCGGTGCAGGTGGCGGCCTCGACCCAGGAAACCCAGGCCACCGCGCTGCAACTGGCCGAGGCCGCCGGCCACCAGGCCGACCAGATTACCACCGCCTCCGACCGCATCAGCGAGATCGCCACCAGCATCGACCAGGTGTCGAAGAACTCCACCGAGTCGGCCGAAGTGGCGCAGCGCTCGGTGCAGATCGCCACCGAGGGCGCCGGCGTGGTGCGCGAGACCATCCGCGGCATGGACCAGATCCGCGACCAGATCCAGGAGACCTCCAAGCGCATCAAGCGCCTGGGCGAGTCCTCGCAGGAGATCGGCTCGGTGGTGGAACTGATCAACGACATTTCCGAGCAGACCAACATCCTGGCGCTCAACGCGGCCGTGCAGGCGGCTTCGGCCGGCGAAGCGGGCCGCGGTTTCGCGGTGGTGGCCGACGAAGTGCAGCGCCTGGCCGAACGCACTTCGCTGGCGACCCGCCGCATCGAATCGCTGGTGCAGACCATCCAGGCCGACACCAACGAGGCGGTCAGCTCGATGGAGCAGACCACCGCCGAAGTGGTGTCCGGCGCCCGCCTGGCCGAGGACGCCGGCACCGCGCTGGGCGAGATCGAGCGCGTGTCCCACGACCTCAACAACCTCATCCGCAACATCTCCAGCGCCGCGCAGCAGCAGTCCTCCGCCGCGCAGGACATCACCCAGACCATGGGCGTGATCCGCCAGATCACCTCGCAGACCTCGCTGGGCGCCGGGCAGACCGCCGAATCCATCGGCCACCTGGCGCAACTGGCCTCGGACCTGCGCCGCTCGGTCGCCGACTTCAAGCTGCCGGGTTGAGCACGGGGACCGCCGCATGAACGCCCTGATCCCCGCCGCCCAACCGCCGCGCGAGGCCGCCGGCCTCCGCGCCGCCACCGGAGGCCGTGCATGAGCGCGCTGCGCGAAGCCATGAGCCACGCCGTGCTCGGCTGGGTGAAGCCCGAGCTGGACGAGACCCTGCGGCTGGCGCGGCAGGAGATCGAGGCCTTCGTCGAAAGCCCCGCCGACACCGGCCGCATGCGCTTCTGCGCCGGCTACCTGCACCAGGTGCAGGGCACGCTGCGCATGGTGGAGCTGTACGCCCCGGCGATGGTGGCCGAGGAACTGGAACTGCTGTCCAAGGCGCTGCAGGACGGCGCCACCGCCGACCGCGAGGAGGCCTGCGCCACCCTGATGCGCGGCGTGGTGCTGCTGCCGGACTACCTGGAACGCCTGCAGGAAGGCCACCGCGACATCCCCATCGTCCTGCTGCCCCTGCTCAACGAGATCCGCGCCGCGCGCGGCGCCGCCGGCATCAACGAGAGCATGCTGTTCCCGCCGGGCGTGCAGCCCGACGCCGCCGCGCCCAGCGAGGCCGAGATCGACCATGCGCGCAGCAGCCTGAGCGGCCGCAACCGCGAACTGCTGGACACGGTCGGCAACGCGGTGAAGGAAGAACTGCTGCGGGTCAAGGACGCGCTGGACCTGCACCTGCGCACCCACAGCGACGCGCAGGAACTGGAGCCGCAGGTCGCCGAGCTGGGCAACGTCGCCGACACCCTGGGCATGATGGGCCTGGGCATGGCGCGCGACGTGGTGCTGCAGCAGCGCGACACCCTGCGCGAAGTGGCGGCCGGCCACCGCCCGGCCGACGAGGGCACGCTGCTCGACGTGGCCGGCGCGCTGCTGTACGTGGACGCCTCGCTGGACGACCAGGTCGACCGGCTGGGCGGCGACGGCGCCGTCGCCGATCCGAGCGCGGCCGAATCGCAGCGCACGGTCGAAGTGCTGGCGCAGGAAGCCATCATCAACTTCGCCGGCGCGCGCGAGCGCTTCATCGCCTTCATCGAGACCAACTGGGACCACGCCGAACTGGCCGAGGTCCCGCGCCTGCTGGACGAAGTGGCCGGCGCGCTGCGCATGCTGGAACTGGCGCAGGCCGGCGACTACGTCGTCGGCGTGCGCCGCTACGTCAGCGGCGAACTGATCGGCAAGAAGCGCGTGCCCGGCGGCCAGCAGCTCGACACGCTGGCCGACGCGATGGCCAGCCTGGAGTACTACCTGGAAGCGCTGCGCGAGCGCCGCCCCAACCGCGAGGACATCCTCGAGATCACCCGCGGCAGCCTGGAAACGCTGCGCTACTGGCCGCTGCCGGCCGAGGAAGCGGCCGTGGAGGCAGCGCCGGCCGAGCCGGCCGCCGCCGCGCCCGCGGAAGCGGAAGCGGAAGTGACCGCCGCCGCACCGGAAGCCGCCGCACCGGCCGCCATCGATTTCAGCGCGCTGTCGCTGTCGCCGCTGGAAGCCGCCGCGCCGTCCGCTGTGGCGGCTTCGCACAATCCGTTCGACCCGGTGGGCTTCGAGGAAGCGGCTGCGCCGCCGGCGCCGGAAACCGCGGCCCCGGCCGCACCGCCGCAGAGCGCCGATGCCGATGACGTCGTGGATGCCGCCGATGCCGTCGACATCGCGGAGGAAGCCGTCGCTGCCGCCGCGCCGGCCGCGGAACCGGGTCCGGAACCCGCCGCCGAGTCCGTGCCCGACCTGCGCCATGCGGTTGCCGAGGTCACGGCGCGGCCTGCGGAACCGATGGCGGGCGGCTTCGACGGCGATTCCAGCGACATCGACGACGAGATCCGCGACGTCTTCCTGGAAGAGTTCGACGAAGAGATCCAGAACCTGCAGCAGTTGCTGCCGGCCTGGCGCGCCAATCCCGAAGAACTGGACCGCCTGCGCCCGATCCGCCGCGTGTTCCACACGCTCAAGGGCAGCGGCCGCCTGGTCGGCGCCAAGACCCTGGGCGAGTTCAGTTGGAAGGTCGAGAACATGCTCAACCGAGTGCTCGACCGCACGCGCGAACCCACGCCGGCGATAGAGGCGCTGCTGGCCCAGGCCTGTGATGCGCTGCCGCAGCTCAACGCCGCCCTGCGCGGGCAGGGACCGGTGACCGCCGACCTGGCCGGCTTGCAGGACGTGGCCGACCGCCTGGCCGCCGGCGAAGAAGCGCACTACAGCGACGAGCCCGCGGCGCGGCCGGAGGGCGGGATCGACGCCGAGATCGCCGAAGCGCCCGTGGTCGCCGCGCCGGCGGCCCGCGACGAAACGCCCGCCGTTCCCTACGACGCCGAACCGGAAGGCACCCCCGCCTCGGTGGACGCGGTGCTGCGCGAAATCCTGGAAGCCGAGGTCGACAACCACCTCGACACGGTCGACACCTGGCTGCTCGAGGCGCAGGTGCAGCCGCAGCCGGCGAGCGAAGAACTGCTGCGCGCCATGCACACCATGAACGGCGCGCTGGCGATGGCCGACGTGCCGGAGATCACCGGCGTCACCGCGCCGGCCGAGCAGTACGTCAAGCGCCTGCTCGCCGCCGGCCAGACGCCCTCGCCCGAAGGCGTGGCCGCGCTGGCGGACACCGCCCAGGCCATCCGTCGCAGCGTGGCCGCGTTGCTGGCGCCGTCGCCGCGCATCCCCGCGTTCACCGCCCTGGCCGGCCGTCTGGCCGACCTGCGCGACAGCCTGCCCGACCTGCGCCAGCAGGTGCACATCGTCGACGACGCGCGCCAGTCCACCTACGTGGAGCAGACCACCGGCGGCACGCCGCCGCCGGTCGCCCCGATCGATGCGGAACTGTCGGCGCTGGACCTGTCCGCCTACCTGGACGAAGGCGCCGCCGGCCTCAGCGACGCCGCTGTGGCCGGGGAAACATTGGTTGATGCCGAAGCGCCGTCCGCCGCGTCCGATGCGGCGCCGCCGGCTTCGGCGGAAGGCGTGACCTTCTACGACATCGACTACCGCATCGTGCCGCGTTCGCATGCGCATGAAGGCGACGTGGGCGGACCGACGCCGGAAGACGCGGTGCCTACCGATGCTGGGTTCAATGCGCAGTCCGCAGCGACTGGCATCGACGCGTCGTCGTTCGACGCATCCGCACCGTCCGCTTCGCCCGAAGAAATTTCGCTGGCCGCGACCCCCGAAGGCGCCATTGCCGGAACGGCTGGTGATGCGTTCGCAGGCGAAGACGCCATCGAAGCGGGCGAAGAGGCGGCCGAAGCGCTGGCTGCCGATGCCGATGCGTTGCCGTCGGCGGACGAGTCGTCGTCTATCTACATCGAAGAGCAGGCCGACTCCGACGCCGGCCGCGATGCCGAAGCCGTGGAGGCCGGGGGCGATACCCTCGACGCCGAAGTGCTGGAACTGGCGGTGCTGGACGATGCCGGCGGCCTGACGCTCGTGGACGAGGACCAGATGGTCCTGGCCGGGGACGAGGAAAGCCTCGGACTGGACGATGCCGGGACCGCCGTCGATGGCGAAGCCGTCGTGGCGGAAACCGATGCCGGCGTCGATGCAGATACGCGTGTAGATGCAGATGTGGACGCGGTTGCCGGAACCGACGGCGAAGCCACTCCGGAAACGCTGTCCGATGCAGAAGCGGCATCGGCACCGTCGGACGACGACCTCGCCGCCATCGAAGAAGGCACGAGCGCTGCCGCGACCGCGGAAGCGCTGGAATCCGCCGAGGCATCCGACAACGGCGATGCCGGTTCCATGATCGCCGACGCCGATACCGGCACCGAACTCGAAGCGGAATCCGAAGCCGAAGCCCACGCCGAAGCTGAAGCCACCGAAGCCGAAGCCGAAGCCGAAGCCGAAGCCGAAACCGCAGAAGCCTTCGCTGAAGCAACACCCGAGGGCGAAGCGCCCGCCGAGGAAGACGCCGCCCTCGCACCGGTCCCGGCCGACGGGGACGGCACCGGGCCGGAAGCCGTCGCCTCCGACGAGGCCGAGGAGCATGCCGTGAGCAGCGCCGCCGCCGACCAGCCGGAGCCGGGCGAAGCCCTGGACCTCACCGGCCTGGACCTGGATCTGGTGGAGATCTTCATCGAGGAAGGCAACGACCTGCTCGACCACTCCGACGACCTGCTGGCCAAGCTGCGCGAGACGCCGGAGGAGCGCGCCCTGGTCACCAGCCTGCAGCGCGACCTGCATACCCTCAAGGGCGGCGCGCGCATGGCCGGCCTGCACGCGGTGGGCGACCTGGGCCACGCCATCGAATCGATGCTGGAATCCATCGCCGCGCAGCGCGCCGAGCTGGATCGCCCGGCGATCCGCCTGCTGGAACGCGGCTTCGACGCCCTGCACACGCAACTGGCGCACGTCACCGCGCGCCGCGCCGTCTCCATCCCGGAGGGCATGATCGCCGAGTTCACGGCGCGCGCCCGCGGCATCGAACTGCCGGCCGCCCCGGCCGCGCCCGCCGCCCCCACCGCGCCGGTCGAACTGGCGCCGCTGTCGGCGCCCATCGACACCGAGGCCGCGGCCGCCGCCGCCGCCAACGCCGAGGAAGACGTCTTCCCGATGGGCCAGCAGGAGCAGGTGCGCGTGCGCGCCGACCTGCTGGACCGGCTGGTCAACCACGCCGGCGAAGTGGCGATCTACCGCGCGCGCCTGGAACAGCAGTTGGGCGCGTTCCGCGGCGCCATGGCCGAACTGGACCGCACCAACATCCGCCTGCACGACCAGTTGCGCCGCCTGGACCTGGAGACCGAGGCGCAGATCGTCGCCCGCTACCAGCGCGAGCAGGACAAGCAGGACCCGACCTTCGATCCGCTGGAACTGGACCGCTTCTCCACCCTGCAACAGCTCAGCCGCGCGCTGGCCGAGTCGGCCGCCGACATCAGCGGCCTGCAAGGCGTGCTGGACGACCTGGCGCGCCAGTACGACAGCCTGCTGCAACAGCAGTCGCGCGTCAGTTCGGAACTGCAGGACGGCCTGATGCGCGCGCGCATGCTGCCGTTCGAGGGCATCGTGCCGCGCCTGCGCCGCGTGCTGCGCCAGGCCGCCGGCGAGACCCACAAGCAGGTCAACCTGCAGGTCTCCGGCACCCACGGCGAAATGGACCGCAACGTGCTGGACCGCATGACCGCGCCGCTGGAGCACCTGCTGCGCAACTCCGTGGCCCACGGCCTGGAGACGCCGAAGGAGCGCCGCAAGGCCGGCAAGCCGGAAGAGGGCACGGTGCACGTGGCGCTGCGCCGCGAGGGTTCGGAAATGGTGCTGGTGGTGTCCGACGACGGCGCCGGCCTGGACCGCGCCGCCATCCGCCGCCGCGCCGAACAGCGCGGCCTGGTGCCGCCGGACGCGGTGCTGTCCGACGCCGAACTGGACCGGCTGATCCTGGAGCCGGGCTTCAGCACCTACGACCAGGTCAGCCAGTTGGCCGGCCGCGGCGTGGGCATGGACGTGGTCCACAACGAAGTGCGCCAGCTCGGCGGCTCGCTGGAGATCATGTCCGTCCCCGGCCAGGGCGCCACCTTCATCCTGCGCCTGCCGCAGACGCTGGCGGTCAGCCAGGCGGTGTTCGTGCAGATCGGCGAGACCCAATTCGCGGTGCCGGTGGCGGCGGTCAGCGGCATCGGCCGCATCAGCCACGCGCGCTTCAGCGCCGGCGTCGGCAGCTACCACTACGCCGGTGAGGACTATCCGCTCTACAACCTGGGCCACCTGGTCGGCCAAGGCCCGGCCAAGGCCGAAGGCCAGCCGCAGGTGCCGCTGCTGCTGGTGCGCTCGGGCGACCTGCGTGCCGCGGTGGCGGTGGACCAGGTGCTGGGCAACCGCGAGATCGTGGTCAAGCCGGTCGGCCCGCAGATCGCCTCCATCCCGGGCATCTACGGCGCCACCATCACCGGCGACGGCAGCGTGGTGGTGATCCTGGACGCCGCGCCGCTGGTGCGCCGCCACCTGGCGCAGCCGGCCCAGCCCGAACAGCCCGCCGCCACCGTCGAGCAGCGCCGCGTGCCGCTGGTGATGGTGGTGGACGACTCGCTGACCATGCGCAAGGTGACCGGCCGCGTGCTGGAGCGCCACAACTTCGAGGTGACCGTCGCGCGCGACGGCGTGGAAGCGCTGGAGAAGCTGGAAGAGCGCGTGCCCGACCTGATGCTGCTGGACATCGAGATGCCGCGCATGGACGGCTACGAGCTGGCCACCGCGATGAAGGCCGATCCGCGCTTCAAGGACGTGCCCATCGTGATGATCACCTCGCGCACCGGCGACAAGCACCGCCAGCGCGCCTTCGACATTGGCGTGCAGCGCTACCTGGGCAAGCCGTACCAGGAGCTGGACCTGATGCGCAACGTCTACGACCTGCTGGGAATCGCCCGTGTCCGTGAGTGAAGCCAAACGCGTCGCCCTGCTGGCGCGCCCGGGCGAGGCGCGCGAACGCCTGCGCGTGGCGCTGCACGAGGCCGGCGCCGAGATCGTGCTGGAAGACGACCCCAACGCGCTGGACGGCGACACCCTGCGCGACAGCGCGCCGCAGGCCGTGCTGGTGGCGCTGGAGCCGGCCATCGAGGACAGCCTGGAGCGCTTCGACGCCCTGCTGCACGATCCCGCCGTGGTGGTGATCTACGACGAGGCCGAACTGGCCGCGCGCCGGCAGGGCTGGGACGCCCAGCGCTGGGGCCGCCACCTGGCCGCCAAGTTGCACGGCCACCAGGACGTACTGCCGCCGGGCCGCGAGGAGGAAGTCTCCCTGCAACTGGAGCCCGGCCGCCCCGTCACCCCCGCGCAACTGCACGCCGGCGAGGAGATCTCGCCCTACCTGCAGGAAGCCGCCGACCTGGCACTGGACCTGCCCAGCGACGATTTCGCCTTCTCCGTCGCGCCCGCGGTGCAGGAGCGCGCGGGGTTCGGCGAAGTGATCGACGCCGACGATTGGTTGCGCAACGCCGCCGCGCAGGCCCAGCCTCCCGCGCCGCCGCCGCCCCAGGAGTCCGCCGCGCCGCCGCCGTTGCCCGTGGGCAAGCTGGAGTTGTCGCTGGTGGAACTGGAGCCGGGCGAAGGCGCCGGCGCGCGCGCGCCGGGCGCGGTGCTGGTGTTCGCCGGCATCGGCGGCCCGGACGCCGTGCGCAAGCTGCTGACCGAACTGCCCGCCGAATTCCCCAAGCCGGTGCTGGTGCACCTGCGCCTGGACGGCGGCCGCTACGACAACCTGGTGCGGCAGATGGAGCGCGTCTCGCCGATGCCGGTGTCGCTGGCCGAGGCCGGCAAGGCCGCCGAGTCCGGGCACGTCTACGTGCTGCCGGGCGAAGTGGTGCCGGTGGCCGACAAGGGTGGCGTGGCGTTCGCCGCCGGCGCGGACCTGGCGGAGGCGTTGTCGCGCCTTCCGCCGGCGGACACCGCGGTGCTGCTGCTCAGCGGCAGCGACATGACCCTGGTCGATGCCGCCGCCACGCTGGCCGGGCAGGGCGCGCAGGCGCTGGGGCAATCGGCGGACGGCTGCTACGACCCGGCCGCGCCCAAGGCGCTGGCCGCGCGCGGCGGCGCCCTGGGCACGCCCGCGCAACTGGCGCAGTTGCTGATCGAACGCTGGTTCTGAGGACGACACGATGGCCCATTCCCACGACGAAATACGCGGCGTGCTGATCCAGGCCGGCGAATACCGCCTGCTGCTGCCCAACGCCACCGTGGCCGAAGTGCTGACGCGCGCGCCGGTGGAACCCATCGACGGCATGCCGGCGTGGCTGCCGGGCCGGATCGACTGGCACGGCTGGCCGGTGCCGGTGGTGGCGTTCGGCCGGCTGTCCGGCAACCCCGCCGACCCGGTCGCCCTCAACAGCAAGATCGTCGTGCTCAAGGCGCTGAGCGGCAACGCCGAGCGCCCCTATTTCGCCCTGCTCACGCCCTCGTTCCCGCGCCTGGTGTCGGTGCCGCGCGACGGCCTGCTGGCCGACGCCACCGAGGAAGACCTGCCCACCGGCGTGAAGGTGCGCGTGCTGCTGGGCGACGAAGCCGCCGTGCTGCCAGACCTGGAAGTCGTCGAGAACATGATCGGCCAGGCGCTGGCGCAGGCGGCCTGAAGCGATAGGGGCGGCAGAGGCTGGCCGAGACCGCCGAAGCAGGGCAGCTAGCGTGAGTCGGCCGCACGTGGCCGGCCGATGCTTGCGGTACCCGGATCTTCTTCGTGGCGTCCAGGGCGTCGTGGTGTGGCCCGGGTTGCGCACACGCATGGTGTCGCCGACAGGGCTCCATGATTCAAACGGACCGCGCCGGTG
The DNA here is from genome assembly GCA_937975725.1 of uncultured Pseudoxanthomonas sp. Classification (GTDB taxonomy): domain Bacteria; phylum Pseudomonadota; class Gammaproteobacteria; order Xanthomonadales; family Xanthomonadaceae; genus Pseudoxanthomonas_A. Next base: position 17,317 of record CALJUL010000062.1, on the reverse strand, counting down.
CGTTGCGCAAGAAGCACAAGAGCGCAAGGCGCGCATGACGATGCGCGGTGCAGATCGTTTCCACCCGTGAATGACACACCGTAGAGCGAAGGCGCCATCGCCCCAGCGGAAGCCGGCCCCCATCAGCCTGGCTGCATCGTGCGCAGGGGCCCTCCGTCCAGCGAACCCGTCGAGATGTGAGGCCGAAGCACGAAGCGCCTTGCCGCTCACGTCCGGGCGACCGGCATCCCGCTCCGCGTCGCCGCGCCCCGAAATCCCACGACTCACGATCTCCCTACGACCTCTGACCTCTGACCTCTGACCTCCGGTCCCCGGTCCCCGGTCCCCGGTCCCGATGAACGCGCAGCACGAGCCGAAGCGCACACCCTACAGATCGCCGAAGCGCGATTGCAGGGCGGCGATGGCGGTCAGGCCCGCGGTTTCCGTGCGCAGGATGCGCGGGCCCAGGCGCAGGCCGGTGAAGCCGGCCGCATGCAGGGTTTCGCGGTCGCGCGGCGACCAGCCGCCTTCCGGGCCGATGGCGACGATCACGCCGGCCGCCGGCGCGGGCAGCGTCGCCAGGGCGTGTTCGCCAGCGGGATCGAGCAACAGGCGTGTGGCCGCGGCGTCGCAGGCGCGCGCGGCCTCGGCCAGCGCGCGCGGTGCGGCGATGCCGGGCAGGCACGCGCGCCCGCTCTGCTCGCAGGCGGACACGACCACGCTGCGCCAGTGCGCCAGGCGCTTCTCCGCGCGCTCGGCGTCCAGCTTCACCTCGGTGCGCTCGGACACCACCGGCAGCACCTCGGCCACGCCCAGCTCGGTCGCCTTCTGCAGGATCAGGTCCATCTTCTCGCCGCGCGCGATGCCTTGCAGCAGAGTGACGCGCAGCGGCGATTCGTTGTCCACCGCCAGCGCGGACAGCACGTCGGCGGTCACCTCGCGCTTGCCCACCACGGCCAGCCGCGCCGCGTAGTCGTGGCCGTCGCCGTTGAACAGCACGCAGTCGTCGCCCTCGCGCAGGCGCAGCACGCGCGCCAGGTGGTTGGCGGCGGATTCGGGCAGTGTGAGCCGCGTGCCCGCGCGCAGCGGCAGTTCGACGAAGCAACGGGTCAGGCGCATCGGAGATTCCTTGCAGGAGGGGCTTCAGCTCCGACCTTATGTCTGACAGGACCAACGCTACCGTTTGCCGAACGGGCGCGCTGCGGGGCGCTCGTCATCGTGGCGATGGATATGGTGTCGCGGCGCGGGCTGAAGCCCCTCCTGCAGGATAGGGGGTGGCTGCAAAGGCGGCGCATCACGCCGTCGCCTCGTCGATCGCCGCGCGGGTCACGTCGGCCAATAGCTGCAATTGTTGCTCGTCCACGCAGTACGGCGGCATCCAGTACAGCACGTCGCCCAGCGGGCGCAGCACCACGCCGCGCGCCAGCGCCGCGCGATAGGCTTTCAGGCCGATGCGGGCGGCGGCGGGGAAGGGCGTGGCCTTGTCGCCGCCCTGGGTCAGTTCGAACGCCAGCACCATGCCGGCCTGGCGTACGTCGGCGACGTGGCGGTGGGCAGCCAGCGGTTCGGCCAGCGCCGCCATCGCCTGCGCCGTCGCCCGGTTGCGTGCCAGCACATCGTCGCTGTCGAAGATCGACAGCGAAGCCAGCGCCGCGGCGCAGGCCAGCGGGTTGCCGGTGTAGCTGTGCGAATGCAGGAAGGCGCGCTCGCGGCTGTCGTCGAGGAAGCCGTCGTAGATCGCCTGCGTCGCCAGCACCGCCGCCAGCGGCAGGAAACCGCCGGTCAGGCCCTTCGACAGGCACAGCAGGTCCGGCATCACCCCGCTCTGCTCGCTGGCGAACAGGGTGCCGGTGCGGCCGAAGCCCACCGCGATTTCATCGGCAATCAGGAACGCGCCGCTGGCGTCGCAGAGTTCGCGCAGCCGCGCCAGATAGTCAGGATGGTGCATGCGCATGCCGCCGGCGCACTGTACGCGCGGCTCCACGATCACCGCGCAGACTTCGCCGGGGTGCCGCTCCAGCAGCGCCGCCAGCGCATCGGCGGCGCGCGCGGCGCAATCGGCCGCGGATTCGCCAGGCCCGGCCAGCCAGGCGTCGGGCGAGGGCGCGAACAGCGCCTCGGCCAGCAGCGGCGCGTACACCCGGCGGTACAGCGGGATGTCGCCCACCGCCAGCGCGCCCAGGGTCTCGCCGTGGTAGCCGTTTTCGAGTGCGATGAACTTCGTCCGCCGGTGCTCGCCGCGGTTGTGGAACCAGTGGAAGGCCATCTTAAGCGCCACTTCAACGCCGGCCGAGCCGTTGTCGGCGTAGAACACCTTGGCCAGCGGCGCACGGTCGGGCTGGCGCGGCGCCACCGCCAGCAGGCGTTCGGCCAGTTCCACCGCTGGCGCGTGGGTGAATCCGGCCAGCATCACCTGCTCCAGCGCCTGCGCCTGCGCGGCGACGGCGGCGGCGATGCGCGGCTCGGTGTGGCCGAACAGGTTGGTCCACCAACTGCTTACGGCGTCCAGATAGCGCGTGCCGTCGTGGCCGACCAGCCACGCGCCCTCGCCGCGGGCGATGGGCACCAGCGGCAGGGTGTGCGGGTGTTCGCGCATCTGGGTGCAGGGATGCCACAGCACCGAGAGGTCGCGGGCGCGCCAGTCTTCGGCCTCTGCTACGATGCCGGCTTGATGATTCGGTTGTCGCATTTCCCCATGATATCGGTCCAGGCCCGTCCGAGTCCCCGCACCTGCGCCAGGCAGGGCCAACGCGGCGCCCCGTCCCCATGACCCGCCTGCCCACCATCCACGGCATCACCGAGCGCGCCGAAGGCCCCGCCGATCGCCTGGTCGAGGAACTGGACCTGGAGTTCAGCAACGGCGAACGCCGCCGCTACCATCGCCTGAAGGCGCACGGCCACGGCGCCGTGGTGGTGGTGCCGATGATCGACGCGGACACCGTGCTGCTCGTGCGCGAGTACGCTGCCGGCGTGCACCGCTACGAACTGGGGCTGGTGAAGGGCCGCATCGATGCGGGCGAGACGCCCGAGCAGGCCGCGGACCGCGAATTGAAGGAGGAAGCCGGCTACGGCGCGCGCCGCATCGAGGTGCTGCGCAGCCTGAGCCTGGTGCCTACCTACATGAGCCACCAGTCCTGGCTGGTGGTGGCCCGAGACCTGTACCCCGAGCGCCTGCCCGGGGACGAACCCGAGGAGCTGGAAGTAGTGCCCTGGAAGTTGCAAGACCTCGACCGGTTGATGCTGCGCGAGGATTTTTCGGAAGGTCGTTCGTTGGCGGCGCTGTTCATCGCCCGCGAATGGCTGCTGCAGAACGCATGAGTGGCATGACCATCGACCTTCACGAAGCCGTCGTCGTCATCGCCCGCGAAGCGGGCGAGGCGATCATGGCCGTGTACCGCGACGCATTCGACGTCCAGCGCAAGACCGACGACAGCCCGCTGACCGCCGCCGACCTGGCCGCGCACCGCGTGATCAGCGACGGCCTGCGCCGGCTGACGCCGCAGTGGCCGGTGCTGTCCGAGGAAGCCGCCGACATTCCGTGGGCCGAGCGCAGCCAGTGGCCGACCTACTGGCTGGTGGACCCGCTGGACGGCACCCGCGAGTTCATCAAGCGCAACGGCGAGTTCACCGTCAACATCGCCCTGGTCGAACAGAACGAGCCCATCTTCGGCGTCGTGCACGCGCCGGTGACCGGCGAGACCTGGCACGCCCGCCAGGGCCGCAACGCCTACCGCCGGGTGGGCGAGGTCGACACCCCCATCCGCACCCGCGCGCCGGCTACCGGCAAGCTGAAGGTCGCCGCCAGCCGCTCGCACCGCGACGCGCGCACGCAGGCGTTCCTGGACGCGATGGGGCCGATCGAGGAAGTCGCGCTGGGCTCGTCGCTGAAATTCTGCCGCATCGCCGAGGGCGCGCTGGACGTGTATCCGCGCTTCGGCCCCACCAGCGAGTGGGACACCGCCGCCGCCCAGTGCGTGCTGGAGGCCGCCGGCGGCGCGCTGCTGGCGCCGGACGGCCGCGCCTTCCGCTACAACCGCCGCGAAACGCTGCTCAACGGTGATTTCATCGCCATGGGCGACATGACGCTGCCCTGGCGCGACTGGCTGGCACACGCGCACGACGGGAACGGCCATGGACATGCCCGCATCGCCTGACCGCGGCATCGCCCGATTGCTGGCCGTCATGGCCCGCCTGCGCGATCCCGACGGCGGCTGCCCGTGGGACCTGGAGCAGGATTTCTCCACCATCGCGCCGTACACCATCGAGGAAGCCTACGAGGTCGCCGACGCCATCGACCGCGGCGACCTGCCGGCGCTGAAGGACGAACTGGGCGACCTGCTGCTGCAGGTGGTATTCCACGCGCGGATGGCGCAGGAGCAGGGCGCGTTCGCGTTCGACGACGTGGTGGACGCGATCTGCGACAAGATGGTGCGGCGGCATCCGCACGTGTTCGGCGACGCCTCGTTCGCCGACGCCGAGGCGCAGACGGCCAATTGGGAGGCGATCAAGCGCGCCGAGCGCGAGGCCGCGGGTGAGGCGGACACCTCGGCGCTGGCGGGCGTCTCGCGCGGCCTGCCCGAGTGGCAGCGCGCGGTGAAGCTGCAATCGCGCGCCGCGCGCGTGGGCTTCGACTGGCCGGATACCGGGCCGGTGATCGACAAACTGCACGAAGAGATCGAGGAAGTCCGCGCCGAACTCGTCGCCGCGCCGTCGCCCGAGCGCGAGGTGCGGCTGGAGGACGAGATCGGCGATTTGCTGTTCGTCGCCGCCAATCTGGCGCGGCACGCCAAGGTGGACGTCGGCGGCGCCCTGCGCCGCGCCAACCTGAAGTTCGAACGCCGCTTCCGCGCGATGGAAGCGCTGGCGGCCGCCGACGGTACGGCGATGCCCGCGCTTTCGCTGGAGCAGCAGGAAGCGCTGTGGCAGCGGGTCAAGCTGCAGGAGCGCGGCGGGGACTGAGCGCGGTGCGTGGAGTAGTGGAGTCCCGGTTGCTGGCCGGGGTACTGCGCCCGGCTTGCAGTCCGCCATTCGTGGCGGTTCTTCGTAGCCGTCAGCCCTTCGTAGCGGTCATTCGCCGTCTGTTACTCGTCCGCACCACTGGACCTTCATTACCGTGCAGGCGGGAATCCAGTGCGTTTCGGACGCCGGCATGGAAGTCACTGGGTTCCCGCCTGCGCGGGAATGACGACGGGGCGGAACCCCATGGCGCACAGGACTGGCGGTGCACCGGGGCGCGCCCTACGCTGTGCGCATGAAGACCCTGCTGTTGTTCATAGCCACGGCGCTGGCCGAGATCGTCGGCTGCTATCTCCCGTACCTGTGGTTGCGCAAGGGCGGCGGGGCCTGGCTGCTGTTGCCGGCGGCGGCCAGCCTGGCGCTGTTCGCGTGGCTGCTGACCCTGCACCCCACGGCGTCGGGGCGCGTGTACGCGGCCTACGGTGGGGTCTACATCACGATGGCGATCTTCTGGCTGTGGGCGGTGGATGCGGTCAGGCCCACGCGCTGGGACCTGCTGGGCGCCGGCTTGTGCCTGGCCGGCATGGCGGTGATCATGTTCGCGCCGCGCGCCGCCTGACCCTGGGAGGGGACATGAGCCGCTTCGCCAGTTTCCGCGAGTTCTATCCGTTCTACCTGAGCGAGCACAGCAACCGCACTTCGCGCCGGCTGCATTTCATCGGCAGTTGCGGCGCCCTGGCCTTCGCCGCGCTGGCGGTGGCGCGAGGTGACCTGCGCTGGCTGCTGGCGGCGCTGGTCTGCGGCTACGCGTTCGCCTGGGTGGGGCATTTCTTCTTCGAGAAGAACCGCCCGGCGACCTTCAAGCACCCGTTCTATTCCTTCGCCGGGGACTGGGTGATGTTCAAGGACATCCTGACCGGGCGGATCAGGTTCTGAAGGGCGGGAACCGGGAACGGGGAGCCGGGGATGAGGCTTGGTTGAGCCGTTACGGCTTTCCGCTGTTCCGGATGCCTTCGCGCAGTGCGCAACGATGAGGCGGCAGGAACCTGTCGTTGCCGTTCCTCATTCCCCGTTCCCGCATCTCACTCGTAGAACATCAGGAACGCCGCGCCCACGATCAGCGCGAACGCCGCGTAGTGGTTCCACTTCAGCGGCTGTCCCAGGTACCAGGTGCTGAAGCCGGCGAACACCAGCAGGGTCAGGATCTCCTGGATGGTCTTCAACTGCACGACCGAGTAGGCCCCGCTGCCGATGCGGTTGGCGGGCACCATGAGGCTGTATTCGAAGAACGCGATGCCCCAACTGGCCAGGATCGCCATGAACAGCGGTGCGGACTTGTACTTCAGGTGCCCGTACCAGGCGAAGGTCATGAAGATGTTGGAAGCCAGCAGCAGGAACAGGGGCAGGATGCGTTCGATCATGGCGGGGCGGTCGGGGAAGGATGGCGAAGCCTAATCCAACTGCCGGCTGAATGGAGGTGGCGCCTTCACGCGGCCTCTACCCTGACCCCCGTAGCTTCACAAACCTGAAGCCTCTCAAGGAGCTGTCATGCGACACAGTCAGGAAACCGCGGGTCTGGTGCTGGTGGTGGAAGACAACCGCAACATTTCCGAGATGATCGGGGAATACCTGGAAGGCCGCGGTTTCGAAGTGGACTATGCGACCGACGGACTGGACGGCTACCGCCTGGCGGTGGAGAACAGCTACGACGTGCTGGTGCTGGACCTGATGCTGCCGCGGCTGGACGGCATGGAGGTCTGCAAGCGCCTGCGCAACGAGGCGCGCAAGTCCACCCCGGTGCTGATGCTGACCGCGCGCGACACCCTGGACGACAAACTGACCGGCCTGAGTTCCGGGGCCGACGACTACCTGACCAAGCCCTTCGCCATCCAGGAGCTGGAGGCGCGCCTGCGCGCCCTGATCCGCCGCGAGCGCCGGCAGGTGGGCGCGGAGGTGCTGAAGGTGGCCGACCTGGCGCTGGACCCGGTCAGCATGCGCGCCACCCGCGGCGGCACCGAGCTGATGCTCTCGCCCATCGGCCTGCGCCTGCTGACCATCCTGATGCGCGAGTCGCCCCGGGTGGTGACCCGGCAGGAGATCGAGCGCGAGATCTGGGGCAACGGCCTGCCGGACTCGGACACCCTGCGCAGCCACCTGTACAACCTGCGCAAGGTCATCGACAAGCCGTTCGACAAGCCGCTGCTGCACACGGTGCAGAGCGCCGGTTACCGTATCGCGGACATCGGCTGACTTTGCCCGCGGGCCCGCGGCATACTCCGGCCTTCGCCCGACGGTCTTCCGATGCGCCACGGCCTGCCCCGCAAACTCCGCATCGCCTTCATCCTGCAGGCGGTGATGATCAGCCTGGCCATCGTCCTGGGCGTGTACCTCATCTCGGCGGTGATCAAGCACAGCCTGATGAACACCGCCCTGCAGGAGGAGGCGGCGCACTTCTGGCAGCTCTACAGCACGTCCACGGCGCAGCCGCCGCCCAACACCTACAACATGCGCGGCTACCTGGTGCTGAAGGGGCATTCCAACCTGGTGCTGCCGGAAAACCTGCGCGCGCTCAAGCCGGGCTTCCACGAGCTGAAGAACGACGACATGCTGGTGCTGGTGGACGAACAGCCGCCGGGCCGGCTGTACCTGGTCTTCCTGCGCTCGCAGGCCGAGCGGGTGGCGTTCTACTTCGGCACCGTGCCGATCATCATGACCCTGGTGGCGATCTACCTGGTGTCCTGGCTGACCTACCGCGCGTCCAAGCGGCTGGTCTCGCCGGTGAGCTGGCTGGCGCGGCAGGTGGCCGAATGGGATCCGCGCCGCCCCGACGTCAGCGGCCTGGCCGCCGACCGCCTGCCCAAGGACGTGCAGGGCGAGGCGCGCCAGTTGGCGTCGGCCCTGCACGGGCTGGCCCAGCGCGTCACCGCGCATGTCGCGCGCGAGCGCGACTTCACCCGCGACGCCAGCCATGAGCTGCGCACGCCGCTGACGGTGATCCGGGTGGCCACCGACATGGCCATGGCCGAGGACGCACCGCCGCGGGTGGCGCGCTCGCTGCAGCGCATCCAGCGCGCCGGGCGCGACATGGAGGCGGTGATCGACGCCTTCCTGATCCTGGCGCGCGAGGCCGAGGTCGAACCGCAGAGCGAGGACTTCGACGTCGGCGACATCGTGCTGGACGAGGCCGAGAACGCCCGCGCCCTGCTGATCAACAAACCGGTGGACCTGGAGGTCACCTTGCACGCCAAGCCGCGCCTGCACGCGCCGCCGCGGGTGTTCCAGGTGGTGGTCAGCAACCTGCTGCGCAACGCCTGCAGCTACACCGACCGCGGCCGCATCGACGTGGTGCTGGAGCCGGACCGGATCGTGGTGCGCGACACCGGCGTGGGCATGACCGCCGAATCGATGGCGCGGGTGTTCGAGCCCTTCTACCGCGCCGACCCCACGCGCCCGCACGGCAGCGGCCTGGGCCTGTCCATCGTCAGCCGCCTGTGCGAGCGCTTCGGCTGGAAGGTCGAACTGGAGAGCGAGCTCGGCCACGGCACCTCCGCGACCATCCGCTTCGTTCCGTAGTCCAGTCCGCAAGGGGGGATGCGCGGCTGTCAACCGGCGGGCCTCTGGTACGTTATCGCCCCTGTCTTCCACCCCCTCCCAGCCGACTCGTCGCATGAGCCAGCCCGCGCGCAGCCCTTCCCGCAAGACCTCCTCCCTGTTCCCCCGCCTGTTCGCCGGCGCCGTGGTCGCGGCCCTGGCCGGCGGCGGCCTGTGGTACTGGAAAACGCAGCGCGCCGCGTCCGCCGAAGGGGCGTACCGCACCACCGCCGTGGAGCGCGGCGACATCCGCGTGGCGATTTCCTCCACCGGCACGCTCAGCGCCATCTCCACCGTCACCGTGGGCAGCCAGATCTCCGGCCAGGTCACCGAAGTGCTGGTGGACTACAACAGCGAGGTGAAGAAGGGCGAGGTGCTGGCGCGCATCGATCCCAGCACCTACGAGGCGCAGATCGCCCAGGGCAACGCGCAGATCGCCAACGCCCAGGCCAACCTGCGGCAGGCGCAGGCCACGCTGGCCAACGCCGAGCTGGACTACCGCCGCAAGGCCGACCTGGGCCGCCAGAAGCTGGTCGCCCAGAGCGACGTGGACCTGGCCCGGGCGTCGCTGGACCAGGCACGCGCGCAGGTCAACGCGGCGCAGGCGAGCATCCGCCAGCAGACCGCCTCCACCCAGACCACCCGCGTCAACCTGGAGCGCACGGTGATCCGCTCGCCGGTGGACGGCGTGGTGCTGACCCGCAGCATCGAGCCGGGCCAGACGGTGGCGGCCAGCCTGCAGGCACCGGAGCTGTTCACCATCGCCGAGGACCTGAGCAAGATGAAGATCGAGCTCACCGTCGACGAGGCCGACATCGGCCAGGTGCGGGAAGGGCAGACGGTGACGTTCACCGTGGACGCCTTCGCCGACCGCCAGTTCCACGGCCGGGTGCAGCAGGTGCGCCTGGCGGCGACCACCACCAACAACGTGGTGACCTATCCCGTAGTGGTCAGCGTGGACAATTCGGACGGCACCCTGCTGCCGGGCCTGACCGTCAACGCCGAGATCGAGGTCAGCAAGCGCGACGACGTGCTCAAGGTGTCCAACGCCGCGCTGCGCTACAAGCCCACCGACAACACCGTGGGCGGCTTCGGCGCGCCGGCGCAGCGCCAGCAGGCGCAGCCGTCCGGCCAGCCGCGCGCGGGCGGCGGTCTGGCCGACGACCTGGCGCGCACGGCGGCCGAACTCAAGCTCGACGCCAGCCAGCAGGCCGCCTTCGACACGGCCCTGGCGGAGGTGCGCCAGCGCCAGGAAGCCCGCCGCACCGGCCAGCAGGGCGGCGGCGGTTTCGGGCCGCCCGGGATGATGGCGGCGGGCGGCGGTAACAATGCCGGCAACGTGCAGGCGCAGATCCGCCAGCGCATGGCCGCGCGCATGAAAGAGGACTTCGCCGCGTTCCGCGCCACCCTGGATGCCGCGCAGCAGAAGCAGTGGGACGCCGCCCTCGGCGCGCTGGTCAACGCCAAGCGCAGCGCGCTGTACAAGCTGGTGGACGGCAAGCCGCAACCGGTGATGGTGCGGATCGGCGCCAGCGACGGCACCAGCACCGAGGTGTCCGGCGGCGGCCTGCAGGCCGGCGACGAGATCGTGACCGGCGAGCGGGCCAAGGAATGAGCGCGGCCGCCGACGCCGCCGCGGTGCCGGTCATCGACATCCGCGGCCTGCGCAAGGTCTATTCCGCCGGCACCGAGGCCGAAGTGGTCGCGCTGAAGGGCGTGGACATGCGGGTGGAGCGCGGCGAGTTCGTCGCCATCATGGGGCCGTCCGGTTCCGGCAAGTCCACGCTGATGAACCTGATCGGCTGCCTGGACACGCCCACCGCCGGCAGCTACCACTGCGACGGCCAGGACGTCTCCCGGCTGGACGCGGAGGAACTGGCGCGGCTGCGCCTGGACAAGATCGGCTTCGTGTTCCAGGGCTTCCACCTGCTCACCCGCCTCAACGCGCTGGAGAACGTCGCCATGCCGCTGGGCTACGCGCAGGTGCCGCCGCACGAGCGCAGCGAACGCGCGCGCCAGGCGCTGGCGGCCGTGGGCCTGGCCGAGCGCGCCGGGCACCGGCCCAACGAGCTGTCCGGCGGCCAGCAGCAGCGCGTGGCGATCGCGCGCGCGCTGATCAATCACCCGCCCATCCTGCTGGCCGACGAGCCCACCGGCGCGCTCGACAGCCGGACCGGCGAGGAGATCCTGGCCCTGTTCAAGCGCCTGCGCGACGAGGGCCACACCGTCATCCTGATCACCCACGACGCCGAGGTCGCCGCGCACGCCGACCGCACGGTGGTGATGCGCGACGGCGAGCTGTTCGCGCAGGAGGCTTCCGCATGACTTTCCTCGACGTCCTGCGCACCGCGGTCTTCGCGCTGCGCGGCAACTGGATGCGCAGCGCGCTGACCTCGCTGGGCGTGATCATCGGCATCGCGGCGGTGATCGTGATGGTGTCGGTGGGCCAGGGCACGCAGCAGGAGATCGACAAGCTGGTATCCGGGCTGGGTTCGCAGCGGCTGGACGTGAACCCCGGCGCGCGCCGGGGCCCGGGCGGCGGCGCGCGGCAGAGCGGCAGCAGCTTCTACAGCCTGAAGGAAGGCGACGCCGAGGCCATCCGCGAGCAGATCCCGGAAGTGCAATACGTGGCAGGCGCGCTGCGCGGCAACACCCAGGTGGTGTACGCGGAGAACAACGCCTCGACCAGTTGGCAGGGCGTGCAGCCGGACTTCTTCGAGATCAACGGCTGGACCCTCGCCAACGGCGGAGGCTTCGACGCCCAGGACTATTCCAGCGCCAACAAGGTGGTGATCCTGGGCGAGACCGTGCGCAAGACGCTGTTCGGCGACGAGAGCGGCGTGGGCCAGACGATCCGCCTGGGCCGGGTGCCGTTCACCGTGGCCGGCACGCTGGCGCTGAAGGGGCAGGGCGGCTTCGGCCAGGACCAGGACGACGTGGTGATGGTGCCGCTGGAGACCGGCCGGCGCCGACTGATGGGTGCCATGGGCCTGCCGGCCGGCGCGGTGATGCAGATCGCGCTGACCGTCACCGACGCCAAGGACCTGGACTACGTGCAGGGCGAGGTGGAATCGCTGCTGCGCCAGCGCCACCGCATCGGCCCGGGCGACGAGGACGATTTCAACGTGCGCAACATCAGCGAGATCGTCGCCACCCGCACCGCCACCACCAACCTGATGTCCAAGCTGCTGGGCGCGGTGGCGACCATCTGCCTGGTCATCGGCGGCATCGGCATCATGAACATCATGCTGGTGTCGGTGACCGAACGGATCAAGGAAATCGGCCTGCGCATGGCGGTGGGCGCCGGGCCTTCGGACGTGCGCCGGCAGTTCTTGGCCGAGGCCATGCTGATCTCGCTGATCGGCGGCGTCATCGGCATCGCCATCGGCGTGGTCGGTGCGCTGCTGGTGGGGCGCTTCAGCGACCTGCCGGTGGCGCTCAACGGCAAGGTGGTGGGCCTGGCCGCGGCGTTCTCCATTGCCACCGGCCTGTTCTTCGGCTACTACCCGGCCCGCAAGGCTTCGCAACTGGACCCGATCGAGGCGCTGCGCTCGCAGTAGCGGTGCGGGTCATGGCGCGACGCGGGGTATCCTGCCCCTCGTCGCGTGGCCCCGGGGCCGGATGCATGGGTGGTGCGCAGTCTTTCCGCAGTCCTGCTTGCCCGATGGCCGCTTGCACGGCGGCCACTATCGCTGCGTGGCCGCGCAAGCCGGATCCGGATTCCGGCGATGGGCGCCGGCACGCCGTTGCCTGCAGCGCCGCCTTCCCCAGGGGCGCTTGAATGCGCAGCGCTGCGGAAGCAGGGACGGACGAAACGCAGTGCCGCGAAGCCGCGCGCCGGCTGCGGGCGCAAGCCTTGCGCCTGTGCCGACGCGCCGATGAAGCCGACGATCTGGTGCAGGAAACCCTGCTGGCGGGCGTGCTGGCCGGCCGGTACGATCTGCCATGGCTGTCCGGCGTGCTGCGCCGCCAGGCCGCCCTGGCCGCGCGCAGCGGCGTTCGCCGGCGCCAGCGCGACGCCACGTCGGCGCCGCCGCAGGCGGACGAAGACGCAGGCGATCCCGCGCTGGCGCACGTGTGCCCTGCCGAGGACGCGCAGGCCGCGGCCTGGCTGCGCGGGCTGCCGCCGTCGGCGCGCCGGCTCGCGGTGCTGGCGCTGCACGGCCTGTCGGCCGGGGAGATCCGCTGGCTGCTGCGCATCGAACCCACCGCGTTCCGCCAGCGGCTGGCGCGGATACGCCGCGACCTGCCGGCGTGGCCGCCGGCCTGCCCGCGGGCGCCGGCGCGCAGCGTGGACCTGGAGTTCGGGCTGGCGCGGCGCGCGCTGAAGGCGGCGATGCGCGCCGGCGAGGGCCTGGGCACCCACGACCTGGACGGCCACCTGCTGCTGATCGACGCCGGCGCTCACGCTTCGCCCTTCCGCGGCAACCGCAGGACGGGAACACCACAGGAGGAAATCCCATGCTGAGCCAATGCAAGGTAGGCGCCATCGTCTTCTTCGTCTCCGACCTCGCGCGCGCGGTCGCCTTCTACCGCGACACCCTGGGCCTGCCGATCCAGGCGCTGGACGGCCACGACGGCCCCTGGGCGATGGGCGAGGTGGGCGAACTGACCCTGGTGCTGATCCCGCGTCCCGCGCGCATCGGCGAGTCGCCGGTGGTGGTGTTCGCCCTGGACGGCGGCATCGATGACTACGCCGAAGCGCTGGCCGGCAAGGGCGTGGAGATCGTGGTGCCGGTCAGCGAATCGCCGGACGGCGGGTTGTCGCTGGATTTCCTCGACCCCGACGGCAATGCGCTGAGCCTGCACCAGCCCGAGGGTGCGCCGCGAAGGCGGTAAACGGCGTCGTGCGGTCGCATGACGGCGTCGCGGCGCGGACCCTGTGCCGCGGGATTGCGGAGGGCGGATTGCCGTCCGCGCCATCGGCCGGCGAACGCAGCCCGCGCGCCGGAGGCGTGGCGGCATGCGTCCGGCGCGCGCCGCGGCTTCGGCGGCCAGAGGGGCGACGACGACGGCGATGGCCGCCGCATTCGCGTGCGATGGCGTGGGTACGGTCGCGGCCGCTATAGGGCGGGCCACGGCGACGATGCGCGCTGTGCGCGGGAGGACCCGCGCGTGAACGCCGCCGCGGCGGTCAGCGCAGGTACGGAGCGACGAGCCGCCGCCACAGTGCGTAGCCGGCGGCGTTCATGTGCAGGCGGTCGCCGATGAACAGCGACGCGTCCGGCTGGCCCTGCGCGTCCAGCATCGGCGTGAACACGTCGATGTAGTCCACGCCCAGCCGCTTGGCCTCGGCCTGCACCAGCGCGTTGGCCTCGCGCTGGACCGCCAGCAGTTGCGCCCGCGACGGGCTGGGCTTGGTGCTGATGTAGGCGATCCGCGTGCGCGGCAGGTCGCGCCGCACGCGCTGGACGAAGGCGCGGAAGTCCTCGTGCAACTGCTGCGGCGTGCGGCCGGCGCTGAGGTCGTTGTCGCCGGCGTAGAGCACGATCTGCCGCGGGGCGTAGGGCACGATGATGCGGTCGGCGTACCAGGTGCTGTCGCGCAGCTCCGAGCCGCCGAAGCCGCGGTTGATCACCGGCACGCCGGGGAAATCCTGGGCCAGGGTGTCCCACATGCGGATGGAGGAACTGCCGATGAACAGCACCGCGCCGCGCGGCGGCGGCGACTGGGCGTCGGCGGCCTCGAACTGCCGCATGTCCTGCTCCCACTGCGCGTTGGAGACCTGTTCCGGCACGCGCGGCGCCTGCGCGGCGGGCGCGCTGGGCGCGGGGGCGGTGGCGCAGGCGGCCAGCAGGGCGGCCAGGCCCAGGGAGAGCAGGGGGAAGGTGCGCTTCATCGGCGTGGATCTCGGGTTCCGCGGGGGACGCTAGTGGACCAGCCGTTGCCCGTGGATGCAAACCCCGGCCCGGCGACGGCCGCCTTGTGGCAAAATCGGCGCTTTCGCGCGGCATGCCCGGCCGGCCCTGCTGGCCGCTGCGCTCTCCCCGCCCGCGCCGATCCAATCCCGCCATGGCTGACGAAACCGGACATCTCCCCCGCGGCCCCGGCCGCATCCTCAAGGCCGCCGTGTGGTCGTTCCAGGGGCTGCGCGCGGCGTGGATGCACGAGTCCTCGTTCCGGCTGGAGGTCTACCTGCTGGCGGTGATGGGCCCGCTGGCGCTGTGGCTGGGGCAGACCGGGGTGGAACGCGCCCTGCTGCTGGGAAGCTGCCTGCTGGTGCTGGCCGCCGAGCTGCTGAATTCGGCGGTGGAGGCGGTGATCGAACGCTACGGCCCCGAGCACCATGAACTGGCCGGCCGCGCCAAGGACATGGGCTCGGCGGCGGTGTTCGTGCTGATGATGAACGTACTGCTGTGCTGGGGGCTGATCCTGCTCCCGCGCCACTTCTGACCTACCGGACCAATCGAACCAAGGTGCTTCGCCGATGATGGAACTGCTGACCGATCCGCAAGTGTGGATCACGCTGATCACGCTGAGCGCGATCGAGATCGTGCTGGGCATCGACAACCTGGTCTTCATCTCCATCGCGGTGAGCAAGCTGCCGCCGGACCGGCGCGAAGTGGCGCGCAAGTTCGGCATCGCGGTGGCCTGCATCACCCGCATCTGCCTGCTGCTGACGCTGGCGTGGCTGGCCGGGCTGACCGCCGACCTGTTCACCTTGTTCGGCCAGGGCATCTCGGTGCGCGACCTGGTGCTGATCCTCGGCGGCGTGTTCCTGCTGGTGAAGGGCGTCAAGGAGATCCTGGAACTGGTGAAGGGCGAGCCCGATTCCGAGGACGTGCACACCCGCCCGGCGGCGTCGTTCGCCGGCGTGATCGCGCAGATCGCGGTGATCGACATCGTGTTCTCGCTGGACTCGGTGATCGCCGCGGTCGGCATGGCCAACCACACGCCGGTGATGGTGGCGGCGATCCTGCTGGCGGTGGCGGTGATGCTGCTGGCCGCGCGCCCGCTGGGCCAGTTCATCGACAACAACCCGACCATCAAGATGCTGGCGCTGGCCTTCATCGTGGCGGTGGGCGCCTACCTGCTGCTGGACGGCTTCGAGATGCACATCCCGAAGGGCTACCTGTACGGCGCGATGGGTTTCTCGGCGGTGGTCGAGTGCCTCAACCTGTGGGCGAAGAAGCGCGCCGGCCTGCGCATGCTGCGCGAGTGACCGGCCGGCGCCGCGGCGCCCGTGGTTGCGAGGATCGCGAGAAGGGCTCCCGTTGGGAGCCTTTCTTTTTCACGGCCCGGTAACAACCGCGCGCGGCCGCGGCGGCAGCTTGCGCGGCCCTGGGCAAGGTGCTGCAATCGGCGCCATCGTCCCCCGGAGAAACGCGCCATGCGCCCCTTCCTGCGCCTGCTGTCGCTCGTCCTGCTGGCGGCCTTGCTGTCCGGCTGCGGCTACAACGCCATCCAGCAGAAGGACGAGGCGGTGAAGGCCGGCTGGTCCGAAGTGCTCAACCAGTACAAGCGCCGCGCCGACCTGATCCCCAACCTGGTCAAGACCGTGCAGGGCTACGCCCAGCAGGAGCGCCAGGTGCTGACCGAGGTGACCAACGCGCGCGCGCGCGTGGGCCAGATCCAGGTCAACGCCGACGACGCGGCCTCGCTGGCGCAGTTCCAGCAGGCGCAGGGCGAACTGTCCGGCGCGCTGCAGCGCCTGCTGGTGGTCAGCGAGAACTACCCCAACCTCAAGTCCGACCAGTCCTTCCGCGACCTGCAGGCACAACTGGAAGGCACCGAGAACCGCATCACCGTGGCGCGCGGCCGCTACATCCAGACGGTGCAGGACTACAACACCTACATCCGCTCGTTCCCGCAGGTCATCACCGCCAAGCTCTTCGGCTACAAGGAAAAGCCCAACTTCACGGTGGAGAACGAGGCCGCCATCTCCGAAGCGCCGGCGGTGGATTTCGGCACGCCGGCCCCGGCACCGGCCTCGCCGCAGGCGCCGCCGCCGCCTTCGCCGGGCAACTGACCGGCGTCCCCGGCGGCCTGCCGTGCTGCGCGCGCTGGCGCTCTGCCTGCTGCTGCTCGCCGCGCCCGCGGGGGCGCAACGGCTGGCGCCGATCCCTCCGCTGGATTCGCCGGTGGTCGACACCACCGGCACCCTGGACGCCGCGCAGAAACAGCAACTGGAACAGCAGGCGCTGGCGCTGCAGCAGCGCAAGGGCAGCCAGTTGCAGGTGCTGATCGTGCCGACCACGCAGCCGGAGGACATCTTCGACTACACCCAGCGCGCGTTCGACCAGTGGAAGCTGGGCCGCAAGGGCGTGGACGACGCGGTGATCCTGGTGGTCGCCAAGGACGACCGCCGCGTGCGCATCCACACCGGCTACGGGCTGGAAGGCGCGATCCCCGACGCGGTGGCCAATCGCATCATCCAGGAATACCTGGCGCCGAAATTCCTCGCCGGCGACTACGGCGGCGGCATCCTCGACGCCACCGCCGTGCTGGTGAAGCTGATCGACGGCGAGGCGCTGCCCGAGCCGGTCAGCACGCACCGCGGCGATGGCGGCGGGCGCGGCGGCGACTGGCTGTTCGCCCTGTTCGCGGCGTTCATCGTCGCCACGATGGTGCGCGGCGTGTTCGGGCGCGCGCCGGCCGGCATCCGCGGGCTGTTCACCGGCGGCGCCGCGGGCGGCGTGGCGCTGCTGCTGTCTTCGCTGGTCCCGGCCGGCATCGCCGGCGTGTTCGGCCTGCTGTACGGCCTGGCGTCGGTGTCCGCGCCGCGCGGCGGCTATGCGCGCCATCGCGACTGGGGCGGTTGGGGCGGCGGTGGCGGCGGCTGGGGAGGCGG
>CALJUL010000061.1 GCA_937975725.1 uncultured Pseudoxanthomonas sp. | reverse complement strand
CGACGTGGTGGTGATCAACGCCGGCCTGAAGTCCGAAGGCATCGTGCCGATCGAACAGTTCCGGAACGACGCCGGCGAGATCGACGTGGGCGTGGGCGACGAAGTGAAGGTGGCGCTCGACTCGATCGAGAACGGCTTCGGCGAAACCGTCCTCTCGCGCGAGAAGGCCAAGCGCGCCATGGTGTGGGACGAGCTGGAGCAGGCGCTGGAGAAGAACGAGACCATCACCGGCCGCATCAGCGGCAAGGTCAAGGGTGGTTTCACCGTCGACATCAAGGACGTCCGCGCGTTCCTGCCGGGCTCGCTGGTCGACGTGCGCCCCGTGCGCGACCCGGGCTACCTGGAAGGCAAGGAGCTGGAGTTCAAGCTCATCAAGCTGGACCGCAAGCGCAACAACGTGGTCGTCTCCCGCCGCGCGGTGGTCGAGAGCGAGCACTCGGAAGAGCGCGAGCAGTTGATGGACAAGCTGCAGGAAGGCGTGGTGCTGAAGGGCGTGGTCAAGAACCTGACCGACTACGGCGCGTTCGTCGACCTGGGCGGCATCGACGGCCTGCTGCACATCACCGACATGGCCTGGAAGCGCGTGCGCCATCCGTCCGAAGTGGTCGAAGTCGGCCAGGAGCTGGACGTCCGCGTGCTGAAGTACGACCGCGAGCGCAACCGCGTCTCGCTGGGCCTGAAGCAGTTGGGCGAGGATCCGTGGGACAACATCGCCCGCCGCTACCCGGCCAACAGCCGCGTGTTCGGCAAGGTCTCCAACGTCACCGACTACGGCGCGTTCGTCGAGATCGAGCCGGGCGTCGAAGGCCTGGTCCACGTGTCCGAGATGGACTGGACCAACAAGAACGTCAACCCGTCCAAGGTCGTGCAGGTCGGCGACGAGGTCGAGGTGATGGTGCTGGACGTGGACGAAGAGCGCCGCCGCATCTCGCTGGGCATGAAGCAGGTCGCCGCCAACCCGTGGGAGACCTTCGCGGCCACCCACAAGAAGAACGACAAGGTGTCCGGCCAGATCAAGTCGATCACCGACTTCGGCATCTTCATCGGCCTGGACGGCGGCATCGACGGCCTGATCCACTTGTCCGACATCAGTTGGAACACCACCGGCGAAGACGTGGTCCGCAACTTCAAGAAGGGTGACACGCTGGAAGCTGTGGTGCTGGCCGTGGACCCGGAGCGCGAGCGCATCAGCCTGGGTGTGAAGCAGTTGGAGCAGGATCCGTTCGGCCAGTACATGGCCGCGCATCCGAAGGGCACGAAGGTCGAAGGCGTGGTGAAGGAAGTCGACGCCAAGGGCGCCGTGGTCGAACTGGCCGACGGCATCGAGGGCTACGTCTCCGCCCGCGACATCAGCCACGAGCGCGTGGACGACGCCAGCCAGCACCTGAAGGTCGGCGACAAGGTCGAGGCCAAGTTCATCGGCATGGACCGCAAGGGCCGTACCCTGCAACTGTCGATCAAGGCCAAGGACGAAGCCGAGACCGCCGAGGCGCTGGCCGAGTACAACAAGACCGCCGCCGAAGCCGCTGCCGGCACCACCAGCCTGGGTGCGCTGCTGCGCGCGCAGTTGGACGGCGGCAAGTCCGAGTGATCGGCCTGCGTCATCCGTAACACTTCTGGCAGTACCGTTCCCCGCCGGCCCGGACATCTCCGGGCCGGCGCGGGCACATCCGCTCCGATCCGCATGCGATGACCAAGTCCGAACTCATCGAAATCCTGACCCGCCGCCAGCCGCACCTCAAGGCCGAGGATGTGGACCTGGCCGTGAAGGCGTTGCTGGACATGATGGGCGGCGCGCTGGCGCAGGGCGACCGCATCGAGATCCGCGGCTTCGGCAGCTTCTCGCTGCACTACCGTCCGCCGCGCGTGGGCCGCAATCCCAAGACCGGCGAATCGGTCGCGTTGCCGGCCAAGCACGTCCCGCACTTCAAGCCCGGCAAGGAGCTGCGCGAACGCGTCAGCGACGTCGTGCCGATCGAGGAATCCGGCGACTGACCGCGCATCCCGGCGCCCGTGTTGATCCGCGCCGAGTCCGTTAAGCTAGGCGCCGTCCCGCAAGGAGCCGCCTGATGAACATGTTCCGCCTGGTCGTGGCGTTGGTCTTCCTGGCCTACGGCCTCGTCATCGGTGTGCTGAACACGCAGCCGATCACGCTGAAGCTGCTCTTCACCGAATTCCAGACGTCCTCCGGCGTCGGCATCATGCTGTCGCTGCTGCTCGGCGTGGTGATCGGCGCCCTGATCGTGCTGGCCACGCTGGTCTGGCCGCTGTATGCCAAGCTGCGCCGGGCCAACAAGGCCGCAATGGCGCCGGCCGCGCCGTCTTCCGTTCCGCCGCGCGACGATCTCTGAGCATGGCCTTCCTCACCGAATGGTTCTGGTTCTTCCTGTTCCTGCCGCTGGCCGCGCTCAGCGGCTGGGTGGTCGGCCGACGCGGCGGGCAGCGGCACGGCGACACCCAAGTCAGCCGCCTGTCCAGCACTTATTTCCGCGGCCTGAACTACCTGCTCAACGAACAGCCCGACAAGGCCATCGAGCTGTTCCTGCACATCGCCGAACTGGACAAGGAAACCTTCGAGACCCAGGTCGCCCTGGGCCATCTGTTCCGGCGCCGCGGCGAAGTGGACCGCGCCATCCGCCTGCATCAAGGATTGGTGCAGCGCCCGGACCTGAGCGACCAGCAGAAGGTGCAGGCGCTGCTGGCGCTGGGTGAGGATTACATGAAGTCCGGCTTGCTCGACCGCGCCGAGACCGTGTTCACCGACCTGGCGCGGATCGACCAGCGCGCGCCGCAGGCGCTCAAGCACCTGATCGGCATCTACCAGTCCGAGCGCGACTGGGAGAAGGCCATCGACAACGCCCGCCGCTATGAAGAGGTGACCGGTGAGCCCATGGGCAAGCTGGTGGCGCAGTTCGAATGTGAACTCGCCGAACGCAACCGCACCGCCAACAGCATCGACGCTGCGCGCGCGGCGGTGGCGCGCGCCTACCAGGCCGATGCCGGCAGCGTGCGCGCAGGCATCATCGAAGGCCGCATAGAATCCGACGCCGGCAACCACGAGGCAGCGATCCGCGCCTTCGAGCGCGCGGCGCGCCACGATCCCGACTATCTGCCGGAAGTGCTCACTGCGCTGCTGGCCAGCTACGAGCACGTCGGCGACCTGTCCGGCGCGCGCGCGTTCCTGTCCGAGATGTGCGAGCACTACCGCGGCATCGCGCCGGTGCTCGCGCTGACCCGGCTGGTCGAAAGGCAGGATGGCGTCGCCGTGGCACGCGCCTACCTGGCGCGGCAGTTGAAGGACCGGCCTTCGGTCCGCGGCGAGGCCGCGCTGATCGACCTGACCCTGGCCGAAGGCGCCGATCCTTCGGCTACCCTGCACGACCTCAAGCACATCACCGACCAGTTGCTGGTGCGCAATCCCAGCTACCGCTGCACGCGCTGCGGGTTCGGTGCCCGCACCCACCATTGGCAGTGCCCCAGTTGCAAGGAGTGGGGCACGGTGAAGCCGCTGCTGAACTACGCGGTGGTCTAGTGCCTTCATGGCTCATTTGGGGGCTGCTGCTCGCCGCGGCGTCGGCGCTCGGCACGTGGCTGGCCCGCTGGTACGCCGTGCGCGGCAATCTGATCGACCAGCCCGGCGAGCGCCGCAGCCATGCGGTCGCCACGCCGCGGGGGGGAGGCATCGCCATCGTCGGCGTGATGGTGCTGGCCGCGGGCTGGCTGCTGTGGCGCGATGGCGCCGCCATGGGCTGGCTGATCCCGGCGTTCCTGATTGGGCTGCTGCTGGTGGCCGGCATCGGCTGGTGGGACGACCACCGGCCGCTCTCCCCCTGGAGCCGGCTGGCGGTGCAGGCCTTGGCCTCCGGTCTGCTGGGATTGGCGGCCTGGCATGACAGCGGGATCCATGCCGGCGGGTTCCTGATCGGTGCGGCGGCGTTCCTGTCGGCCATGGTTCTGGTCAATGTCTGGAACTTCATGGACGGCATCAATGGGCTGGCGGCGAGCCAGGCCGCCCTGGCCGCCGCCGCGTTCGCCTGGGCGCTAACCGGTCCCTGGTCCTGGCTGGCGCTGGCGCTGATGGCGGGGTGCCTGGGCTTTCTTCCCTTCAATTTCCCCAAGGCGCGTATCTTCCTGGGCGACGTGGGCAGCGGCGCCATCGGTTTCGGCCTGGCCGCGCTGTGGGTGGCCGGGTGGCATGGCTCGCAGGTGCCGTGGCCACTGCTGGCCCTGCCGTTGTGCCCCTTCCTCGTCGACGCGGGCTTCACGTTGGCGGCGCGCATGCTGGCGGGCGAGCGGTGGTGGACACCCCACGTCACCCATCTGTACCAGCGATATGCAAAAAGGGCGGGACATACCCGCGTAACCGTGACTTATGCGACTTTGTGTTGCGTTGCAATAGCGTTAATCTATGGCGGCCGCCGGTGGACGATAGTGGAAGCCTTGGTTGCTGTCGTGGCGGCCTATGCCGTGGCATGGATCGGATATGCGGGTCTGCGCAGGGGATTGCGCGCCTAAGTTCAGGGAGTCGGACATGATCAAATCCTGGCGTGAGCGTGTTGCCGGGTTCCTGCCACGCATGCTGGTCGCGGTGCACGATCTGGCGATGGTGTGGGCGTGCTGGCAGGTATTGCACCGCTTCCGCTACGCCATGCTGCCGAACCCGCCGGAGTTTCCGCTCTGGTCCAACGAGATCGCCATCGTCCTGCTGGGGCAGGGCATGGTGTTCTGGTGGATGGGGCTCTACCGCGGGCTGTGGCGGTTCGCCAGCCTGCCGGACCTGTGGAACATCGTGAAAGCCTGTGCGCTGGGCTTCCTCGCGGTCGTCCTGGGGCTGTTCTTCTACAACAGGTTCGGCTCCACGCCGCGTGCGGTGCTGGGCTTCTACCCCTTCGCGCTGATCGGCTTCCTGGGTCTGCCGCGGCTGGCGTACCGCGGCTGGAAGGACAGCCAGGTGCAGCGCTCCGCGGAAAACGGCTCGCGCGTGCTGATCCTGGGCGCGGGGCGCGCCGGCGAAGCCTTGTTGCGCGAACTGCGCCGCACCGGCGTCTACAACCCCGTCGCCTTCCTGGACGATGCCGTCCGCCTGCATGGTTCCAAGCTGCTGGGCATTCCAGTGCTGGGCAGCCTGACCGATGCCGCGGCCGTCGCGCGCGAAACCGCCGCGCGCATGCTGGTGATCGCCATGCCTTCGCTGGACGCGGCGGCGATGCAGCGCGTGGTCGCCATCTGCGAGAGCACCGGCCTGCCTTTCAGGATGGTTCCCCGGCTGATCAACGTGCTGGAAGGCCAGTCCATGCCGGGCGATCTGAAGGAAGTCGCCATCGAAGACCTGCTCGGCCGCAAGTCGGTCACCCCCGACTGGAAGCTGATCCGCGGCTGGCTGGGAGGGCGCACGGTCATGGTCACCGGCGCTGGCGGCTCGATCGGCTCGGAATTGTGCCGGCAGTGCGCACGCCACGGCGCACAGCGCATCGCCCTGGTCGAGATCGACGAACTGGCGCTCATCACCATCGAGAACGACTTGCGGCGCGCGTTCCCCGACCTGGAGCTGTTGCCCGTGCTGGGCAATTGCGGCGATCCGGCGGTGATGGACCACGTCCTGTCCCTGGCCGAGCCCGATGCAGTGTTCCATGCCGCCGCCTACAAGCAGGTGCCGCTGTTGGAAGCGCACCTGCGCGAAGCGGTCGGCAACAACGTGCTGACGACCGAGACCGTGGCGCGCGCCTGCCAGCAGCGCGGCGTGGCGACCTTCGTGCTGATTTCCACCGACAAGGCGGTCGATCCGGCCAATGTGCTCGGCGCCACCAAGCGCATGGCGGAAATGATCTGCCAGACCCTGGATGACGGCCGCGCGGGCACCCGCTACGTCACGGTGCGCTTCGGCAACGTGCTGGATTCGGCCGGCAGCGTGGTGCCGCTGTTCCGCGAGCAGATCCGCAAGGGTGGACCGGTCACGGTGACCGATCCGGAGGTCACGCGCTACTTCATGACCATTCCCGAGGCCTGCCAGCTCATCCTGCAGGCCGCCGCGGGCGCCGCCCATGCCTCGATCTACACGCTGGACATGGGCGACCCGGTGCCGATCCGCCTGCTGGCCGAGCAGATGATCCGCCTGGCCGGCAAGCAGCCGGGCAGGGACATCGCCATCGTCTACACCGGGTTGCGGCCGGGCGAGAAGCTGCACGAGACGCTGTTCCATGCCGACGAGCGCTACCAGCCGACCTCGCACTCCAAGATCATGAAGGCGGTCGCACGCGACGTGTCGCCGGAGTTCATGGACCTGGCTTTGCAGCGCCTGCGAGCCGCTTATGGCCGCTACGACACCGGCGAACTGCGCGAGGTCCTGCGCGTGGCCGTGCCGGAGTTCACCCCCGTGTCCAACGAGGAAGAGGGCGTACCGGCTAATATCGTCGCTTTCCCCGGTCGCGAGGCCCGCAGGACCCGATGAGCATGCAACGTATCCGGAAAGCCGTATTCCCCGTCGCCGGCCTGGGCACCCGTTTCCTGCCCGCCACCAAGACCGTCCCCAAGGAGATGTTGCCGATCATTGATCGGCCGCTGATCCAGTACGCGGTGGACGAGGCGATCGAGGCGGGCTGCGACACGCTGGTCTTCGTCACCAACCGCTACAAGCACGCGGTCGCGGACTATTTCGACAAGGCCTACGAGCTGGAACAGAAGCTCGAGCAGGCCGGCAAGCAGGAACAACTGGAACTGGTCCGCAACGTCCTGCCCAAGCACGTGCGCGCGGTGTTCGTGACCCAGGCCGAAGCGCTGGGGCTGGGGCATGCCGTGCTGTGCGCCAAGCCCATCATCGGCGACGAGCCCTTCGCGGTCCTGCTGCCCGACGACCTGATCTGGAACCGCGGCGCGGGCGCCCTGAAGCAGATGGCGGACGCTTCCGAGGCATCGGGCGCCAGCATGATCGCGGTGCAGGACGTGCCGCGCGAGCAGACCGGCAGCTACGGCATCGTGGCGACCCGGGACTTCGCCGGCCGCGAGGGACGCATCCACGCCATCGTCGAAAAGCCCAAGCCCGACGTCGCGCCGAGCAATCTGGCGGTGGTCGGCCGCTACGTACTCGACGCGCGCATCTTCCGGTTGCTGGAGGAGACCAAGCCCGGCGCCGGCGGCGAGATCCAGTTGACCGACGCCATCGCGGCGCTGCTGGCGGAGAAGCCTGTGCACGCCTACCGCTTCCAGGGCACGCGCTTCGATTGCGGTACCCACATCGGCCTGATCGAGGCCACGATCCGTTACGCGCTCGACCACGAGAAGCTCAGCGACGCCGCCCGCAGCATGATGCAGGACGCACTGGACGAGCTGGGCGTGCGCGAACTGGGCTGACGCAGGCACGACCGCGAAGCATCCGCTGCGGCAGGGCGGCTCCATGGCAGAACACGCATCCGGCCCCGGCTATTACGAAGTGACGCTGGGCGAAGCGGTTGCCTGGCCGGCGCTCGCCGGCACGCAGGAAGCCGAGGTCTGCATCGTTGGCGGCGGCTTCGCCGGCCTCAACACCGCGCTGGGACTGGCCGAACGCGGCGTGCGCGACGTGGTGCTGCTGGAAGCCCGGGCGCCGGGCTTCGGCGCTTCCGGGCGCAATGGCGGCTTCGTCTTCGCCGGCTTCTCGCGCGGCGAAGATGCCTTGCTGCGCGAATTGGGCCCGGTGCGGGCGCGCGAACTCTACCGCGGCACCACCGATGCCGTGGACCTGATCCGGCGCCGCATCGACGCGCACGGCATCGCCTGCGACGATACCCGCGCGGGGGTGATCTGGGCCAACTGGTTCGCCGATCCGTCGCCGCTGCACGAGCGTCGCCGCCTGCTGGGCGAATCCTACGGGCAGGACTGGGCCTGGATGCCGCGCGAGCAAGTGCGCGGCCTCATCCGGACCCGGCGCTACCACGACGCGCTGCACGAGCCGAACGGCTTCCATTTCCACCCGCTCAAGTACGCCCATGGTATCGCCCGCGTCGCCGTCGGGCTCGGCGTGCGCATCCACGGCGGTTCGCCTGCCGTGACGCTGCTGCGCGACGGCGCGGGCTGGACGGTCGTCACTCCCGAAGGGCGGGTCCGGGCGCGGCAGGTGGTGCTGGCCTGCGGCGGCTACCTGGCCGGCCTCGACCGGCGGGTGGACGCGAGCGTCATGCCCATCGCGACCTACGTGATGGTGACCGAGCCGCTCGGCGCCCGGATGGACGAGGTTCTGCGCATGCGCGCCGCCGTCTACGACACGCGCTTCGCCTTCGACTACTACCGGCCGTTGCCGGACACGCGGCTGCTGTGGGGCGGGCGCATCTCGGTGCACGACCGTTCTCCGCAGGCCGTGCGGCGTCTGCTGTACCGCGACCTGTTGAAGGTGTTCCCGCAACTGGACGGCGTTCGGATCGACTACGCATGGTCGGGGCTGATGAGCTATGCGCGCCACCAGATGCCGCAGATCGGGCGGATCGAGCCCGGCCTGTGGTTCGCGCAGGCGTTCGGCGGGCATGGCGTGGCGCCCACCACGCTGGCCGGCGAAGTGGTCGCCGCGGCCATCGCCGGGGGCGATGCGCGCTGGCGCGACTTCGCACGTTACGGGCTGGTGCCGGCGATGAAGCCGGCGGGATTGGCCGCGGCGCAGGCGAGCTATTGGTGGGCAGGTTTCAAGGATGCATGGAAGGACGCGCGCGAGAGGTGGACGCATGCCGAATGACGAAGACACGACTATAGGCTGGGGCGATTTCGAGCGCGTGCACCTGTGCGCGGGCACGGTGGTGCGGGTGGAAGCATTCCCGGAGGCGCGCAAGCCGGCCTGGAAACTGTGGGTGGATTTCGGTCCGCACGGCATCCGCAAGACCAGCGCGCAGATCAAGGCGCTGTATCCGGCGGAGGAACTGGTGGGGCGCCAGATCGTCGGCGTGATCAACTTCCCGCCCAAGCAGGTCGGGCCGTTCGTGTCCGAATTCCTACTGACCGGTTTCCACACCGACGAGGGCGTGGTGATCACGACGGTCGAACGCCGCGTTCCCGATGGAGCACGCCTGGCATGAAGAAGACGGACCCCGGCCGGTGCGGTCCGGTCAGGAAGAACGCCCTCGCCATGCTGGCGCTGTGCCTTGGCCTGTGGGCAGTCGCCGCCGCTGCGCGTGCGGATGACGCTTACAAGCAATGCCTGGACGATTCGGACGGGACCAACCCCGCCTGGGCCACCTGCGGATGGCAGTGGGTCGCGCGCGAGGACGCGCGCTTCCAGGCCGTGTGGAAACAAGTGGCCGAGCCGCTGGAGGAAGGACGGACGCGCGACGACCTGCTGGCCGAGCAGCGGGCGTGGGTCCTCTACCGCGAGAAGGCGTGCCGCTACTACGCCAACGGCGACCGCGGCAGGGAAGGCGAAGTGTTGGACTATCCTGCCTGCCTGGCCGAGGTCATCGCCGCGCGCACCCGTCAGTTGGAAGTCTTCGGCACGCGCTGAGCCGGCGCGGCCCGAAACGGCAAAGGGCGGCCCGATGGCCGCCCTTTGCCTGTCGCATGCCCAGAACCGCGGGCCGTCACAAGGCTTCGAAGATGCCCGCCGCGCCCATGCCCGTGCCGATGCACATGGTCACCATGCCGTACTTCTTCTGGTGGCGGCGCATGCCGTGGACGATGGTCGCAGTGCGGATCGCGCCGGTGGCGCCCAGCGGATGGCCGAGGGCGATGGCGCCGCCCAGCGGATTGACCTTCGACGGGTCCAGCCCCGAATCCTGGATGACGGCCAGCGCCTGCGCGGCGAAGGCCTCGTTGAGCTCGATCCAGTCCAACTGGTCCTTGCTCAGGCCGGCCTGCTTCAGCGCCTTCGGGATGGCGGCGATCGGGCCGATGCCCATCACTTCCGGGCGCACGCCGGCCACCGAGAAGCTGACGAAGCGCGCCAGCGGAGTCAGGCCGTAGTCCTTGATCGCCTGCTCGGAGGCCAGCAGCACCGCGGCGGCGCCGTCGCTCATCTGCGAGGACGTGCCGGCGGTCACCGTGCCGCCGAACTGCGGATTGCGGAACACCGTGCGCAGCTTGGCCAGCCCTTCCAGCGTGGTGTCCGCGCGCGGGCCTTCGTCCTGTTCGACCAGCAGCTTCTTCAGCCGGATCGTGTTGCCGGCCAGGTCGGGCAGGTGCGAGACCACTTCGTACGGGGTGATCTCCTGCCTGAACTCGCCCGCGGCCTGCGCCGCCAGCGCCTTCTGGTGCGAGGCCACGGCGAAGGCGTCCTGCTGTTCGCGGCCGATCTTCCACTCCTCGGCCACCTTCTCGGCGGTGATGCCCATGCCGTAGGCGATGGCGACGTGGTCGTCCTTGAACACCGAAGGCGACAGCGCGACCTTGTTGCCCATCATCGGCACCATGCTCATGCTCTCGGTGCCGCCGGCCAGCACCAGGTCGGCGTTGCCCAGGCGGATCTGGTCGGCCGCCAGCGCCACGGCCTGCAGGCCGGAGGAACAGAAGCGGTTGATGGTCTGCGCGGCCACGGTATCGGGCAGGCCGGCCAGCAGCACGCCGATGCGCGCCACGTTCATGCCTTGCTCGCCCTCGGGCATGGCGCAGCCGATGATGGCGTCGTCGATGCGGCCGAGGTCGATGCCCGGCGCCTGTGCGACCACGGCCTTCAGCACGTGGGCCAGCATGTCGTCGGGACGGGTATTGCGGAACACGCCGCGCGGCGCCTTGCCCACCGGGGTGCGGGTGGCGGCGACGATGTAGGCGTCTTGGATTTGGCGGGTCATGGTCGTGTCCAGTCTTTGAGAAGGGTGAGGAAGCGAGTGGGTAAGGGGTCAGTGCGAGCAGGCGCTTTTACTGACGCCTTGCGCGCGAAGCGCGCCTGACTCCTTCACTAGTTCCTGAGCGGCTTGCCCGTCTTCAGCATGTGCGCGATGCGGGCCTGGGTCTTTTCCTGCTGGGCCAGTTCGACGAAGTGCCTGCGCTCCAGCTTCAGCAGCCATTCCTCGTCCACCACCGAGCCGCGGTCGACCTCGCCGCCGCACAGCACCGTGGCGATGCGGGTGGCGATCTCGTCGTCGTATCCGCTGATGAAGCGGCCTTCCAGCATGTTGACCAGCATCATGCGGAAGGTGGCGATGCCGACGTCGCCGGCCACCTGGATGCGGCGCGCGGGCAGGGGCGGGCGGTAGCCGGTCTCGGCCAGCGCGGCGGCTTCCTGCCGGGCGATGTGCAGCAGTTCGTAGGCATTGAAGGCGATCCTGTCGCCGGCGCGCAGCAGGCCCAGTTCCTTCGCCTCGACGGCGGAAGTGGACACCTTGGCCATCGCCACGGTCTCGAAGGTCTTCTTCAGTTCGGCGAACACGTCGCCGCCCGGGCCGGCCGCCTGCGAGGCGCGCACGGCGATCTCTTTCAGGCCGCCGCCGGCCGGCAGCAGGCCCACGCCGGCTTCGACCAGGCCGATGTAGCTCTCCAGATGCGCCACCGTGCGCGCGCTGTGCATCTGGAACTCGCAGCCACCGCCCAGCGCCAGGCCGCGCACCGCGGCCACCACCGGCACCAGCGAATACTTGATGCGCTGGCTGGTGGCCTGGAA
>CALJUL010000060.1 GCA_937975725.1 uncultured Pseudoxanthomonas sp. | reverse complement strand
GCTGAAAAGCGGGAAGACACGGATCAACGCGGATGAACGCAGATGACACGGATAAAGCTTTTTGGGGCTTTGATCCGTTTTATCCGTGTCATCTGCGTTCATCCGTGTCAATCCGTGGCCAAAGGCTTCTTTGGGTCGGCGCTCGCGACTGACGTCGCTCCTACAGGGAGCCGGGGGCGGGTCAAGGCGCCAGCCGCTGCAGCGGCGTGGCGCGCAGCACCTCGTCCCAAGGGAACAGCGGGCCGGGGTCCATCTTGCGCGGGACGAGTATGTCGGGGTCGTCGCTGGCCGGTTCGCACGCGGTGTCCAGGTCTTCGTGGCCGGCGATGTACTTCAGCGCGGGCAGCGTGCGCCGCAGTTCGGCCAGCAGCGCCTTCAGCGTCTCGATCTGCACGGTCGGGTACGGTTCTTCCATCCGCTGGCTGCCGGCCGCCAGCCAGTGCGGATAGCGCCCGGTGTTGACCAGTTCGATGCCGACCGAGCGCGGGTTGTAGCCGCGCACGTGGTGGGCGACGCGCTCCGGCCGCACGTAGCACAGCGCGCGGCCGTCGCGGTCGATGTAGTAGTGGCCGCTGTTGCCGGTGCCGGAGGCGTACAGGATGCGCTCGCCGTAGGCGCGCGCGGCGGCCAGGTCGGGCAGCTCGGTGCAGTGCACGACCACCAGGTCCACCTGCGCCAGCGGCCGCGCTTCCAGCCGGTCCTCGTAGGGCAGCGGATCGTGCGCGATGTCCAGGACGTGCGGGGCGGCGGCGGGCATGCGCGGATGCTAGCAGGCGCGCCGCCGCCGCGGCCGCTCCGGTAGACTGGCGGCCCTTTCCGCGCCGTGCGTCGCCCATGCCGCTTTCACCCGATTCCTCGCTGGCCAGGCTGATGGCCACCCTGCCGCACGCCGGTCGGGTGGAATGGATCGGCCTGCGCCCGGCGCGCGACCGGGCGATGACCGCGGTCGGTTCGGCCGAAGCGGTGGCCGGAGCCGGACTGGTCGGTGACCGCTACAAGGGCGGCAGCGGCCATCGCGGCGTCACCCTGATCCAGGCCGAGCACCTGCCGGCGATCACGGCATTGGCGCGGCGGCCGGACCTGGCGCCGGCGCTGCTGCGGCGGAACGTGGTGGTGTCGGGCATTCCGCTGGCGGCGCTGAAGGAGCGCCGCTTCCGCATCGGCGGCGTGGTGCTGGAAGGGACCGAATTCTGCGACCCGTGCTCGCGCATGGAGGACGCGCTGGGCGCGGGCGGCTTCAACGCCATGTGCGGCCACGGCGGGCTGTGCGCGCGCATCGTCGAAGGCGGCGCGTTCGCCGTCGGCGACGCGGTGGAGGCGCTGTGAGCGGCGCCGTGCGCGGGCACTGCATCCTCTCGCACGGCTTCGAGAGCGGCCCGGACGCGACCAAGGTCGCCGCGCTGGCCGAAGCCGCCGAGCGCCTGGGCTGGACCCACGAGCGCCCGGACTACACCGACCTGGACGCGCGGCGCGAGGTCAGTTCGCTCGGCGACGTGCCGGCGCGCCTGCAACGCCTGCGCGCGCTGGCGCAGGCCGCCGCCGCGCGCGGTCCGCTGGTGCTGGCCGGTTCCAGCCTGGGCGCGTACATCTCCGGGCGCGTCTCGCTGGAAGTGCCGGTGCGCGGGCTGTTCCTGATGGCGCCGCCGACCACGATGGGGCCGCTGCCGGCGCTCGACGCCGCGCCGGTGCCGGTATCGGTGATCCACGGCTGGGACGACGAGCTGATTCCGGCGCAGGCGGTGGCCGACTGGGCGCAGGTGCGCCGCGCGACCCTGTTGCTGGTGAACGATTCGCACCGGCTGTCCGATCACGTCGCCGCCTCGGCGGAGGCGTTCGGGCAGTTGCTGGCCGGTCTCTAGGTTTTCATCGCCGCCGTTCCGGCGAACGCCGGAATCCATGTCGACTTCGCTTTCCCGGCCGCAACGGAACGATAGAAGCGACATGGATTCCATGTTTTTGCCGGAACGACGGGTTCCCTGTCCTGCGAGGTTTCCTTTCTTGAAGTTCTTCGTCTCCTGCGCCAAGGGCCTGGAATACCTGCTCGCCGACGAGCTGCTCGCCCTGGGCGTGCCGCGGGCCACTGCCACCATCGCCGGCGTCAACGCCGAAGGCGCGTTGGCCGACGCGCAGCGCGCCGTGCTGTGGTCGCGCCTGGCCAGCCGCGTGCTGTGGCCCATCGCCGACTTCGACTGCCCTGACGAAGGCGCGCTCTACCACGGCGTGGCGGACCTGGCCTGGGAAACCCACTTGCGCCCGGAACTGACCCTGGCCGTCGACGCGCACGTGTCCGGGCAGGCGATCACCCACGCGCGCTACGCCGCGCAGCGGGTGAAGGACGCGGTGGTCGACCGCTTCCGCACGCAGGGCGCCGAACGGCCTTCGGTGGACGTGGAGCGGCCGGACGTGCGCATCAACCTGTCGCTGCGCAAGGGTCGCGCCACGCTGTCCATCGACCTGTCCGGCGGGCCCATGCACCGGCGCGGCTGGCGGCAGGGGCAGAACGAGGCGCCGCTGAAGGAGAACCTGGCCGCGGCGGTGCTGATGCGCGGCGGCTGGCCGGCGCTGTACCACGAAGGCGGTGCGCTGCTCGATCCCATGTGCGGCAGCGGCACGCTGCTGATCGAGGGCGCGCTGATGGCCGCGGACGTGGCGCCGGGCCTGCAACGGCACGGCAACGTGCTGCCGACGCGCTGGCTGGGATTCGACGCGACCGCGTGGCGCGCGCTGTTCGCCGACGCCGTGCAACGCGAGAGCGCCGGCCGCGCCGCGCTGCGCCCGGCCTTCTTCGGCAGCGACCGCGACGCCGGCGTGCTGCGCGCGGCGCGCGACAACGCGGTGCTGGCGGGACTGGCCGGCCTGATCGTGTTCGAGGCGCACGACGTGGCCGCGTTGCCGCCGCGCGAAGAGCCGCGCGGGCTGGCGGTCTGCAATCCGCCCTACGACGAGCGCCTGGCGGCCGATCCCGCGCTGTACCGCGCGCTGGGCGACGCCCTGCGGCGGAGCGTGCCGCAGTGGCGCGCCAGCCTGCTGTGCGGCGACGCCGAGCTGGCGCACGCCACCGGCCTGCGCGCGCAGAAGAAGTACCAGATGTTCAACGGCGCGATCGAGTGCGCGCTGATCGTCTGCGATCCCGTGGCGGTGCCCGAGCGCGAAGCGCGCGAGCCGCGGCCGCTGTCGGAAGGCGCACAGATGGTCGCCAACCGCCTGCGCAAGAACCTGAAGAAGCTGAAGGCCTGGCGCGAGCGCGAAGGCGTGACCTGCTTCCGCGCCTACGACGCCGACCTGCCGGAATACGCGGCCGCCGTCGACGTGTACGCGGAGGAAGGCGGGCAGGGCCGCACCTTCCTGCACGTGCAGGAATACGCCGCGCCGGCCAGCATCCCGGAGGCCGACGTGCGCCGCCGCTTCGGCGAACTGCTGGCCGCCGCGCGCGAGGCGTTCGCGGTGCCGGCCGAGCAGGTGGCGGTGAAGTCGCGCGCGCGCGGCAAGGGCGGCGCCAAGTACGGGCGCCTGGCCGAGCGCGACGAGTTCGTCGTCGTGCGCGAGTCCGGCGCGCGCCTGCGGGTGAACCTGTTCGACTACCTGGATACCGGCCTGTTCCTCGACCACCGCCCGCTGCGCAGGCGGATGGCGTTGGAGGCGCGCGGCAAGCGCTTCCTCAACCTGTTCTGCTACACCGGCGTGGCCAGCGTGCAGGCGGCGGTGGCCGGTGCGGCGGCCACGACCAGCGTGGACCTGTCCGGCACCTACCTGCAGTGGTGCGCCGACAACCTGGCCGAGAACGGCATCGGCGGCGCCGCGCACCGGCTGGTGCAGGCCGACGCGGTGCGCTGGCTTGAAGCCGAGCAGGGCGAATACGACCTGGTCTTCTGCGACCCGCCGACCTTTTCCAATTCCGCGCGCGCCGACGATTTCGACGTGCAGAAGGAACACCTGCGCCTGCTGCGCGCGGCGGTGGCGCGGCTGGCGCCGGACGGCGTGCTGTACTTCAGCAACAACTTCCGCCGCTTCCGCCTGGACGAGGAGGGCGTGGCCGGGTTCGCGCGCTGCGAGGAGATCAGCGCGCAGACCATTCCGCCGGACTTCGAGCGCAACCCGCGCATCCACCGCTGCTGGCGGCTGACGCGGGCGTGAGGCCGGGCGCTACGGCGTGCCGGCCGCGAGCGTTTCTTCCACCCGGCTGAAGGCCGAATGCGTGCCGGGCGGCGAGCCGTCCGCGTCGGTGGCGAAGTAGGCCACGCCGGTGCCGCCCTCCAGGTCCACCCACAGGCCCGAGCGCAGGCCGTAGGCATTGCCGGCGTGGCCGACCCGCGCCACGCCGTCGCCGAAGGGATCGTCGCCGCAGTGCGGCGCGGGCGTGGCCAGCGTCTGCACGGCCAGCCCGTAGCGGCAGAAGAACGCCTGCGGCGGCGTGCCGGGGCCGGCCTCGTCCTCTTCGTGGGTGACGCCGTTGCGGCCGTCGAAGGTCCATTGCGGCGCCACCAGCGCGGCGACCGAGGCCGGTTGCAGCAGGCGCACGCCGTCGACCTCGCCGCCGTTCAGCAGCAGGCGGCCGATCTTCGCCAGCCCGTTGGCGGAAATGCGCAGGCCGCCCTGCGGCGAGAACAGCGCGCCGTTGTCGCCGGGCTTCCAGCGTGCCAGGTCGCAGTCCTCGCCGTCGGCGACGACCACGGCGCAGGCGGGCCTGGCGCCGTGATGGTCGTCGCGCACCGGCTTGCCGTCGGCGTACAGCACCACCGCGCGCGCGGCGGTGGCGGCGTCGCAGCTCTCCCAGTTGTAGCAGGCGTCCAGCTTCAGCGGCGCCAGCACCAGCCGCTGCATCAGCCGGTCGAAGCGCTCGCCGGTGACGTTCTCCATCGCCATTGCCACCAGCGGGAAGTTGAGGTTGGTGTAGCGGAAGTAGCCGCCGGGCGCGTGCGCGGGGTCCCAGGCGGCGGGATCGTCCAGGATGTCGCGGGTGCGCCCGCCCAGCGGTGTGGCGTAGTAGCCGGCCGCATCGGTGAGGCCGGAGCGGTGCGACAGCAGCAGGCGCAGGGTGATCGGCACGTCCGGGAAGGCCGGGTTGCGCAGCGTCCAGCCGAGGTAGCCGGACACGTCGGCGTCCAGGTCCAGCCGGCCTTCCTCCACCAGTCGCATCACGCCGAGGGCGACGACCAGCTTGGAGATGGAGGCGATACGCACCGGGTCGTCGGCGCTGGCGGCGCGGCCGGCGCCGACGTCGGCCATGCCCTCGGCGCGGGTGGATACGATGCCGTCGCGATCGAAGGCCACGCGCACGCGCGCCGACGATTCGGCCGCCAGCGCGCCGGCGCCGATCGTCCAGGACAGGCACAGGCCCAGGGCGAAGCGGGGCAGCAGGGCATGGCGTGGCGTGTGGCGTCGCATGACATTTCCCGGGAAAGAAGAGAGTGGCGACTCTACTTCATCCCGCCGTGCGCCTCATCCGGCGGTGCGGCAGGCGCGGCATCGCGCGTGGGCACGCGGCCGTGCCATCGCCCCGTGCATTCGCCGTCACGAAGCAGGCCCGGCTTACACGGGGCTGCGTGGCGGGGAATCGCCGCGAGCCGGCATGGCTGCGATGCGGGTTGGCGCTTGCTACATGCATTTACCTGCCGCGTCCTGTCCCACGTGCGTGCGCGATGCCGTTGGACCCGGTATCCCGCCGGCGGGAGCGACGCGCCGGCCGGACGTGTTCCGGTTCCCGTGGCCGCAGGACGAGGGAGGAGACGAGATGCAGGCGATCATCCGGAGCGCCGTCGCGGCGCTGGCGTTGTGCGGGACATGGGCGGCATCGGCGGCGTGGGCGCTGCCGGCCGGCGGCGCGGCAGCGAGGCACGCGGCCGAACGCATCGCGATCGATGCCGAGATGAAAGGGCGCCTGGCGTCGCAATCGGCGCCGGCGCTGCGGCGGTGGGACGAACTGGTGCAGGCGCCCGCGACGACGGTGGCGCCGTCCGAGCCGGCCGCGGACGACGCGCGACCGAGCATCGACTTGGCGAAGCTCAGGGCGGACCTGCCCGGCGCGGCGCAGGCCAGCGTCGTCAGGGACGGGCAGGCGCGCTTGCCGGCGGGCACGGGCGAAGTGGAACTGGAGCCGGGCGTGGTGGTCTCGGTGGCGTCGCGGCAGCCCGCGCTGAAGATCGAAGGCGCGGGCCGGACTTCGGTCGCTTCCTCGACCTGGCTGTTCGCGCTCGACGGTGCGCGCAACGTGCGCGCGCTGACACTGGCGCACAGGACCGCCGGCCTGCACTGGAATCCCGACAAGCAGGCGTTCGTCGGCGAACTGCTGGTCGGCCTGGTCGACCGCCAGGACGCCACCGCCGGCAGCGCGCTGGCGGCGACCGTGCCGGTGCAACTGCTCGCGCCGTCCGGTTCGCTCACGCCGTCCGTGGTCAGGATCGACCGGATAGGCAATCCCTTCCATGTCGTGTCGGTGACGATGGAATCGCCCGACGACCCGTTCAAGGTCGACCTGGTGTCCGCCTATGACCGCGATGCGCCGTCCGCCGAACTGCGGGTCAACCGCCCGAAGCTCGCCCTGTCCGGGCCGGATACGATCCAGGGCTGGGGCATCGAAGTCGCCCGCATCACCCTCAGCGGCGTCAACACGCGCCTGCGCCCGGACCAGATGGTCACCCTGGCGGCGGACCGGCAGGGCCTGCTGGAAGACACCGTGGCGGTCGGTGCGAACGGCGTGGCGATCGTGCGGATGCGTTCGAGCGGCCTGGGCGAGGCGCACGTGTCGCTGGCGCCGGGCATCTACGCGGCCGAGCCGAAGACGATCCGCTTCGTGCCGCCGTGGGCGTTCGCACTGTCGGCCCTGGCCGGCGCGGCGCTCGGCGCGCTGGTGGTCATGATGAGGAGCCGCGGCAAGAAGGCCAGGCGCTGGTTCACCGGGCTGATCGTCGGTTTCGCCGGCACGGTGATGGCCTACGTGGGGCTGCGGCTGCCGGTCTGGATCCCGGTCCCCGAACACCTGGTGGGCGAGGCCGTGCCGTTCGCGCTGGCGTTCCTGTGCGCGCTGTCGCCTAACCTCTTCCTCAAGGATCTGGGGAAGTGACGCCGCCGCGGCGGCCTCACTTCATCGTCGGCATGACGAATTCGGCCGCGTGCGTCTCCGGCCAGCGCGCGGTGACGGTCTTCAGCCGCGTGTAGAAGCGCACGCCGTCCGGCCCGTGCACGTGCAGCGGGCCGAAGATCGAGCGCTTCCAGCCGCCGAAGCTGTGGAAGGCCATCGGCACCGGGATCGGCACGTTGATGCCGACCATGCCCGCCTGCACGCGATGGGCGAACTCGCGCGCGGCGCCGCCGTCGCGGGTGAACACCGCGGTGCCGTTGCCGTATTCGTGTTCGTTGACCAGGCGCAGCGCGGTTTCCAGGTCCGGCACGCGGACCACGCACAGCACCGGGCCGAAAATCTCCTCGCGGTAGATCGTCATGTCCGGCGTCACCCGGTCGAACAGGCAGCCGCCGAGGAAGAAGCCGCCGGCATGGCCTTCGACCGCATGGCCGCGGCCATCGACGACCAGTTCCGCACCCCCGGCCACGCCGGCGTCCACGTAGCCGCGCACCTTGTCGCGGTGCGCGCCGGTGACCAGCGGGCCCATCTCCGGGTCCAGGCAGCCGGGGCCGATCTTCAGCGCGGCCACCTTGGGCGCGAGTTTTGCCACCAGCGCGTCTGCGGTGGCGTCGCCCACGCAGACGGCCACGGAGATCGCCATGCAGCGCTCGCCGGCCGAGCCGTAGCCGGCGCCCAGCAACGCGGAGACCGCGCCGTCCAGGTCGGCGTCCGGCAGCACCACCATGTGGTTCTTGGCGCCGCCCAGCGCCTGCACGCGCTTGCCGTTGGCGCTGCCGCGCGCGTAGATGTATCCGGCGATGGGGGTGGAGCCGACGAAGCTCAGCGCCTGCACGCGCGGCTCGTCCAGCAGCGCGTCCACCGCTTCCTTGTCACCGTGCACGACGTTGAACACGCCGTCGGGCAGGCCCGCCTGCTTCAGCAGGTCGGCCATGAACAGCGACGCCGAAGGATCGCGCTCCGACGGCTTCAGCACGAAGGCATTGCCGCAGGCCAGCGCCACCGGGAACATCCACAGCGGCACCATCGCCGGAAAGTTGAACGGAGTGATGCCGGCCACCACGCCCAGCGGCGCGTGCTCGGTCCACGAATCCACGCCGCGGCCCACGTTCATCGAATGCTCGCCCTTGAGCAGGTGCGGGATGCCGCAGGCGAATTCCACCACTTCGAGCCCGCGCGTGACTTCGCCGCGCGCGTCGGACAGCACCTTGCCGTGCTCGGAGGTGATGATCGCGGCCAGTTCGCCGGCGCGCGCCTCCAGCAGCTCCTTGAAGCGGAACATCACCCGCGCGCGGGTGAGCGGCGTGGCCGCGGCCCAGGCCGGGAAGGCGGCGGAGGCGGCGTCCACCGCCTGCTTCACCTCGTCGGCGCAAGCCAGCGGCACGTGCGCGGTGACGGCGCCGTTGGCCGGATCGAAGACCTCGCCGAAGCGGCCGCTGGCGCCTTCCACCCGTTGTCCGTCGAGGTAATGGTGCAGTGGGCGGCTCATGCGGTGTCTCCGGTGGGAAGAATCCCTGCAGGAGCGACGTAAGTCGCGAACGGGGCGTTACCGGGAAGGCCGGTCGCGACTTGTGTCGCTCTTACAAGGAGATGCGGGGAGGATGGGCAGGAACGGTTATCCCAACGCCTCGCTCGCCGGCACGTAGGCGTAGCCCAAGGCGTCGGCCACGGCTTTGTAGGTCACCTTGCCGGCGTGCACGTTCAGGCCGTCCAGCAGGTGCGCGTCGTCCAGCAGCGCGCGCCGGGCGCCCTTGTTGGCCAGTTGCACCGCGAAGGGCAGGGTGGCGTTGGTCAGCGCGAAGGTGGACGTGCGCGCCACGCCGCCTGGCATGTTGGCCACGCAGTAATGGATGATGCCGTCCACCTCGTAGGTGGGCGCCTGGTGGGTGGTCGGCCGGCTGGTCTCGAAGCAGCCGCCCTGGTCGATGGCCACGTCCACCAGCACCGAGCCCGGGCGCATCAGCGCGAGCTGTTCGCGCGAGACCAGCTTGGGCGCGGCGGCGCCGGGGATCAGCACCGCGCCGATCACCAGGTCGGCGTCCGGCAGGCGTTCCTCGATGGCGTCGCGAGTGGAATAGATCGTGGTGAGCTGGTGGCCGTAGATCTCGTCCAGGTACTTCAGGCGTTCGAGCGAACGGTCCAGCACGGTGACGTGCGCGTTCAGGCCCATCGCCATGCGCGCGGCGTTGATGCCGACCACGCCGCCGCCCAGCACCAGCACTTCGGCCGGCTTGACCCCGGGCACGCCGCCCAGCAGCACGCCGGAGCCGCCCTGCGCCTTTTCCAGCGCATGCGCGCCGGCCTGGATGGACATGCGGCCGGCGACCTCGGACATCGGCGCCAGCAGCGGCAGTCCGCCCTTGCGGTCGGTGACGGTCTCGTAGGCGATGCAGGTGGCGCCGGAGGCGACCAGCGCGCGGGTCTGTTCCGGGTCCGGCGCCAGGTGCAGGTAGGTGTAGAGCACCTGGCCGGGCCGCAGCATGGCGCACTCGGCCGGCTGTGGTTCCTTCACCTTGATGATCATGTCGGCGCTGGCGAAGATTTCCTCCGGCGTGTCGACGATGCGTGCGCCCGCCTTGGCGTATTGCTCGTCGGTCAGGCCGATGGCCTTGCCGCCGTCGCGCTGCACGATCACCTGGTGGCCGTTGGCGACCAGTTCGCGCGCGC
The DNA here is from genome assembly GCA_937975725.1 of uncultured Pseudoxanthomonas sp. Lineage (GTDB taxonomy): Bacteria > Pseudomonadota > Gammaproteobacteria > Xanthomonadales > Xanthomonadaceae > Pseudoxanthomonas_A. The sequence goes on along the minus strand of CALJUL010000060.1, from coordinate 36,325 downwards.
CCGAGGGCGTCAGGCCGATGCGGTACTCGTTGTTCTTGATCTCCTTGGGGACGCCGATCAGCATGGTTCTCTCCTGTGCGGAAGGGGGCCTGCGCGTGGGGAGCGCCGATGCCGTGGGAAGGGGTCAGGCGGTCGCGCGGATGGCGTCGCCCAGGGTCTGCACGATCCGGTCGATGTGCGACTTCTCGATGATCAGCGGCGGCGACAGCGCGATCACGTCGCCGGTCACCCGGATCAGCATGTGGCCCTCGTGGAAGGCGCGGGCGAACACGTCGTAGGCACGCGCACCGGGCGCACCCTCGCGCGGCGCCAGTTCGACGGCGCCGATCAGGCCGAAGTTGCGGATGTCGACGATGTTCGGCAGCCCCTTGAGCGAATGCAGCGCTTCCTGCCAGTAGTCGCCCAGTTCCAGCGCCTTGTCGAACAGCCCTTCTTCTTCGTAGGTGTCCAGCGTGGCCAGCGCGGCGGCGCAGGCCAGCGGATGGCCGGAGTAGGTATAGCCGTGGAACATGTCGATGGCGCTATCCGGGCCCGACATGAAGGCGTCGTGGATGCGGTCGGAGACGAAGGCCGCGCCCATCGGCACGCAGCCGTTGGTGATGCCCTTGGCGGCGGTCATCATGTCCGGCTGCACGCCGAAGCGCTGCGCGCCGAAGGCATGGCCGACGCGGCCGAAGCCGGTGATGACTTCGTCGAAGATCAGCACGATGCCGTGGCGGTCGCAGATCGCGCGCAGGCGTTGCAGGTAACCCTCCGGCGGCAGGATCACGCCGGCCGAGCCGGAGATGGGCTCGACGATGACGGCGGCGATGGTGGAGGCGTCGTACAGCGCGATCTGGCGCTCCAGGTCTTCGGCCAGTTCTATGCCGTGCGGCGGCAGCCCCTTGGAGAACGCGTTGCGCTGCAGGTCCAGGGTATGGCGGAGGTGCGACACCGCCGGCAGGCCGGGCCCGAACCACTTGCGGTTGTTGGGCAATCCGCCCACCGACATGCCGCCGAAGCCGACGCCGTGGTAGGCCTTCTCGCGGCCGATGAAGCGCGTGCGCTGGCCTTCGCCGCGCACGCGGTGGTAGGCCAGCGCGATCTTCAGCGCGCTGTCCACCGCTTCCGAGCCGGAGTTGCTGAAGAACACGTGGTTGAGGTCGCCCGGCGCCAGCGCGGCCAGCCGTTCGGCCAGCCGGAACGGCAGCGGCGAACTCATCGAGAAGTTGGGCGCGAAGTCCAGCGTTCCGATCTGCTGCTTCACCGCCTCCACGATGCGTGGGCGCGCGTGGCCGGCGTTGCAGCACCACAGGCCGGCGGTGGCGTCGAGCACCTCGTGGCCGTCCACGTCCCGGTAGAACATGCCCGAAGCGCTGGCCAGCAGGCGCGGCCTGGCCTTGAACTGCCGGTTGGCGGTGAACGGCATCCAGAAGGCGTCCAGCGAGCCGGGCGCTTCCAGGTTCTGGCGGGTGTAGTGCTCGGCCAGGGCGCGGGAGGAGGCAGTGTCTTCGGCGCTCATGGCGGCTCCGGGCGAGGGGACTTGCGCAGCTTAGCGCGTTGAAAAAACTTTACAACTGCCTGGCTTCCTGCAGGAGGGGCTTCAGCCCCGACGCTTTTCTCCGGCACGGCGGTCGGGGCCGAAGCCCCTCCTGCAGTGCGTCCCTGTCGTGCCGCGAGTGCATGCCAAGATCGCACCCCCATCGTTTGACGGCCCGGGGCAGGGGTGTAAAGTATCCCGCAACACTTGGGTCCGATCGAAAGGGTGGTGATGGACATCGGCGCACGCCTGCAACTGGTCCGCAAATCCAAAGGCCTCAGCCAGCGCGAGCTGGCCAAGCGCGTGGGCGTCACCAACAGCACCATCTCGCTGATCGAGCAGAACAAGGTCAGCCCTTCGGTCAGTTCGCTGAAGAAAGTGCTGGACGGCATTCCCATCTCGCTGGCCGATTTCTTCACCCTGGACCTGGACCTGGGGCTGCCCGACGCCCCGTTCTACACCGCCGACGAATTGCCGGACGTGGGCAGCAACGGCATCCACTACTACCTGCTGGGCCAGCGCCGCCCGCAGCGGCAGATGTGCATCCTGCGCGAAGTGATGCCGCCGGGCAGCGACACCGGCGACGGCATGCTGGCGCACGAGGGCGAAGAGGGCGGCGTGGTGATCGCCGGCGAACTGGAAGTCACCGTGGGCGACCAGGTGCGCGTGCTGAAGGCCGGCGAGGGCTACTACTTCGAGAGCCGCGTGCCGCACCGCTTCCGCAACCTCGGCCCGGTGGACGCGGTAGTCGTCAGCGCGAACACGCCGGCGACGTTCTAGGCGCAGGGCCATGGACCGCACCGCCTTCCCATCCCTGCTGTCGAAGCGGCTCCATCCGGTGCCGAAGGCGGAGGGATTCACGGGTTCCGGTACGATCCTGCGCAGCATCGCCGGCGCGCTGGTCCACGCCTTCGACGTCCAGGGCAGCGCGTCGGGCGGATGCTTCTGTTTGAACCTCGGCGCGCACTTGCTCCGCTGCGCGCGGACCTGGAACGGCTGCTTGAACCCACTCACCGACACATCGGCGCATCCTGCGCGAGGGATCGAATGAACACTGTACGCACGCGCGACGACTGGGAATCCCTCGCCGGCAGCCTGGCGATCCGCACCCGGGCCTTCATCGACGGCCGCTACGTGGACGCCGCCGGCGGCGGGACCTTCGACTGCATCAGCCCCATCGACGGGCGCGTGCTGGGCAAGGTTGCCGACGGGCAGCAGGAGGACATCGACCGCGCGGTCGCCGCGGCGCGCCGCAGCTTCGAATCCGGCGCGTGGTCGAACGCACGGCCGGTGCACCGCAAGAAGGTGCTGCTGAAGTTCGCGCAGGCCATCGAGGCGCACGCCGACGAGCTGGCGCTGCTGGAGTCGCTGGACATGGGCAAGCCGGTCGGCGACGCACGCAACGTGGACCTGGCCGCGACGATCCGCTGCATGAGCTGGACCGCCGAAGCACTGGACAAGGTGTACGGCGAAGTCGCTGCCACCGGCCCCGACGAACTGGGTCTGGTCACGCGCGAACCGCTGGGCGTGGTCGGCGCCATCGTGCCGTGGAACTTCCCGCTGCTGATGGCGGCGTGGAAGCTGGCGCCGGCGCTGGCGATGGGTAATTCGATCGTGCTGAAGCCGTCGGAGAAATCGCCGCTGACCGCGATCCGGCTGGCCGAGATCGCGATGGAGGCCGGCATCCCGGCCGGCGTGCTGAACGTGGTGCCCGGCTTCGGCAAGACCGCCGGCGAACCGCTGGCGTTGCACATGGACGTGGACGGACTGGTGTTCACCGGCTCCACCGCGGTCGGCAAGCGCCTGCTGCAATGCGCGGGGCTGTCGAACATGAAGCGCGCCTACATGGAGTGCGGCGGCAAGAGCCCCAACATCGTGTTCGCCGACGCGCACGATCTGGAGGCGGCGGCCAAGGCCGCCGCCGGAGGCATCTTCTACAACCAGGGCGAAGTCTGCACCGCGGCCTCGCGCCTGCTGGTGGAGCGCTCGATCAAGGATGAGTTCGTCGCCCGCGTGGTCGAGGCCGGCAAGGCCATGCGCCCGCGCCACCCGCTGGACCCCGGCGCGCCGATGGGCGCGATGGTGGACGAGGGCCAGACCAGGCGCGTGCTCGACTACATCGCCAAGGGCCAGGAGGAAGGCGCGCGGCTGGTGCTGGGCGGCCGCCGCGCGGACGTGGTGGCGGGCGGCTGCTACATCGAGCCCACGGTGTTCGACGACGTGGCGCATGCGCACACGATCAGCCGCGAGGAGATCTTCGGCCCGGTGCTGTCGGTGATCGGCTTCGACGGCGAAGAGGAGGCGCTGCGCATCGCCAACGACAGCGAGTACGGCCTGGCGGCGGGCGTTTGGACGCGCGACATCAGCCGCGCCCACCGCGTGGCGCGCCGACTGCGCGCCGGCAGCGTGTGGGTCAACTACTGGGACGGCGGCGACATGACCGCCCCGTTCGGCGGCTACAAGCAATCCGGCAACGGCCGCGACAAGTCCCTGCACGCCTTCGACAAGTACACCGAGATCAAGGCCACCTGGATCAACCTGGATACCTGAGGCGCCTCCGGGCAGGAGGGGTTGACCGGCCTTGGGCTGTTGGAAGCAGGCCCCGACCGAACGGCATAAGCGTCAGGGAATCGCATGCGATTCCATGCGTCTGAAGCGCGAGCGACGGGTTCGTCCCGGGCCGGGGTGGGCGTCATGCGCAGCGGATGGCTTGCGGTCGCGGCTGACGCCGCTCCTACAGGCGCGCGCGAATGGTGCTTCGCGGCCAGGACAGAGGGTGTGCCGGGGCATGCCCGGCCCCTAGGGAATTCCGGTCAATCCCGGGGCTTGCTGTACCACAGGGCGTTCACGATGACCCAGCGGTCGCCGAACTTGCCCATATGGAAATAATCGACGAACCACGGGGTTTCCGCGCGTACCGCGGCGGCGTTGCCGGCGACGTCGAGTACGCGGCAACTGCGGTTCCACTGCTCGCGCGGGGTCTTCAGCGCACCCTGCCTGGTCAGGCCGACCAGTTCTTCCTTGGACATGCGGCGCAGGCCGAGCCGTTCGTCGGGGGTGTCGCCGATCACGGCGCGCTTGGCCAGGTCGGGATGCAGCGCGCGGGCGACGCGGGCCGGGTCGGCTTCGAGCTGGCCGTCCACATAGTCGAAGCAGATGGCTTCGAGGGCGGCGATGGTGGCCGGATCGGTGCCTGCCGGCGCGGGGGCCGGTGCCACGGTGGTCGCGAGGACCAGGGGAATCGCCCACATAGCGTTTCGTTCTCCGTATTCAATGCAGGGAATGCACGGATTAGGCGGGACGGTGCGGCCAATGTCGCCGGGCCGCACGGTGAAGCGTTCGCCGGATGCGCCGAAGCGTTGGCCCGCGGCGCTGCCGGCGCACCCGCCTCTCTGCCGGCTGCGGGCCTACATCGCATGCCAGGCCAAGCCAGCCGGCAGGCGGGTGGGCGGTGACAGTCGGTAGCAGCAAGCAGCAGTCAGTAACCAGTAACCCCTGTAACCAGCAACCGCCAGTCACCAATCACTGGTCGCCAATTGATGCCCGACTGTGGCGGTGGGCAGCGCAGCGTCCGTGGCGCGCCAGGCCACGCCAGGCAGACAGGCCGGTTGCCCGGCTGGCGCCCGATGGAAGCGCCGGCCAGTGCCAGTACCGTTCGGCAAAGGCCCTGGCCGGCGACAGGCATGGTGCGCCGGGCACGGCCTGCGGCAGAATCGGGACCTGCACCCGAACCCGCCCGCCGATGACCGCCACCGCCGTTGCCTCCGCTCCCGCCAACTCGCCCCGCCGCGTGCTGTTCGCCAGCCTGATCGGCACCACCATCGAGTTCTTCGATTTCTACATCTACGCCACTGCGGCGGTGATCGTTTTCCCCAAGCTGTTCTTCCCGCAGGCCGATCCCGCCAGCGCCACGCTGCAGTCCTTCGCCACGTTCGCGCTGGCGTTCATCGCGCGGCCGGTGGGCTCGGCGCTGTTCGGGCATTTCGGCGACCGCATCGGGCGCAAGGCGACGTTGGTGGCGGCGTTGCTGACCATGGGCATCTCCACCGTGGTCATCGGCCTGCTGCCGACCTATGCGCAGGTGGGCATCCTAGCGCCGGCGCTGCTGGCGCTGTGCCGGCTGGGGCAGGGCATCGGCCTGGGCGGAGAGTGGGGCGGCGCGGTGCTGCTGGCCACCGAGAACGCGCCGCCGGGCAAGCGCGCGTGGTACGGCATGTTTCCGCAACTGGGCGCGCCGATCGGCTTCCTGTGCTCGACCGGCATCTTCCTGCTGCTGACCGAGCTGATGAGCGACGCCGAATTCCTCGCCTGGGGCTGGCGCATCCCGTTCGTCGCCAGCGCGGCGCTGGTGTTCGTGGGCCTGTGGGTGCGCCTGAGGATCACCGAGACGCCCGACTTCCAGAAGGCGCTGGACCGCGACGAGCGGGTCAGAGTGCCCATGCTCAACGTCGTGCGCGAGCATCCCTTCGCCCTGGTCGCCGGCACCTTCGCGCTGGTGGCCACCTTCGTGCTGTTCTACCTGATGACGGTGTTCTCGCTCAGTTGGGGCACGTCGAAGCTGGGCTACACGCGCGAGCACTTCCTGCTGCTGCAGATGGTCGGCGTGCTGTTCTTCGCGCTGACGATCCCGCTGTCGGCGCTGTACGCCGACCGCTTCGGCCGGCGCAACGCGATGATCGTGGCGACGGTGCTGATCATAGGCTTCGGTTTCGCGTTCGCGCCGCTGTTCGAATCCGGCAGCGACGCCGGCGTGCTGGCGTTCCTGGCGCTGGGACTGGGCGCGATGGGCATGACCTACGGCCCCTGCGGCACCATCCTGGCCGAGATGTTCCCCACCGCCGTGCGCTACACCGGCGCCTCGCTGGCGTTCAACATGGCCGGCATCCTGGGCGCGTCGCCGGCGCCCTACATCGCCACCTGGCTGGGCGAGCGCTTCGGCCTGGTCTCGGTGGGCTGGTACCTGGCCGGCATGGCGGCGCTGACGCTGCTGGCGCTGTGGGCGATGCCGCGCCCGGTCGCGTTCAGCCGAACAGGCGCTTGAGGGTGCGGCTCAGCCAGCCGCCTTCCTGGTGGGTGCGGACGAACTGGTTGAGGTGCCGCTTGACCTGGTCGGCGTAGGCCTTGTCGTCGTTGCGGATGTGGTTGAACAGCCAGCGCGAGAGCATGCTGCGCAGTTCGTCCACGATGTCCTCGCCGGCCTCGAAGCGCAGGCGGTACTCGGATACGCGCTTGGTGAACACCTCGTGCACGCGCCGGTGCGCCGCACTGAACGGGTAGCCGGCTTCTTCCATCAGTTCTTCCTCGAAGGCGAAATGGGAGAGCGTGTAGTCCACCAGTTCGTCGATCACTTCGGCCACGGCGAAGCGCTCCATCGATTTCTGGGTGACGTGCAGATGGTTGATCATCTCGACGATGCGACGGTGCTGGCTGTCGATCACCTCGATGCCGGTGTCCATGTCCTCCTGCCAGATCAGCAGTGTCATGTGCGTTCCCCTGTCGGCGGATGCCGGAATGCGGGGCAAATCTAGGCGCGGTGCGGGGCAGGGGCATTGATCCCGATCAATGCCGCGACCATCTGCCGCAGGCAGTGTCCCGCTACGTCATGGAAGTGATGTGAGTTGCGGCCGGGGTATTGCCGCCATGGGTCGGTGCGGATGGGGCGAGGCTTTTCAACGCGGATGGAAGCGAGAACGGCCGATCGTGGCAAAGGCCCATCCATGTCGATCCGCGTCTTTACGTTTTTCGGTTTTCAGGTCGCGACTTGCGTCGCTCCTACAGAAGAAAGGGGGGGGCAGTCCCTAGCCTGTGGCGACCACGCGGTTGCGGCCGGCGGCCTTGGCCAGGTAGAGCCGGCGGTCGGCTTCGCCGATCAGGTGGTTCAGCGGCTGGCCGGGGAAGCGGGTGCGGAACAGGCCGATGCTGACGGTCATCCTGATCTTGCGCGTGCCGATGTCCACTTCGAGGGCTTCAATCTGCCGCCGCAGGTTCTCGAAATGCTCGATCACCTCGCTCTCGCCCATGTAGGGCACCAGCGCGCAGAACTCCTCGCCGCCGAAGCGCGCCACCGGGTTCTGCGCGCCGGCGTGGCGCGCGACGACCTGCGCGACCGCCTTCAGCGCATGGTCGCCGGCCTCGTGGCCCCAGGTGTCGTTGACCAGCTTGAAATGATCGATGTCGATGACCGCGGCCGTCACCGCCAACTGCCGGCCCAGCGTGTTGGGCAGCAGCGCGTGGCATTCGGCCAGGAAGTGGCGACGGTTGGGCAGTCCGGTCAGGAAGTCGCGGGTGGCCAGGTCCTGCAGCGAGCCGATCAGTTCCAGTTGGTCGATGTTCTGCGACACGCGGCAGAAGAACTCCTCGCGCGAGAACGGCAGGTGCAGGAAATCGTTGGCGCCGCTCTTGAGGAAGCGCGGCACCAGCGAGGCGTCGCTGGTGCCGGAGATGCCGATGATCGCCAGGTGGTCGCGGGCGTGGCGCGCGCGCAGCCGGCGGGTGAATTCGTGGCCTTTCATGCCGGGCATTTCCTGGTCCACGATGGCCAGGCGGATGTCGGGGTGGGCGTCCAGCATCGCCAGGCCGGCCTCGCCGTCAGCGGCCTCCAGCACGTGGAAGCCGTACAGCGACAGCAGCGCCGCGGCGTGCTGGCGGGCCGAGGCCGAATCGTCCACCACCAGCGCGGCGATGCGCCGGTTGCGCTCCAGCCGCTGCACCAGCCACACCAGGTAGTCGATGCTGCCCGGGGTGTTCTTCAGCACGTAGTCCACCACCTGCCGGCGCAGCACCTGTTCGCGCAGGGTCTCGTCGTAGACGCCGCTGACCACCACGGTCGGCAGGCTGCGCGACAGGAAGAACTCCACCACCTCGTCGTGGCTGCCGTCGGCCAGCACCAGGCTGGTGACGGCCATGAACCAGTCGTCGCGCTGGGCCAGTGCCCGCCGCGCCTCCTCCAGCGTGGACGCGTGCACGACTGGCAGGCCGAGCTTGTGCTCGATCGCCTCGCCGATCAGGCGCGCGTGCGTGCGCGAGTTCTCCACCACCAGCACGCATTGCGGAAGCGGCTCCGGGCTGCCGACGTAGGTGGCGCAATGGGCGGTCGACATCGACTCGTCGGCGTTCGAAAGGGAATCCTTGCCGGTATCGGCGCGCGGGCGGCCGACTTGAGGGGCACCGGGACGGGCGGTCGCCTACCAGAGGGCATCGCGCAGCTTGTACCAGGCCATCGCCGCCACCAGCAGGGGCGTGCGCAGCGCGCGGCCGCCGGGGAAGGGGCGATGGGGGATCTTCGCGAACAGGTCCAGCCGTTCGGACTGGCCGCGGATGGCCTGCGCGATCAGGCTGCCGGCCAGCCCGGTGGCGATCACGCCGTGGCCGGAAAACCCCTGGGCGAAGTACAGGTTGGGCGCCAGCCGGCCCCAATGCGGGGCGCGGTTGAGCGAGATGTCGATCATCCCACCCCACAGGTATTCGATTCTCACATCACGTAATTGCGGGAACACGCGATGCATGCGGCGTGCCATCACCCCGCGCAGGTTGGGCGGGGGCAGGGTGGAATAGCTGGCGCGGCCGCCGAACAGCAGGCGGTGGTCGCGGCCGAGGCGGAAGTAGTCCAGCGCCCAGTTGGTGTCGGCCACCGCCATGTCGTTGCGGATCAGCGCCCGGGCGCGCTCGGCGCCCAGCGGCGGCGTGGCGGCGACGTAGGTGCCCACCGGCATCATCCGCGCTTCCAGTTCCGGGGCGATGCCGTGCAGCAGCGCATTGCCGGCGATGACGGCGAACGAGCAGCGCACTTCGCCGGCGGCGGTCTTCAGCACCGGGCTCGGCCCGCGCACCAGCGCGGTCACGCGCGAGCGCTCGAAGATGCGCACCCCCGCCGCCAGCGCGGCGCGGCCCAGGCCCAGGGCGTATTCCAGCGGATGCAGGTGGCCGCTGAGCGGGTCGTACATCGCGCCCAGGTAGCGGTCGCTGGCCAGTTCGGCGCGCAGGCGCTCGTGGTCCCACCATTGCACCGGATGGCCGTAGCGGACGTTGAAGTCCTCCACCGCCTGCTGCACCTCGCGCTGCTGGCGCGGCTTGATCGGCACGGTGGCGTGGCCGTTGCGCCAGTCGCAGGCGATGCCGTGGCGCTCGATGCGCCCGCGCAGCCAATGCAGCCCCTCGACCGACAGGTCGAACATCTTCTTGGCATCGTCGAAGCCGACCAGCCTTTCCAGCGCCGCCTCGCCGCAACCGAACCCGGCGATGGCCTGCCCGCCGTTGCGCCCGGACGCGCCCCAGCCGATGCGCTCGGCTTCCAGCACCACTACCCGGTAACCGGCCTCGGCCAGTTCCAGCGCCGCCGACAGCCCGGTATAGCCGGCGCCGAGGATGCAGACGTCGGCGTCGATGCGGCCTTCCAGCGCCGGCTGTGGCGGCAGCGGCGTGGCGCTGGCGGCGTACCAGGAGGCGGGATACGACCCCGGGGGCGCGGACGCACTCATCGCATCTCCGCCCCGTCATTCCAGCGCAGGTTGGGATCCACTTCGCCTTTGCCCTTGTCTGTACTTTTCCCGGCGTCTTCGTAGTCCGACGAAAAAAACGCGATGGGTCCCGGCTTGCGCTGGGACGAGGTGGTTAAGCACCGCGGGAGGTGGGGCCGGCGACGCATCACACCGCCCGCAGGTACCACGCGTATTCCAGATCGGTCACCTCGGTGTAGAAGCTGTGCATCTCCTTGAGCTTCTGCTGGCCGTAGATGTGCCGGAAGGATTCGCCGAACTGCTCGCGGATGAACCTGCTGCCGATGAACGAGGTGATGGCTTCGCGCCAGAACGGGGTGCGGATCCCGGTCTGCGCGTAGGCGTTGCCGGTGACCGGCGGGCCGGGATCGAAGCCCTGCTCGATGCCGTGCAGCATGCCGGCCAGCACCGCGGCGGTGACCAGGTAGACGTTGGCGTCGGCGCCGGCGATGCGGTGTTCGATGCGGGTGTTGGCCTCGTCGCTGTGCGGGATGCGCATGGCGACGGTGCGGTTGTTGTAGCCCCACACGTCGTTGAGCGGCACGAAGGCGTTGAGCACGAAACGCCGGTAGCTGTTGGCGTGCGGGGCGAACAGCAGCAGGCAGTCCTGGTCGCTGCGCTGCAGGCCGCCGATGGCGTGCTTCAGCGCGTCGGCCGGCGCGTGCGGCGGCGAGGCGAAGACGTTGCGGCCGTCGGCGTCCAGCACGCTGGCGTGGATGTGCATGCCGCTGCCGGCCTGGCCGGCGAAGGGCTTGGCCATGAAGCTGGCCATCAGCCCCTGCTGCTGCGCCACCGCCTTGATCACGCGCTTCAGGTAGAGGGCGTCGTCGCAGGCCAGCAGCGCGTCGTCGCGGTGCTTGAGGTTGATCTCGAACTGGCCCGGCGCGTATTCGGCCACCGCGGTGTCGGCGGGGATGCGCTGCGCGTGGCAGGCGGCGGCCACCGCGTCGGTGAAGCCGCGGTAGTCGTTCAGGTCTTCCATGTAGTAGACCTGCGTGCTGGTGTTGCGCTGGCCGGTGGCCGGGTTGATCGACGTGCGCGGGCGGCCGGCGTCGTCCGTGCGCTGGTCGAACAGGTAGAACTCCAGTTCCACCGCCACCACCGGCTTCAGTCCGCGCGCCGCGTAGCGCGCCAGCACGCGCTTGAGCACTTCGCGCGGGTTGGCCTCGAACATGCCGCCCTGCGCGTTCTCCATCGACAGCAGCAATTGCGCTGCCGGGCGCGGCGACCACGGCACCGGCCGCAGCGAGCCGGGTACCGGCCGGCAGATGCGGTCCTCGTCGCCGATGTCGTAGCCCAGCCCGGTCTCTTCCACCGTGTTGCCGGTGATGTCGGTGGCGATCAGCGACATCGGCAGGCACACGCCGTCGCGGTAGACCTTGTCCAGCGCCTCGCGGGTCACGCGCTTGCCGCGCAGCAGGCCGTTCATGTCCGGCAGCAGCAGGTCGACCTGCTCGCAGTCGGGGATCGCCGCCAGCGTGGCGGCATCGTCGGCGGGCAGGGAGGACGCGGAATCGAGGCGCATGGTGGCGTTCCTGGAGGCTGCGGCGCAGCTTAGCAGAGGGCTTCGTCCGTCAAGAATACTCAACGCATGCATGGCAAGAAACGGCCTGGAATGCCCGAAAAAGGTGCCGCAGCGCACCATCCGGGAATCTGGAGCGTCGTTTGGCGGGCCCGTGTTGTAAAAATAAAACGGCCGGGTTAAGTTGGCCCGAAGCCACTTCCGGCCTTCCCGCATGACCCGCCTGCCGCGGGTCGGTCTGCCGACCGACCACAAGCACATCGGTGTGCATCCCTTCCTTGCCGTCGGCGAGAAATACGTGCACGCGGTGGTGGATGGGGCCGGTGCGCTGCCGCTGCTGGTGCCCACGCTGGAACCGGTGCTGCCGCTGCGCGACGTGCTGGACGGGCTGGACGGCCTGCTGCTGACCGGGGCGGTCAGCAACATCGAGCCGCACCACTACAGCGACGAGTCCAGCTACGAGGGCAACCTGCTCGATCCGCGCCGCGACGCCACCAACCTGCCGATCATTCCGCTGGCGGTGGAGATGGGCGTGCCGGTGCTGGCGATCTGCCGCGGCTTCCAGGAGGTCAACGTGGCCTTCGGCGGCAGCCTGTACCAGAAGGTGCACGAGCAGCCCGGCTTCATGGACCACCGCGAGAACAAGGACGATCCGCTGGACGTGCAATACGGCCCGGCGCACGAGGTCGCGCTGGCGCCGGACGGCCTGCTGGCGCGCATCGCCGGCGCCGGGCGCGCCATGGTCAATTCGCTGCACGGGCAGGGCGTGCGCCGGCTGGGCGACGGCCTGGCCGTGGAGGCCACCGCGCCGGACGGGCTGGTCGAAGCCTTCCGCCACGACGGCCCGGCCTTCATGCTTGGCGTGCAGTGGCATCCGGAATGGAAGGTCGCCGAAAACCCGTTCTACCTGGCCATCTTCCGCGCCTTCGGCGACGCCTGCCGCGCACGCGCGGCGCAGCGCGGGGGTTCGGCGTGAAGCGGCGGCACCCGCCGCCATGGAAAGGACGCGCAGGCCGCACCGCGCCTGCGCCGTCGCCGTCCGGCCGCTGACCGCGCCGGCCCTCTTCCTTCCCGCACGCATCCGCCATGAGCCCGAAACAGACACCACGAAGAAAGTCCGAAACCGCCGAGCCCGCCGAAAGTTCGTTGCGCCGCTGGCTGAAGGAGCGCCGCATCACCGAGGTCGAGTGCCTGGTGCCCGACATCACCGGCAACGCGCGCGGCAAGATCATCCCGGCCGACAAGTTCAGCCACGACTATGGCACCCGCCTGCCGGAAGGCATCTTCGCCACCACCGTCACCGGCGACTATCCGGACGACTACTACGAACTGACCTCGCCGTCGGATTCGGACATGTTCCTGCGCCCGGACCCGGACACCGTGCGCATGGTGCCGTGGGCCACCGATCCCACCGCCCAGATCATCCACGACTGCTACACCAAGGACGGCCGGCCGCACGAACTGGCGCCGCGCAACGTGCTGCGCCGGGTGCTGGCCGAATACGAGAAGGAAGGCCTGCGCCCGGTGGTGGCGCCGGAACTGGAGTTCTTCCTGGTGCAGAAGAACACCGACCCGGATTTCCCGCTGCTGCCGCCGGCCGGCCGCTCCGGGCGCCCGGAGACCGCGCGGCAGTCGTACTCCATCGACGCGGTCAACGAGTTCGACCCCATCCTCGACCTGATGTACGACTACTGCGGGGCGATGGAACTGGACGTGGACACGCTGATCCACGAATCCGGCGCCGCGCAACTGGAAGTCAACTTCACCCACGCCGGCGCGCTGCAACTGGCCGACCAGGTGTTCCTGTTCAAGCGCACCATGCGCGAGGCGGCGATGCGTCACGGCGTCTATGCCACCTTCCTGGCCAAGCCGATGGAGAACGAGCCCGGCAGCGCCATGCACATTCACCAGAGCGTGGTGGACCGCAAGGGGCGCAACGTCTTCACCGGCAGGCAGGAAGGCCGGTTCAGCACGGTGTTCGGCCACTACCTGGGCGGGCTGCAGAAGTACGTGCCGATGGCGATGGCGTTCTTCGCGCCCAACGTCAATTCCTATCGCCGGCTGATGTTCGGCGAGGTCTCGCCTAGCAACGTGCAATGGGGCTACGACAACCGCACCTGCGGCCTGCGCGTGCCGATGGACACGCCGGAGAACCAGCGGGTGGAGAGCCGCTTCGCCGGCTCCGACGCCAATCCCTACCTGGCGATGGCGGCGACGCTGGCCTGCGGCCTGCTCGGCATCCGCGGCAAGCTCAAGCCCACCGGCCCCACCGCCGGCAGCGCCAAGGCGACCGGCTACGACCTGCCGCGCTCGCTGGGCGAGGCGCTGGACGAGCTGGAAGGCTGCAAGCCGCTGCACGAGATGCTGGGGCCGCGCTTCGTGCGCGCCTACGTCTCGGTCAAGCGCAAGGAATACGAGACCTTCTTCCGCGTGATCAGCTCGTGGGAGCGGGAATTCCTGTTGTTGAACGTCTGACTGAATGCTGTTCCCTTCTCCCTCCGGGAGAAGGTGGCGCGTAGCGCCGGATGAGGGGTGATGGGCCGCGGCGGTTGGTCATCGCGGCTTCGTTGCCCCTCTCCCCAACCCCTCTCCCGGTGGGAGAGGGGCTAGACACCTGGAGCCCACATGACCCGCCTGGACACCCGCACCCTGCAGAAGCTCGACGCCGAGCACCACCTGCACCCCTTCAACGACAACGCCGCGCTGGCCAAGCGGGGCACGCGCATCCTGACCCGCGGCGAGGGCTGCTACGTTTGGGACGCGGACGGCAACCGGCTGCTGGACGCCTTCGCCGGGCTGTGGTGCGTCAACATCGGCTACGGCCGCAGGGAACTGGGCGAGGCCGCGTCGAAGCAGATGACGCAGTTGGCCTACTACAACAGCTTCTTCCAGTGCACCACCGAGCCGACCATCGAGCTGGCGGCCAAGCTGGCCGAGCTGGCGCCGGGCGACATCAACCATTCCTTCTTCGTCAATTCCGGCTCCGAGGCCAACGACACCATCCTGCGCCTGGTCCGGCATTTCTGGGCGGTGCAGGACCAGCCGCAGAAGAACATCTTCATCGGCCGCCACGACGGCTACCACGGCACCACCATGGCCGGCGCCAGCCTGGGCGGCATGAAGGGCATGCACAAGCAGGGCGGGCTGCCGATCCCCGACATCCACCACATCGACCCGCCGTTCTGGTTCGCCGACGGCGGCGACCTGTCCGAGGACGAGTACGGCCTGCTCGCCGCGCGCCGGCTGGAGCAGAAGATCCTGGAACTCGGCCCGGAGCGCGTGGCCGCCTTCATCGGCGAGCCGATCATGGGCGCCATCGGCGTCTACATCCCGCCGAAGACCTACTGGCCCGAGATCGAGCGCATCTGCCGCCGGTACGACGTGCTGCTGGTGGCCGACGAAGTGATCTGCGGCTTCGGCCGTACCGGCGAATGGTTCGGCAGCCAGTACTTCGGCTTCCAGCCGGACATTATGCCGGTGGCCAAGGGCATCACCTCCGGCTACATCCCGCTGGGCGCGGCCATGTTCAACGACCGCGTGGCGAAGGTGCTGAAGGAGCAGGGCGGCGAGCTGGCGCACGGCGCCACCTATTCCGGCCACCCGGTGTGTGCGGCGGTGGCGCTGGAGAACATCCGCATCCTGCAGGACGAGAAGATCGTCGAGCACGCCAAGACCGAGGTCGCCCCCTACCTGGCCCAGCGCTGGGCCGAACTGGGCGAGCACCGGCTGGTCGGGCAGGCGCGCATCGCCGGCATGGTCGGCGCGCTGGAACTGGTGCCGGACAAGCGCAGCCGCCGGTTCTTCCCGGAGCGCGGCACGGTCGGCCCGGTCTGCCGCGACCACGCCCTGCGCCACGGCCTAATCCTGCGCGCCACCTGGGACGCCATGCTGCTATCGCCGCCGCTGGTGATGACGCGGGAGCAGGTGGACGAACTGTTCGAGAAAACGTGGAAGGCGTTGAACGACACTGCGGCGGACCTCGGGCTCTGAGCGGCGTGCGCTGCGTCACGGCGCCGCAGCGCGGGCGTATGATGGTCCCATCCCCCGATCCTGTTCCATGGAGAACGCGATGAAGCTCAAGACCCTCTCCGTCGTGCTGGCCGCCGCCGTGCTGGCGGCCTGCGGCGGCAAGGACGCCGGCGATGCACCGACCCGGACCCTCAACGTCTACAACTGGTCCGACTACATCGCCGAGGACACCCTGCCGGAGTTCGAGAAGGAAACCGGCATCAAGGTCACCTACGACGTGTTCGACAGCGACGAGATGGTCGAGACCAAGCTGTTGGCCGGCAGCAGCGGCTACGACGTGGTGGTGCCGTCGCTGAGCTTCCTCGGCCGGCAGATCCAGGCCGGCGTGTTCATGCCGCTGGACAAGAGCAGGATCCCCAACCTGAAGAACGTCGACCCGGAGATGCTCAAGCGCATCGCGCTGCAGGACCCGGGCAACCAGTACGCCGTGCCCTACCTGTGGGGCACCAGCGGCATCGGCTACAACGTGGACAAGATCAAGGCCATCTTCGGCAGCACCGACGTGACCGGTAGCTGGGACGTGGTGTTCAAGCCGGAGAACGCGGCCAAGCTGAAGGACTGCGGCATCACCGTGTTGGACACGCCCTCGGAACTGATCCCGATCGCACTGAACTACCTGGGCGAGGACCCGCACAGCTTCGATCCGGCGGTGATCGACAAGGCCACCGCGCTGCTCAAGTCGATCCGCCCCTACATCCGCAACTTCCACTCGTCCTCGTACATCAACGACCTCGCCAACGGCGACGTCTGCCTGGTGGTGGGCTGGTCGGGCGACGTCATCCAGGCGCGCGACCGCGCCGCCGAGGCCGGCAACGGCGTCAACGTGGCCTATTCCATCCCCAAGGAAGGCGCGCCGCAGTGGTTCGATATGATGGCCATTCCCAAGGACGCCAAGCACGTGGACGAAGCCTACGCCTTCATCAACTACATGCTGGAGCCGCGGGTGGCGGCGGCCAACACCAACTACGTCACCTATCCGAACGCGGTGCCGGCGTCGCGACCGATGGTGGAAGCCTCCATCAGCGAGGACACCAGCATCTACCCGCCGCCGGAGGTGGACGCCAAACTGTTCACCTTCGCGGTGCTGCCGCCGGAAGTGGACCGCCAGTACACGCGCATCTGGACGGAGCTGAAGACGGGCAGGTGAGGAAGGCGGTCAGGAGTGAGGAGGCGAGCCGGCGGCTCCGCCGCCTGTCAGCAGGCAGGGATGCGGCTTCCGCTGACAGCGTCGGAGGCGCGACTGACCTCCTTGCAGCACGCGCAGCGAGCGACTGACCGGCAACTAGGTAAGGGGAAGGGGAAGAAACGGGAGCCGAGCGGCACGGAACCGGCCACAGCAATGACAGCACGCCCGCGGCGGCCGAGGCCGGTGCCGGGACCACATCACCACCGCCCTCGCGGGCCGAACGGAGAGAGATGGATGAAACTGCGCGTACTGGCAACCACCCTGGCCCTGTGCACCCTCGCCGCGTGCGGCGGCAAGTCCGGCAGTGAAGGCGGCGATGCGGCCGGCGGCGGGCAGGTCAACGTCTACAACTGGTCCGACTACATCGCCGAGGACACCATCCCCGAGTTCGAGAAGGCCACCGGCATCAAGGTGACCTACGACGTGTTCGACAGCAACGAAGTGCTGGAAACCAAGCTGCTGGCCGGCAGCAGCGGCTACGACGTGGTGGTGCCCACGCTGAACTTCCTGGGCCGGCAGATCCAGGCAGGCGTGTTCATGCCGCTGGACAAGTCGAAGATCCCCAACTACGCCAACCTGGACCCGGCCATCATGAAGCGGCTGGAGAACCAGGACCCGGGCAACCAGTACGCCGTGCCCTACATGTGGGGCACCACCGGCATCGGCTACAACGTGGACAAGGTGAAGGCGGCGTTCGGCAACACCGACATCGCCAACAGCCTGGACATCGTGTTCAAGCCGGAGAACATCGCCAAGCTGAAGGACTGCGGCGTGACCCTGCTGGACACGCCGTCGGAGATCATCCCGGTCGCGCTGAACTACCTGGGCGAAGACCCCAACAGCACCGACCCGGCGGTGATCGACAAGGCCGCCGCGCTGCTCAAGTCGATCCGGCCCTACGTCACCAACTTCCATTCCTCGCAGTACATCGACGCCATGGCCAACGGCGATACCTGCCTGGTGGTGGGCTGGTCCGGCGACATCATCCAGGCGCGCGACCGCGCCGCCGAGGCCGGCAACGGCGTCAACATCGCTTATGCCATCCCCAGGGAAGGCGCGCCGCAGTGGTTCGACATGCTGTCCATCCCCAAGGACGCCAAGCACATCGAGCAGGCCTACGCCTTCATCAACTACCTGCTGGACCCGCAGGTGATGGCGAAGAACTCCAACTTCATCAGCTACCCCAACGCCATTCCCAAGTCCAAGGCGCTGATGGACAAGAGCATCACCGAGGACACGACCATCTATCCCACGCCGGAAGTGGAGGCCAAGCTGTTCACCTTCGCCATCATCCCGCCGGAAGTGGACCGCCAGTACACGCGCATCTGGACGGAACTGAAGACGGGCAAGTGAGGAAGGCGGTGAGGGGTGAGGAGGTGAGTCGGCGGCTTCGCCGCCTGTCAGCAGCGTGCGACTGACTGCCCCATCCGTCCCACACGATCAGAATCGGAGCACAACACATGGCAGAAAAAGTGAAAGAGCAGCCGAGAGGGTGAGTCGGCAGCTTCGCCGCCTGTCGGCAGCGCGCGACAACGCCTGCTGACAGCGCCGAAGGCGCGACTGACCCACCTTGCAGCCCGCGCAGCGGGCGACTGACCGGCACATCCGTCCTACACGATCAGAACCGGGGCACACCACATGGCAGAGCAGGGCAACGGCGGCAAGGACGTGGCACCGAACGGCAAGGCGAGCGCGCAGGAGTACCTGCGCATCGTCGACGTGCGCAAGGAATTCGACGGCTTCGTCGCTGTCGACGACACCAACCTGACCATCCGCAAGGGCGAGATCTTCGCCCTGCTGGGCGGCTCGGGCAGCGGCAAGTCCACGTTGCTGCGCTGCCTGGCGGGCTTCGAGAAGCCGACCTCCGGCAAGATCTTCCTGGACGGGCAGTTGCTCAACGATCTGCCGCCTTACGAACGGCCGCTCAACATGATGTTCCAGTCGTACGCGCTGTTCCCGCACATGACGGTGGAGCAGAACATCGCCTTCGGCCTGAAGCAGGATGGGCTGTCGAAGGAGGCCATCCGCAAGCGAGTCGAGGAGATGCTGGCGCTGGTGCAACTGGGCAAGCTGGCCAAACGCAAGCCGCACCAGCTCTCCGGCGGCCAGCAGCAGCGCGTGGCACTGGCGCGCTCGCTGGCGAAGGGACCCAAGCTGCTGCTGCTCGACGAGCCGATGGGCGCGCTGGACAAGAAGCTGCGCTCGCAGATGCAACTGGAACTGGTCAGCATCATCGAGAAGTCCGGCGTGACCTGCGTGATGGTCACCCACGACCAGGAGGAGGCCATGACCATGGCCACCCGCATCGCGCTGATGGACCAGGGCTGGATCCGCCAGGTCGGCACGCCCGACGAGATCTACGAGCAGCCCACCAGCCGCTTCGCCGCCGAGTTCATCGGCTCGGTCAACCTTATCGAGGGGGTGGTCGAGGACGACGAGTCCGACTACGTGACCATCCGCTCGCCGCAGTTGCCGGTGCCGGTCTACATCGGCCACGGCATCTCCGGGTTCGAAGGGCAGGAGGTGGGCTTCGCGGTGCGTCCGGAGAAGCTGGGCATCGGCAAGCAGGAGCCGGAGCAGCCGTACAACAAGGCGCGCGGCACGATCGAGGACATCGCCTACTTCGGCAGTCATTCCGTCTACCACGTGCGCCTGCCCAGCGGCTACAAGTTCATGGCCAACTTCGCCAACGTGCAGCGCTGGGCCAGCGAGGGCCTGACCTGGAACGACGAGGTCTGGGTGTGGTGGGGCGACAACGACGGCGTGGTGCTGACCTCATGAACATCCTCCGTTCGCTGTCCAAGCGCCTGCCGGGGCCGCGCTGGGGCGTGATCTCGGTGCCCTACGTGTGGCTGCTGTTGTTCTTCGCCATCCCGTTCCTGATCGTGCTGAAGATCTCCTTCGCCAAGCTGGCGATCGCGATGCCGCCGTACACGCCGATCCTGGAATACATCGACGAGGCGCTCACGCTCAAGCTCAACCTGGGCAACTACACGGCGCTGTTCACCGACTCGCAGTACGTCGAGGCCTACCTGAGCTCGATCAAGATCGCGGCCATCTCCACCTTCCTCGCGCTGCTGGTCGGCTACCCCATCGCCTACGTGATCGCCCGGCTGCCGGCTTCCTCGCGCAATATCGCCATGATGCTGGTGGTGCTGCCGTCGTGGACCTCGTTCCTGATCCGCGTCTACGCCTGGATCGGCATCCTCAAGAACAACGGCCTGCTCAACAACCTGCTGATGAAGATCGGCCTCATCGACGAGCCGCTGCAGATCCTGTACACGCCGATGGCCGCCTACATCGGCATCGTCTACTGCTACCTGCCGTTCATGGTGCTGCCGCTGTACACCAACCTGGTCAAGCACGACCAGCGCCTGCTGGAGGCCGCCTACGACCTGGGCGCCAAGCCGTGGAGGGCGTTCTTCACCATCACCCTGCCGCTGTCGCGGGCCGGCATCGTCGCCGGCTGCATGCTGGTGATGATCCCGGCGGTGGGCGAGTTCGTCATCCCGGAACTGCTGGGCGGGCCGGACACGCTGATGATCGGCCGCGTGCTGTGGGGCGAGTTCTTCAACAACCGCGACTGGCCCGCGGCCTCGGCCGTGGCCATCGTCATGCTGATCCTGCTGCTGATCCCGATCCTGATCTTCAACCGGGTGCAGCAGCGCGAGATGGAAGGGAGGCTGACATGAGCCGGATCGGGCGGCGCGCCGTCAACTGGACGGTGCTGGGGCTGGGCTTCGTGTTCCTGTACGCGCCGGTGGCCATCCTGATGGTGTACTCCTTCAACGAGTCGCGCCTGGCCACGGTGTGGTCCGGCTTCTCGTTCAAGTGGTACGGCGAACTGTTCCGCGACAAGCAGATGCTGGACGCGGCGTGGATCAGCATCAAGGTGGCGTTCTGGACCGCGACCGCGGCGGTGGTGCTGGGCACGATGGCCGCGCTGGTGATGACGCGGATGCGGCGCTTCCCGGGCAAGACCCTGTTCGGCGCGCTGATCACCGCGCCGCTGGTGATGCCCGAGGTCATCATCGGCCTGTCGATCCTGCTGATGTTCGTCTCGCTGGGGCAGGTGGTCGGGCTGCAGCCGCGAGGCATCGTCTCGATCTGGATCGCGCACGTCACCTTCACCCTGGCCTTCGTCACCGTGGTGGTGTCCTCGCGCCTGTCCGAACTGGACAAGTCGCTGGAGGAAGCGGCGATGGACCTGGGCGCGAACCGGATCAAGGTGTTCTTCCTGATCACCCTGCCGATCATCGCGCCGGCGCTGGTATCGGGCTGGCTGCTGGCCTTCACCCTGTCGCTGGACGACGTGGTGATCGCCAGCTTCGTCGCCGGCCCCAGTTCCACCACGCTGCCGATGAAGGTGTTCTCGTCGGTGCGCCTGGGCTTGAGCCCGAAGATCAACGCCCTCGCCACACTGATGATCCTGGTGGTCACCCTCGCCGCGCTCATCGGCTGGTGGTTCATGTACCGTGAGGAGAAGCGCCGGCAGCAGGATATGCAGTTGGCGTTGCAGGAGAATGGGTAGGGCGCCGGGGCCAAGGGCTGAAAACCGCGGCCCGCTTCGATTCTTGCGCGGTCTTTTCGCAACGAAGCGGGGAGAAGCGGAAGGGAGCCCGGCCTGCGCCGGGATGACGATGGCGGGCCGCATGCCGTCCCGGGCCGGCTTCGCCACGGCCCCGTAACGTCGCCGCTCGCAGAATCCTCCGACGCACTCGCCCCATCTTCCGACGCATTCCGGAACCGCACCCCATGACCATCGAAACCGTCAATCCCGCGACTGGCCAGGTCGAGTACCGCCACGAACTGATGACTTCCGCGCAGGTGGACGCCACGCTGGCTGCGGCGCAGGCGGCGTTCCCGGCGTGGGCGCGGCGCTCGTTGCAGGAGCGGGGCACGGTGCTGCGCGCCATCGGCGCCGAGTTGCGCCGCCGCCGCGACGACATCCAGCGCATCATGACCGCGGAGATGGGCAAGCTGCGCAAGGAAGCCCTGGCCGAAGTCGACAAGTGTGCCGGCGCCTGCGACTACTACGCTGACCACGCCGCCGACTACCTGCACGACCGTCCCGTCGCCACCGACGGCCAGCGCAGCTATGTGCGCTACGAGCCCATCGGCTGCGTGCTGGCGGTGATGCCGTGGAATTTCCCGGTCTGGCAGGTGTTCCGCTTCCTCGCGCCGGCCTTGATGGCCGGCAACGTGGCCGCGCTCAAGCACGCCAGCAACGTACCGCGCTGCGCCGACCTCATCGCCGAGGTGCTGCAGGCGGCCGGTCTGCCGGAAGGCGTGTTCGGCGTGCTGCACATCGACAACGACCAGGCTGCGGAGGTGATCCGCGACCCGCGCGTGGCGGCGGTGACGCTGACCGGCAGCGAGCGGGCAGGGCGCTCGGTGGCCGCCAACGCCGGCGGCCAGTTGAAGAAGACGGTGATGGAACTGGGCGGCAGCGACGCCTTCGTGGTGCTGGACGACGCCGACCTGGAGAAGACCGTCGCCGGCGCCGTGGCCTCGCGCTTCGGCAACGCCGGGCAGACCTGCATCGCGGCCAAGCGCTTCATCGTGCTGGAAGGGATCGCCGACGCATTCGTGCAGCGCTTCGTGGACGCGGCGGCGAAGCTGCGGCTGGGCGACCCGCAGGACGAGGCGACCACGCTGGCACCGATGGCGCGCCGGGACCTGCGCGACGAACTGCACCGGCAGGTGCAGGCCAGCATCGCGCGCGGGGCGAACGTGCTGCTGGGCTGCGAGCCCGATGCCTCGACCCACGCCGGCTACCCGGCGTCGATCCTGGACGCGGTGGCGCCCGGCATGCCGGCCTACGAGGAAGAACTGTTCGGCCCGGTCGCCAGCATCCTGCGGGTGAAGGACGAGGACGAAGCCGTGCGCGTGGCCAACGACACCACGTTCGGCCTGGGCGGCAGCGTGTGGACGCGCGACGCGGAGCGTGGCGACCGGATCGCGCAGCGGTTGCAGGTCGGCGCGGCCTTCGTCAACGCCATCGTGCGCAGCGACGTGCGCCTGCCGTTCGGCGGCACCAAGCGCTCCGGCTTCGGCCGCGAACTGGCCGAGCACGGCATCCACGAGTTCATGAACATCAAGTCCGTCTACATCGCCTGAACCTGTGTAGGAGAGGCTTCAGCCCCGACCCGCGGGAACGGGAAAACCTTTCAGCCACGGATTGGTGCGGATTGCGCGGATAAAGCGACAAGGCTTGTCCGTTCAAATCCGTGTCATCCGCGGCGAATGTTTTTCGTTCCCGCGGGTCGGGCTGAAACCCCTCCTACGGATGGGGGGCGCGCCATGGATGGAACGGACGGTTACGGCGGCCGCGGTTCCGAAGCGGGAAGGCGGGTGCCATCTTGTCGAGCATCCGAACTGGAGGCACCATGGGCACCCTGACCGATACCACTCCCACCTTCGTCGCGCGCATCGTGCGCGGGCGCCCTACGTCCGACGGCGCGGGCGTCAAGCTGACGCGCGTGATCGGCGGCCCCGACCTGCCGGACCTGGACCCGTTCCTGCTGCTGGACGAGTTCGGCACCGACAAGGCCGAGGACTACATCGCCGGCTTTCCCGAGCACCCGCACCGCGGCTTCGAGACGGTCACCTACATGCTGGACGGGCGCATGCGCCACCGCGACAACCACGGCAACGAGGGCCTGCTGACGCCGGGCGCGGTGCAGTGGATGACCGCCGGCCGAGGGCTGGTGCATTCGGAGATGCCGGAGCAGGAGTCCGGCCGCATGCGCGGCTTCCAACTCTGGGTAAACCTGCCCGCGCGCGACAAGATGACCGCGCCCAAGTACCAGGAATTCCCGCCGGCCGACATCCCGGTGGCGCATCCAGCCAGGGGCGTGGAAGTGAAGGTCGTCGCTGGCGCCGTCGGCGACGTGCGCGGCCCGATCTCGCAGCCGGCCACCGATCCGGTCTACCTGGACATCGCCCTGCAACCGGGCACGGGCTGGGAATACCTGCTGCCCGCCGGCCACAACGCCTTCGCTTACGTGTTCGAAGGCGCGCTGACGGTCGGCGAAGACGAGCAGGCGCGTGCGCTGGAAACGCACGAGATGGGCGTGCTGGGCGGCGGCGAACGGCTGCAACTGCGCGCCGGCAGTCGCCCGGCCCGGTTGATCCTGGTGGCGGGCCCGCCGCTGCGCGAGCCGGTGATGCGCTACGGTCCGTTCGTGATGAACACGAAGCAGGAGCTCATGCAGGCGTTCGTGGATTTCCAGGAAGGCCGCTTCTAGGCCGCCTGCGTTCGCGGCGCCCGTGCTGTCCCGCCGCGTATGCTTCATGCGGTGGGAATGTGTGTGCAAGGAATGCCGTCGTTACGCGCGCGCGACGTGCAGGGCAAGCGGTGTCGGTCGATGGATGCGTTCGACCTGCGGGCCTTGGCAGGAGATGGAAGGCCGCGCCGGCGGACAGGAAACAGCGCGTCGCTGTCGACCGCGCTCAGCGCCCCGCCGACAACGGTGCGCTGGTCGCGCTGGCGTCCAGTTGCTGCGCCAGCCCGATCAGCGTGGCCAGTTCCTGCTGCGAGTCGGCGTTGATCCACACCTGGGCGTAGAGATCGTCGTCCAGTTCCACCACGCTGATGCGGCGCGACTCCATGCCCGGGACTTCGCGGCCGCCCAGGTCCAGCCGGTACCAGTACATCTTCTCGCCGGAGAAGGTGCTTTCCTCGGCGCGCAGCGCGCGTTGCAGGCGGATCTTCGGGTCGCGCGAGGTCAGCATGACGTTGAGCACCGGGCGGCCGTCGGGCGACACCGCCCGGCAGGTGATGAAGCCGACATCGGCGCGCTGTTCCCAGCGCAGCTCGGTATTGCCGGGCAGAGTGGGGCAGGGCGGTGGTGCCTGCTGCGCCCAGCCGGGCACGGACAGGAGCGACAGGCAGAACGCGGACAAGGTCTTCTTCATTCGGGTTCCCCAAGGCAAGGCCGCCACGGCGGGCGGGCGGTCGCTTCGTGCGGAAACCGGATGGCGGCGTCGGGCCCTCTGGCCCGGCCTGCGTTCCCCTGGTGTTCCGCGGCGCCGGCTGCCGGTCTCCCGCCGGCAGGCGTCCCGACCATAGCCCATGCTGCGGCGCAAAACAACGCGCCCGCGGGATGCGGGCGCGCAATGGCGAAACCGGTCACGTTGCGGCCCGGGCAGCGCCGGGCCGCAGGGGTGGCTCAGGCGCGGTCGCGGCCCAGCCAGCCGTAGAGCATGCCGCCGATGAGGCCGCCGAGGATCGGCGCCAGCCAGAACAGCCACAGTTGGCCGAGCGCGGCCGGGCCGGCGAACAGCGCCACGCCGGTGGAGCGGGCCGGATTCACCGAGGTATTGGTGACCGGGATGCTGATCAGGTGGATCAGGGTCAGCGCCAGGCCGATGGCGATCGGCGCGAAGCCGGCCGGCGCGCGGCCGTGGGTGGCGCCCATGATCACGACCAGGAAGAACGCGGTCAGCACCACCTCGGTCAGGAACGCCGCGGCCACCGTGTAGCCGCCGGGCGACATGGCGCCGTAGCCGTTGCTGGCGAAGACGCCGGCGGCGTTCGGATCGCGCAGGAAGTCGGCGTTGCCTTGCGCGATCTGCAGCAGGATGAAGCCCGCGGCGATGGCGCCCAGCACCTGCGACACGATGTACGGCACCAGGTCCTTCAGCGGGAAGCGGCCGCCGGCCCACAGGCCCACGCTGACCGCCGGGTTGAAGTGGGCGCCGGAGATGTGCCCGAACGCGTACGCGCCGGTCAGCACGGTCAGGCCGAAGGCCAGCGCCACGCCCAGCAGGCCGATGCCCAGCGGATTGCCGTCGCCGCCGAACTTCGCCGCCAGCACCGCGCTGCCGCAGCCTCCCAGCACCAGCCAGAACGTGCCGAGGAACTCGGCCGTCAGTTTCCTTGCCAGACTCATGGAACCCCCTTTCTCGATTCTGCGAACGCCGTCACATGACGGTGGGCGGACGATAGCCGAACACCGGGGCGGCAGGTGTTTGCATTGCGTTATCCCGGCGCGCCTTCCGTCCGGCCGGGGCGGGACCGTCCAGCGGCATCGGCGCCCGCGGTCAGTGCTCCGGCAGCGGGATGAACTCGGTCTCGCCGGGGATGCGGCCGAAGCGGCCTTCGCGCCAATCCTGCTTGGCTTGCTCGATGCGTTCCTTGGAACTGGACACGAAGTTCCACCACAGGTGGCGCAGCGCATCCAGCGGTTCGCCGCCCAGCAGCATGGCCTTCACCGGCGTCCTGGCGCGCAGCCGCGGCCGGCTGCCGCGGTCGAACACCAGCAGGTGCCGGGCCGGCACGTCGGCGCCGTCCACCTGCACGTCGCCTTCCAGCACGTAGAGCGCGCGTTCCGCATGCGCGGCCTCCACCTCCAGTTCCGCCTCCGCCGCCAGGTCCACGGCCACGTTGAAGGTGCCGCTGAACACCTTGACCGGCGATGCTTCGCCCCAGGCTTCGCCGGCGATCACGCGCAGGCGCGCGCCGCCGAGGCGCAGCTCCGGCAGGCTGGCGGCGGCGTGGTGGTGGAACTCCGGCGCCACTTCCTCGGCGGACCTGGGTAAGGCCACCCAGGTCTGCATGCCGTGCACGTCGTGGCGCCCGCCGCGCACGTCCATGGGCGTGCGCTCGGAATGCGCGATGCCGCGGCCGGCGGTCATCCAGTTGACGTCGCCCGGAGTGATGACTTGCTCCGAGCCCAGCGTGTCGCGGTGATGGATCGCGCCGGCCCACAGGAAGGTCACCGTGGCCAGCCCGATGTGCGGGTGCGGGCGCACGTCGATGCCGCGGCCCGGCTCGAACACCGCCGGCCCCATGTGGTCGACGAACACGAACGGCCCGACGCTGCGCGCCTGCAGGGTGGGCACCGCGCGGCGCACGACGAAGCCGCCGCCCAGGTCGTGTTCGCGGGGAGGGATGAGCGTGGTCATGGCGGGCCTCCGTGAAGTGGGCGCAGCATCGCACGGCATGCCCGCGGCGGCGCGCGGCGATGCGGAAACGGTTTGTTGCATCCGCGCGTGGAGAAGGTGACGGGAACGCGGCGCTCCGGGCGCGCCCCATGCGTATTGGTGCATGACGCATGGCGCATGGCGCATGGTGCGTGGATGGATGGCGTACTACGCCAGCCGGGATGGCCAGCAGCCTCCCGGCCGGGAACGGCATCGGGCCGCACTCAGCCGATGGCATCGCGCCAGTTGAGCCACCATGCCTTGGGCGGGCGCGGAATCCGCTCCCACCACAGGTTCATGGCATGCACGCTGCCGTGCTGCCACGCCTCGCGGTGCCGGGCGTCGGGCGCTTCATCGAACATCGCGGCCAGGCGGGGATAGAGCGGGCCGGACGCGAGTGCGGGGTAGCGGGTGAGCAGGGTGAGCAGGGTGAACCTGTCCGACGCCCTCGCTTCGCGCGCGACGGTCTCCTCGATATCGGGCGCGCGCGCGCCTTGCGACATTGCCAGGTCCAGGCGTTCGACGGCGGCGCGGAAACCGGCGCTTGCCGTGGTGGCGAGCGGAATGCCGCTGCGCACCTCGTCGAAGTCGAGGCGGGTTCCAGCGGGCACCAGCGTTTCCTGGCCTTTCACGCGGTGTATGACCCAGCCGCTGGTGACGTGGAGCGTTCCCTTGCCCTGCGGATCGCGGCTCATCTCGAATTCGCAGCCCAGGTCCACGGTTTCGCTGGCGCCCGTCGCGATGCCGAAATAGCCGGGCGGCGCCCAGATGCGCGCACGCACGCGCCCTTCCAGCAGTTCGAGGCGATGATGCCCGGAGCGCGTGTCCAGCAGCCGGATCCGCGTCCCCGGCATCACCTCCATGCGGCCGATGCGTGCCACCCGGATCGTGGCCGACTGGTTTGCTGAAGTCGCCAGCGTACTGCCGGCGCGCAAGGACTCCGGGCCGGGCCGGGCACCGGCTTCGATCGCCCACTGCCTGCTTTCGCTCCATTGCAGGCGCCACGGCACCCAGGCCGCGACGCCGACCATGCACGCCGCGAGCACGGCGGCGGTAGCCAACAGGACGCGACGCCTGCGCCTGCCGTGAACGAAAGCGCGCGGTACCGGCCAGGCGAGGCCGGGCCGCGGCACGTGCCGATAACCGCCCAGTAGTGATTCCAAGCGTTCCAGCGCCTCGTCGCCGGGCAGGTCGGGGTCCCACAGCGGATCAGGTTTCCCGGTCATCGCTTTTTTCCTCTTCTTGCTGCGTGGCGATTCCCAGCGCGCAGCGCAGCCGGGTCATGCCGCGATGAAGGTTCACGCGAACCGACTGCGGCGTCAGTCCGGTCAGGGCCGCGATTTCCGGGCCGCTCAGGCCCTCGACCAGGCGCAGGATCAAGGTCTCGCGGTAGGCCTCGGGCAGGTCGCGGATGGCGCGCAGCGCTTCGCCGGCCTGCGCCGCCGATTCGGGGCCCGCGCCCGGCCAGGCGGGATCGTCGGCGTCGGCGAGTTCCAGTTCCTCGGCGACGGACGCCAGCCGGGTCCTGCGCGCGATCATCGCGATCCACGGGCCGAAGCGCGCGGGTTCGCGCAACTGCGCCAGCCGGTCGAACGCGATGGCGAAGGTCTCCTGCGTCAGTTCCTCCGCCCGCGCGCGCGACGCCATGCCCAGATGGATGGCGTGCACCAGCGGCGCGAAGCTGCGGTACAGCCAGGCGAAGGCCGCCTGCGACCCCCGTCGCGCTTCCTGCACCTGCCTGGCGATGTCGAAGGGATCGGTCGTGGCCTTCATGGCCCATGGAGTCCGGAGTGGCCTGGAGGTAGAGGGTAGAGAAGGCGGAAGTGTTAACACGCCGGCGGCGGTTAACGCCGCACCGCCGGGCGCGCTCTTGCTCCAGGCCCCTTCCGGAGATCGCCCATGCACCACCCCATGCCCCCGACCTTGGTCCGCACCGCCGGTTTCGCGCGCGCTGTGGCCTTGCTGCTGCTTGCCGCATGCATGCCGTCCGATGCCGCCACGCCGGTCGTCGGACTGCCGTGCGAAGACTGCGACGTGCCCCTGATCGGCCTGCCCGCCGATCCGCCGTCCGTGGCCCGGCTCGCGCCCGAGGCCGAGCCCGGCGAACGCCTGCGCCTGACCGGACGGGTGACCGACGCGCAGGGACGACCGCGCCGCGGCGTGATCGTGTACGCGCACCAGACCAACCGGCAGGGCGTGTATCCGGGCGAAGGATCGGGCGGCCCGGGCGTCAGGCAACACGGCAGGCTGCGCGCATGGGCCAGCAGCGATGCGGACGGCATGTACACCTTCCTGACCATCCGCCCCGGCAGCTACCCCGGCAGCACTCTGCCGCAGCACATCCACCTGTACGTCATCGAAAGCGGCTGCGCGCTGTACTACATCGACGACGTGCTGTTCCGCGACGACCCACACCTGACCCCCGAGGCCGCGCGCAAGGCGGACAAGGGACGCGGCGGCACGGGGATCGTGACCCCGGTGCAAGCAGAGGGCGAATGGCAGGCGCACCGCGACATCGTGCTGGGCAGGAACATCCCCGGGTATCCGGGATGTGCGCGGTGAAGGAGCGGTCGGCGGAGCTGAAGCTGGTAAGGCATATGGCGACTTCTGCACGGTTCGATGCAGGGCCATCGGGCAACTTGCAACGGAGGATGTACTCCCCTTGTCAGCGGTCTGTCGTTGACCGAGTTGTGCATGAAAAAATGTGATGCGATCTTCGCGCGTGCCCGTTCAGCCGTGGCTTGTTCGCCTGCGTGTCGAAGGGTTGGTTGTCAGGCCCGTGGTTGCGGCCAGAAGACGCCATGGCTGGCAGTATTTTTCAATTGTCGGTATGCCGGTCGCCATTGCACGGCCAATCTTGAAATCGAGCCATGCGTACCTTCTTTGACTCGGCAATACACATCGGAGAAACTCGGCGAGCCGCTCCTGTCTATGGAAATATCGGAGACCTGACTTGGATGTTAAAGGTGACACGCTCGCGGCCCGGATCCGTGCCGCGAGAATCGGCATCGAATTGTCGCAGACGGAACTGGCTAAGGCACTGCATGTCAACCGCTCCACTGTCGGCCATTGGGAACGCGAAGAAGGCTTTTCTCCCAGCATGGACCACTTGCGCGCGATGAGCCGGATCATGGGCGTCAGTCTCAATTGGCTCGTCCAGGGAATCGATCCGATCGTCGAACCCTGTGCCGGAACAGTCCGCGCATCCTTGGAGTCCAGGTTGGTTTCGCTGTCTAGACATCTGCCGACCTCCTTCTTGGCCAGTCTCGTGGCACTGATGGAGAACGCGGAAAGATACTTGTAGCGCTAGCAAGAGGTACCTTCGAAGATCAAGATCGGGATTGCGTCCTCTGAGCCTGCTGGGCGCTGTGCATCGCACAGCGCGACGTTTGCCCCCGTTTCGTCGAGACGGATGTAATTGGCCCGGGCATGCTGCCGCGAAGATGCGGCACAAAGCTCACATCAGAAAGCTGTATCGACTTCAACCTGCCAATTACAAGGACGCAGAATGAATCGCAAATCGATTCTCCTGGACGATCTACAAGACGACATTGCACCCACGACGAACACGACGACCGAACTGGGGATCGTGATCACCATCGCCATCGTCTTGCTGTAGCACATCGCGGTAGGCGCGCCTCCTCTGTCGGTTCCGGTGGAGGGGGCGTCGTCGTCGCGCCAGCAGAGCCAGCCTTGAATAGGCGGCTTTGAAACAAACGAATCGGTGGATCTGAATGGACTTGGGAAAGCCTTATTATTTGTCCGAATCTGAGAAATTTCCCCTCTTGGCCGCTCTGATCACCCGGGCGGAGAGCTGCATCCTGGCTGGAAGTTTGGATCGGCTTACATCGGAGTGCCGCGACGAGTTCGACATGCTCTTGAACTCGAACGAGTTGCAGGCCATCGTCACCGAATCTCTTCGGTCCGTGGCGGGGGGAGGAGCGTCCCATCCGGCTTGGCTGTCCAAGACGGCGGAAGAATGGGTGATCGTCGATACCAAGGATTATTCGCTTCGCCTGGCAGCGCACAAGCCCAGGCAGAACCCACTGTTGCATAGCCTGAATTTCAATTGCCTCGTGGGCAATCTGAGCGGGCCCGTGTATCGCATTGATGTCTACAAACTGCCGTCCGGAATCGCCGTTGACGAGTTCAAGGCGGGAATCAAGGCCCAGCCAGGTCCCGGGATCACGCTGTCCAAGGGGCAGTTCTGCGAGCTCAATGCAAGCAGTGACATTCCACGGATCACGCTATCGATGCCTGTCCTGACCCTCACCCTATACCCGAAAGCCTATGCTCCCATCGTCTGGTGCTTCGACAAGGACACGATGATGTCCGTCATGGCGACGGCCAGCCATGACAGCCCGGTCCGGCGCCAAGCGGGTGCGGCGATGCTGCAGCACATCCTCCGCTCGGAGGACGTTCCAGTACAGGCGTCGTTGCAAACCTTGTCGGAGCTGACCCGGGACGACTCCCATTTCGTCAGGTGGGCGGCAATCCAGGGTCTTTGCGCCATCGATCTTGAATTTGCCGAGCCATACCTCATCCATGCCAGGATGGACCGGCATCCTGCAGTGGCCGAGGCGGCTGGCAGGGCGATCGACTTGCACCTGAAACAGGAGGGGAAGGGATTCTGATGGCTACCAGCCTATATCCGGCCGTGCAGGGCACGGCCACGGTCGGGGAACTCATTGCTTACAGCCGGCAGCACGTGCGATACGGCGACTACGACAGCATCCTGGATGCGTCCGATATCCTTTCCGCGCTTGCGAACGACCGCGAGCTTCTTGTGAATGCGATCAATTCGACGCTTGCCGAAATCGACGATTACGCAGGGGACAATATGGGTGTTTCCAGCCAGTCGATCATTCTGCATTCGGATCCGATGTTCAAGGTCCGCGCCAATGTCTGGAGAAAGCCCGTGGCCAGGGCAGGGAGCATGCTGCATGACTCGAACCTGTACTCCTACCATTACGCCCACAACCACAATTTCGAGCTGTTGACTGTCGGTTACCTGGGAAGTGGATATTGGACGGAAATCCACGAGTGCAGACCGGACAAGATCCAAGGTTATATAGGCGAGAAAGTGGAGCTGAGATACCTGGAAAAGACTTCCTTGCCCAGGGGTAAGGTCATCCATTTTCGTGCGTGCGAGGACGTGCACACGCAATTGCCCTGCAACGAATTTTCGATCTCTCTGAACCTGCTGGTGGTCCCGCCGTACGAGAAACTGTCTGACCAGTACAGTTTCGACGTGGCCGAATCCAGAATCTCCGGGGTCATCACTTCGCCGGACATTGGGTGCATGTCCTTGCTGAGCTTCGTTGCGTTGCTCCAGGCGAAGGAAGCGTACGATTCCGTGGAGCGGATCGCCTTCAGCAGTGCTCATTGGCGATTGCGGAACGCTGCCCTCGAAGTTGCGGGAATTCTGGCGCCTGGCGAGAAGGGTGCGCTCTGGAAGCGAGCGGAGTTGGACAAAGACCCGGCGATAAGGAGAGCAGCCAGAGCCTGGCTGGATTCCGGCGACTGCGCGGCAGGATGAGATGCGCTTTTTCACCTCCCGATTGAATACACCTTTTGCAAGGAGGTGGGGAGCCCTCATCGGTTTCGTGACCCTGCTTCTCTTCGTCTCGAATCCGGAGCTCCTGTCCGTCGCGCTGCTCGTCAACACGCTCGGGGTCGATATCGTTGTCCTGCTTCTGGGGATCCAGTTGCGCCACCAGTGGTCGGCGATCAACGTCTTCGTCATCACTCCTTTTTGCTTGAGGATGCGGCGGCTCTTCAAGCCGTAATCCTGCGCGGCTCGCATCCGTCCCGTCCAGCCAGGCGCGTGGCCCTTGCGAAGGGCGGGCTGCACGGTTGCGCCCGCGATGCGTGGATCGATCGGGGAAAGAGCTAGGGCGCTCTGACGATTGCCCGACGTGCCGTTCGCTGGGCATGGCAATGCGTGGATCAATGGCCGCTTCCGGCAGGAAATCCCGCGGCCGATCGAGACGGGCCCAAGGATCGCTTCGCCTGTTGCGACCCGATTCCAACGGGTATCGGCAACGGTAGTGCCGATCCGACAAACCCGGCCTACACCAGGGTTTCCCCCGGCATTTCGCCCCGCCGCGAGGCCAGCCGGTCGGCCAGGCGGGTGGGTTCGGGCAGGCGATAGCCGTGCAGGGTGCGCAGTACCCAGTCCAGTGCGCCCTGCATGGAGACGCGGTGGCCGGGCGAGACGATCAGCGGGTTGCAGCGCAGCTTGCTGCGCAGGGCCCAGCCGACCTGTTCGCCGCGGTGCACCAGCGGTGCGTGATCGCCGGGGTGCGGACCGGGGTCGTCGTGGCGGCCGCACAGCACTTTCTTCGCCACGCCCAGCGTGGGCAGGCCGGTGGCGACGCCGAAGTGCGCGGCGATGCCCAGCCGGCGCGGATGCGCGATGCCCTGGCCGTCCACGAACACCAGGTCCGGCCGGTGCGGCAGCCGCTCCAGCGCGGCCAGCAGCGCGGGCAGTTCGCGGAAGCTCAGCAGGCCGGGCACGTAGGGCATCGAGGTGGGAATGCGCGCTACTTCGCAGGCCAGCGGTTGCAGGGTGGCGGCGTCCAGCAGCACCGCAGCCGCGCGGGTGATGGCGCCTTCGTCCTCGAAGCCGACGTCGAAGCCGGCCAGCCAGCGCGGCGCGGCCGGCCATTCGTCGTCCAGGCGGACGTTCGCCGCCAGCGCCTGTTGCACGCGGCGTGCATCGGCGGGGCTGCCGTCCCAGTCGCCGAAGGGCCGGGGCGAGGTCATGGCGACGGTGCGCCGTAGCGCTGCACGTCCAGCGTGGCCGCGCCGGCAGCGTCGATGCGGACGATGGACAGGCGGTCGTACTCGCTGTCGTCCATCGCCTGCACGCTGCATTGGCACAGGGCCGCCACCAGGTCGGGCACGGTATTGCTGTGGCCGACCACCAGCACGGTGCCGCGCGGATGCTGGGTTTTCCAGTGCGCCGCCGTTGCGCTGGCGGCGCTACGCGCGTCGTAGGCGACGACGGGGATGCCGTGCGTCTGCGCGGTGGGTGAGGCGGTCTCGCGGGTGCGGCGGAATTCGGTGGCGTAGGCGGCCGTCACCGGCGTGTTGCGCAGGCGCTGCGCCAAGGCCTGCGCGCGCGCCTGCCCGGCGGCGGACAGGTGCGGGTCCCGCGGGTCGTCGCCGGCCTTCTCGGCGTGGCGGACGACGATGAAGGTCGCGCCGTCGCCGGCCGACGCCGCGGACGGCGACGAGGCGCATGCGCCCAGCAGCGCCAACAACGGCAACAGGGACAGGCGGGACCACGAAAGGGCTGGGGACATGTCTGCGGACGATCCGGTGGCGGAAGGGGCAGCCTGCAACGGTCGCCGGTCCGGCGCAAGCACGCGCTAGGATGGACGCCGGTGCGTAAAGAGGGCGGGAAGATGCGCAGATGGCTGCGGCGGTTGGCGGTGGCGCTGTGCGTGCTGGCCCTGGCTTCGCTGCTGGCGCTGTATGGCTACGGGCGTTTCGCCGAGCGCGCGCGTGGTGCACCCGCGCATGCGCTGCCGCTGGCGCGCGACGCCACGTCGCTGGACCGTGCCGTGGTGCCGCTGCTGGAGGCCCATCCCGGCCGCAGCGCGATGGCGCTGTTGCCCGGCAACCTGGACGCGTTCGCCGTGCGCGCGGCCACGGCGCGCGGCGCCGGACGCAGCCTGGACCTGCAGTACTACATCTGGAACCAGGACTTCACCGGCAACCTGCTCGCGCACGAGGCGTTGCGTGCGGCCGACCGCGGCGTGCGCGTGCGCCTGCTGCTGGACGACATGACTGCGCACGGCAAGGATTCGCAACTGGCCGCGCTGGACGCGCATCCGCGCATCGAGGTGAGGCTGTTCAACCCCTCGCGCAGCCGCAGCGGCACCGTGGGGCGCGCGGTGGAACTGCTGCTGCGCCCCTTCAGCATGAACCGCCGCATGCACAACAAGGCGTGGATCGCCGACGGTCGGGTGGCGGTGGTGGGCGGGCGCAACGTCGGCGACGAATACTTCGATGCCGCCGCCGAGACCAACTTCCTGGACCTGGACGCGGTGCTGCTGGGGCCGGCGGCGGGGCAGGCGCAGGCGATCTTCGACGATTTCTGGAACAGCGCTTCGGCGATCCCGCTGGTCGCGCTCAGCCGCGCCGACGAGGACGCGCTGGCACGCCTGCGCCGGCACGGCGACGCCGGCTACCACTCGGCCCGGGCCGCGCCCTACCTGGAGCGCATGCGCAACTCGCCGGGCATGAAGGCCCTGGCCGCGGGCGGCGGCCTGCACTGGCTGGAGGACGTGGCGGTGCATTCGGACCCGGCCTCGAAGGGGCAGGGCGAAGGCCGCGAGCGCTGGCTGGTGCACCGGCTGGTGGAGGACATGCAGCGGGCGCGGCGGGAACTGCGGTTGATTTCGCCCTACTTCGTCCCCGGCGAGCAGGGCATGCGCTGGCTCACCGCCAAGCGCGCGCAGGGCGTGCGGGTGGGCGTGCTGACCAATTCGCTGGCCGCCAACGACGTGCTGGCGGTGCACGGCGGCTACGCGCCCTACCGCGTGCCGCTGCTGCGCGGCGGCGTGGAGCTGTATGAGCTGATGCCGCACGGCGAGCGGGACAGCAGCCTGTTCGGCTCCAGCGGCGCCAGCCTGCACACCAAGGCGTACGTCGTCGATGGCGAGCGTGGCTTCATCGGTTCCTTCAACCTGGACCCGCGCTCGATCGGTCTCAACACGGAGATGGGCGTGCTGTTCCGCGACCGCGAGGCCGCCGCCGCGCTGCTGCGGAGCTACGAAGGCAAGATCGCGCCGGACACCAGCTACCGCTTGCGCCTGCAGGACGGCCGGCTGCGCTGGGAAGACGCCTCGGTCGCGCCGCCCAGGGTCTGGGAGCGCGAGCCGGAGGCCGGCTTCTGGCGCCGCCTGGCGGCGCGCGCGGTGGGCTGGCTGCCGATCGAATCCCAGCTCTGAGCCGGCGCTGTCCGTTGCGCAGGCGCGGCGCTCAGGCGTCGTGCCAGGCGTGGTCGCGCATCAGCCGCTCGAACGCGCGGAACACGTCCGGATCGATCTTCTCGTCC
This sequence comes from uncultured Pseudoxanthomonas sp., assembly GCA_937975725.1. Taxonomy (GTDB): domain Bacteria; phylum Pseudomonadota; class Gammaproteobacteria; order Xanthomonadales; family Xanthomonadaceae; genus Pseudoxanthomonas_A. Next base: position 574 of record CALJUL010000060.1, on the reverse strand, counting down.
TGCTCGCCGTGCAGGATGCGCATCGCCTCCGTGTGCGTGCGCTGCGGCGCGTAGGGGCGGCGCGTGGTCATGGCGTCGTAGCTGTCGGCCACGCGCAGGATGCGCGCGCCCAGCGGGATGGCGCTGCCGACCAAGCCGTCGGGATAGCCGCTGCCGTCCATCGCCTCGTGGTGGTGGCGGATCAGCCCGGCCACCGCTTCTGCGTGCTCGTGCCGGCTGGCGAGAAAGATACGTTCGCCGATCTCGCTGTGCGACTGCATCGTCGCCCAGTCCGCGCCGGTGACGCGCTTGGCGCTGAGCAGGACGCGGTCGGGAATGCCGATCTTGCCGACGTCGTGGAAGTGCGCGGCCAGGTCGAGTCGTTGCAGGGCTTCCGCGTCCAGATCCAGCGATTCGCCCAGCGCGTGGGCGATGCGCCCGGTGCGGTCGCAATGCCCGCGCGTGTAGGCGTCGCGCGCCTCGATGGCCAGCGCCAGCGATTCCATGGAGCAGGCGATTTCGGAGAAGTCGGGGAAAGAATCGAAGGTCACGGCGGCAACGGCATGGCGTGGGAAAGAAAGGGTAGGGCAGCGGC
>CALJUL010000059.1 GCA_937975725.1 uncultured Pseudoxanthomonas sp. | reverse complement strand
CGCCTCTGTGTGCCATCCGTGGCACGGCCCGCTGCGCCAGCCATACCGATTCCGCTATCGCGACGACCGCGAGTATCGGCTGCACAGCGCCGCGACGGGGTTGCTCTACCGTCAACTGCTCGATCGCCACATCCTGGACTGGCTCAGCGGCTATCCGTCCCTGTGGGCACCGCTGCTCTACGTCCTGGCCGGGCAATACGAGCACGCCGGCGTCCTGGGCGAACTGGTCGTGCAGGCCGACCGCGCTTCCGTGGCCCAGGAACTGGGCGGCGATCTGGCCCGCGCCATGGCTGCGCCGAAACACGCGCTGCAACGCAAGCTGCTTGACGGGTTGCGCTATCTGCTCAAGGAAGAGTTGAAACTCAATCAGCCCGAGGCCTCCGATGGCTGGCTCACCGAGGACGCACTGTGGCTGGTGAGCAAGACGGTCTCCGACAAGCTGCGCGCCCACCTGCTGTCGCAGGGCATCGATGGCATTCCTGCGAACAACACCGCCGTCTTCAACGTGCTGCAGGACCACGGCATGTTGCAGCCCACACTGGACGGCAAGGCGGTCTGGCGGGCGACCGTGACCAGCAACACCGGCTGGTCCCACTTATTCACGCTGCTGCGCCTCGCTCCCGCGCTGATCTGGGAGGCTGGCGAGCGGCCGACGCCGTTCGCGGGCACGGTAGTGATCGACACATCACCTGCCGAGAAGGATACCGCTGCGGCATCCTCGCCGGAGGTCGTGGCGAAATCGACCGCGGGAGAGCAGGAATCCCCGCCATGGGAAAGCGGCAGCACTGCTGACCCGATTCCTACACCCCTGGCCCAGGCCATGCCCGACGTCATGGAGGATCTGCTGGCGATGGTGGGAATGGGCGATTCGTCCGCCACCCAGCAGGATGCGCTGGCCACCGCGGACGTGGTGCCTGTCGCGCACCCTGAAACGCCCATGCCATCGATGGCGGTATTTCCATCCCCGTCGCCCGCACTCGCACCCGCACCATCGTCCTCGACGGCGCAGCCATCCGGCGAGCATTTCATGGCGTGGCTGAAACAGGGAGTCGCCTCGCGCCGGCTCATCATCAACGATGCGAAGGCGCTCGTGCATACCGTGAGCGATACCGCATACTTGGTCAGTCCAGGACTGTTCCAGCGCTACGCACAAGAACACCTGCAGGTGGCGACGCTGGCCAAGCAAGAGAGCCAGCAGGATTGGCAGTGGGTGCAGAAGCGTTTCGAGCGGCTACAGCTACATCGCAAACAACCCAACGGATTGAACATCTGGACCTGTGAAGTCACCGGCCCACGCAAGACTCGGCGACTGCATGGCTATCTTCTGGACGATACCGGTGTACTTTTTCAAGACATGCCTCCCAATAATCCGTATCTCGTTCTGAGTCCTATTCCCCTCAAAAATTAGACACCGAAGGTAGCAACAGCCAAGCAAGGCTCCAGACGCGTCCACGAAGCCCTGATTTCTCGCCATTCCCGCTTTCGCGGGAATGGCGCCACTGACTTTCTCGACCAATCAAGTTCGAGCTTGAACTGCACCAGTTTCTCCAAGGCTGCACAACAGCGTACAAAGATCGCCAATGGCCGCAACAAAGATGCCCCCTAGAAATGTACCCCCAGCTTCACGCCCGCGGCCACGGCGTTGTTGTCCTTGAACTCGCCCGCGTAGCTGTGCGCACCGGTTTGGGCCTCCGCGTCGCCAAACCAGAAGTACTTCACGCCACCGGACAGTTCGACCTTCGGGGTCAGGCTGTAACGAACGCCCAGCCCGACATTCCAATACCCCTCGACCGGGCCAAGCGAGGAAACGGGATTGCCGGCACCACCATCCCAGCCGACCGACACCGAACCGACAATGGCCTGATTGAACCTGCGTGCCAAGCCAAGGTCGGCGGACCACTGATCCTTGGAATAATCGTCGAGATTGAAGCCGTCCGGCCTGCCGATCACCGGGCCGACCGCCTTCGCCAGTTGACCGAACATCGCCGGCTGGATCGAAAATTTCGACCACTGCACCCAGCGGACGTTGCCGAACAGGAGCGTGTCGGCCATGATGCCAGTCTGAAAATCGAGGTTCACCGACTGTGGCGTGACCACCTTCGTGGTGCCAGCGGCAAAGCCCCCCGCCAAATTACCGAGGGCAGCGCCGATGGCCTGCCCGGTTTCCGCCGGGATGCTTCCGTTCAGGACCAATTGCTGGATCAGTCCGCCAAGTTCTGCGCTGTTTGCGCCGACCGCTGCGACCAATGGCAAGGATTCCCGCATGTTGGCGTCGTAGTCGATCTCGGATCGATAGGTCAACGAAATTTTCAATGCAATGTCGGGGATTTCGTAGGCGACACCGGCCAGCCAGCCCCATTCGTGTGTGGAAGGCAGGCTCATGTCGTAGCCGTTGAACATGGAATACGTCGATCCGCGCAATCTCACGCTCCCTTCGACTTTCTGGTACACCGCGCCGCCGTAAATGTTCCAGTTCTCCGTCGGCTGATACCCAACGATTGCGGAAAGGGTGCTGGTTTCCACCTCGACCTTGGTGCCTCCGGAAATCCCGGCGTCCAGTCCGTAGGCCGCCAACTGCCCGTCCGACACGATGCTCGGGCCGGTGACCACGGGCAGCCCCGCAAATACCGCATCGGTCGGACTGGTAACGAAATCATTCTCCCCCTCGTATTCGGCTGCGGCACCGAAGGGCTCGTCATAAATGAACCCAACCGATACCTTGTCGAACGGCTGAAACTTGATGGTTGCCCCAACAAAATTGTAGGCGTTGGCGACATTGCCAGTGGGATTGCCGCTCATGTCCACGCCTTTCACGCTTGCGTCGAGCAGCGAGCCGCCGAATTCGAAGTAGTTTCCCCGTTCCAGGAATCCCAACAGCGACTGCCCCGAGCGATCGAGCGCCGAGCCATAAGCCACACCGCCCGCTGCCGCACATGCCACGCCAACCGACATGGCCAGCGCATTCTTTATCGTCCACATGTTCATGGCCCCTCCTCCATTTGTATGGATGGAAAATTGAAACAAACTAACTGATTGTGATGACGCCTCCTCTCGTGAAATTCCCGTCGCGCCGGCGCGAATCTATCCCGCGCATTGCAGGTCGAAATCCTCCTAGCCAGTGACTCCGTGGCCGGGTCATGTGCCTTGAAGCCTGCACATCGCCCGCTTCACCAGCCACTTGGCGGAAGCGAAGTGCAATGCAGGGAAATACCGGAAAAGCAGCGCAACCAGCTTCGCTTTACGTCCGGGAATGATCATCCACTGCCCGCGCCCAAGCCGCGCGAACATCTCGTCCACGGCTTCATCGATCTCCAACGATCCGGCCATATCCTTGAGAATCAACGAGATTTCGTCGTGGTTTCCAGGCGAGCGCTCCATCGCCACCATCGGCGTGCGCACCTCCGGCGGGCAGATGCAGCTGATGCCGATGCCGCGTGGTTCGTATTCGTAGCGCAGCGTCGCCGCCAGTCCGACCACGCCGAACTTGGACGAACCATAGGCGCTCAGGCCGTAATTGCCGGTCAGGCCCGCCATCGAGGCAACCAATGCCAGCCGGCTGCCGGGTTGCATGTGCGGCAACACTGCCTTGGCAATGTGGAAGCTTCCTTTCAGGTTGATGTCGACCACCTCGCGAAAATCCTCCGCGCCGGTCTTGCTCAAATCTCGGTTGAAGGTGATGCCGGCGCAGTGGATGACCAAATCCGGGCTGCCGAAGGTTTCGATGGTGGCGTTGACCACCGTTTCGACGCCGTTCCAGTCGCTGACATCGACACTGAAATCCTGCAATTTGGCATTGCCGCTTTGCGCGGCTTGCAGCAGTTGTTCACGCACGGGTTGCGACAAGTTGCGGTCGAATACGCTGACCTTGCAACCGCGACGCAGCAGGCGCAGGGCGAAGCCCAGGCCAAGCCCGCTGCCGCCGCCGGTGACGATGGCGTGGTTCCAGGCGTTCATCGTGTCGTCTCCGTGGTGGCTTCCGCCTGGAAGGACAGTGCGTCATCTTCGATCGGCTGGCCGAGCATGGCCCCGTCGAAGTTGTAGTCCATGACCACCCGCCAGGGCGCGTCGCGGCCCTGGCGTGGCAACACCGCATCGCCGCGCTGCACATAGCCGGATTGCATCGAATCCAGGATGCTGCTCCCCAGCCGAACCTGCGCCGGCGCATTCGGGGTGACGCGGGCAAAGCCGTTCGCCCGCATGTGGTTCAACAGCCGGCACAGGTAGCTGGAAACCAGATCGGCGCGCAGCGTCCACGGCAAATTGGTGTAGCCGAACACGAAACCGGCATTGGGCACGCCTTCGGCCAGCACACCCTTGTAGGTAACGCGATCACGGATCTGGACGGGCGTTCCATCTACTTCCACCGCGGTGCCGCCGAAGATTTCCAGGCGCAGGCCGGTGGCGGAAATGATGATGTCCGCTTCCAGTTCCGTGCCGGATTGCAGGCGGATGCCGTGTTCGGTGAAGGTTTCGATCCGGTCGGTGACGATGGAGGCCTTGCCTTCGCGCAATACCTGGAACAAATCACCGTTCGGCACTAGGCACAGGCGTTGGTCCCAGGGTTGGTAGTCCGGTGTGAAGTGGCGCATGTCCACATTCGGCCCAACCTGCTTGCGTACGTTGCGCAGCAGGAACTTGCGCATCAGTTTTGGCCAGCGCCGCGACACTTTGTAGATCATTCGCTGGATCCAGAGGCTGCGCGTGCGTGCCTGTGCCAGCACGCGCTCTTCCGGCAGGAAGCGACGCATCAGCCGCACCAGAGCGTCTTCGCTCGGGATCGTCATGATGTAGCTGGGCGAACGTTGCAGCATGGTCACGTGGCCGGCGCCGTCGCGCACCATCGACGGCACCAGGGTCACGGCGGTGGCGCCACTGCCGACGATGATCGCGCGCTTGCCGCGGTAGTCGAGTTCTTCCGGCCAATGCTGCGGATGAATGAACTCGCCGCTGAACCGCTCGCGGCCCGGAAACTCAGGCTGGTAGCCGGCGTCATGGCTGTAGTAGCCGGTGCAGAAGATGACGAAAGGGGCGCAGATCTCGTGCGTTTGGCCGGAGGCCTCCTCCAGGGCATGCAGCGTCCATTGATTGCGTTCGCTCGACCAGCTCGCCTTCGTCACGCGCAGGCCAAAGCGGATCTTGTCCTGCACCCCGTATTCGGCGGCGGTGTCCTCGACGTACTGGCGGATGGCGTTGGCGTCGGCCAGGGTCTTGTCGCTTTTCCACAGGCGGAAGGCATAGCCGAAGGTAAACATGTCCGAATCCGAGCGGATGCCCGGATAGCGGAATAGATCCCAGGTACCGCCGATGCGCTGCCGGCGTTCGAGCAGTCCGAAACGGATGCCCGGCGCTTCGCGCGCCAGATGGCACGCCATGCCGATGCCGGACAAACCGGCGCCGACGATCACGACGTCATATTCGATCATTCTCGTTTCCCTCCCAAAATTGGTTGTTTTCCCGTCCCGAGCCGACGGGGCGGCATCAACGCGGCGCGATGCCCTGACGTCGCATTTCCATGCGAACCAGATGGATGTAGGCATTGGGCAGTAGGCGGGCGAGCCAGTCATGGACGATGCCGTCGCTGATGAAGATGCGGGCCGTGTTGCGCCTGACGCCGCGCAGGATCGTCCTGGCGGCTTTCGCGGGCGGTGTACCTTTCTGCAAATTGGCGTGGAACTTGCCCGATGACGGACCTTGATAGTCGGCGTTGAGCGTGATGTTGGTGGCGACGCGCCCCGGATGTACGGTATGAACGGTCACGTTCCCGATGCCGCGGATGCGATGCTCTGCACGCAGCGCATCGGTGAAGCCGCGAACCGCGAACTTGGTGGTGCAATAGGGCACGAGGTACGGCAAGGCGAGGATGCCCTGGGCACTGGAGATATTAACGATTGCCGCCTCGGGCCGCTGAACCAGCGACGGGTAGCAACGGCGGGTGGTATGCACCACGCCCCAGTAATTGATGTCGGTGATCCTGTCGAAATCGGCATCGCCGAGTTCGTCGAACACGCGGTCGCCGAGGGCGATGCCGGCATTGTTGACGAGCAGGTCGATATGGCCGAAACGCGCGATCACCTCGGCGATGAAGGCGTCGATCTGGCTGCGCTCTGCCATGTCCACCGTCGCGGCAAAATGCGGTGCATCGAAGCCGGCGATGTCGCGCTCGGTCTTGTCGAGATGGGCGATGTCGCAGAACGCGACCTGCGCGCCGGCGCGCGCCAGTTCCACGACCAGGGCATTGCCGATGCCCGTCCCGCCGCCGCCGGTAACGACGGCAACCTTGCCCTTGAAGTCTCTCATTGTCTCCCTCCTCCGACGGGGGAAGCTACGCGCAACCGGCATCAGAGACTTGTCATTTCACGACAAAAGCAACAGGATCGACTTGGACGATAGGGAGGGGTGACAAATGGGTATTTCGTACCAAGTGCGGATAGCTTGTCTGACAGGCTTCGAGGAAGAAGTCGCAACTTTGGGCGGCGATCCGGCAACCTTGCTGGACGAAGTCGGACTGTCACTTGCTGCACTGCACGAGGGCGATTGCCTGGTCGATCTGAGTCGCGTCATCCGCGTGCTGGACAACGCTGCCCGGCAACTGGAGTGTGCCGATTTCGGCATGCGCGTCGCTTCGCACCAAGGCATCGTCATGCTCGGGCTGCTGGGCAAGCTGCTGGCGAGCGAGCCGAACCTGGGCGCTGCCTTCGTCACCACGCAGCACTTCATCACCTTGCACCACACCGCCGAGCATTGGCGCATGCAGTGCCACGGCAAGCAGGCCCATATCCGTCTGATCGAGCACTTCCACGCACCAGCGCTGCGCGCGCAACAGCACCGGGAGATGGCCTTGGCGACTTTCGCCCGGCTGGCACAGGAACTGGGCGGGCCAGGTGTGTGGCCGCTGCGGGTGGAGATCAGCCACAGCCCCGTTGCGCCACTGAAGGTGTACCAACGGCATTTTGGCTGCGAGGTGCTGTTCGACCAGGAACAGGATTGCCTGGTCTATGACGAGAAGTGGCTGGCGTGCCCGGTACAACCGGTGTCACGTGCAGACGACGAATGCATCGACGCTTACCTGCGCGAGCACCTGGCACGCTGTCGGGACAGTCTCGAACTGCAGGTACGCAGCCTCATCCTGCAAACCATCGGCGCACGTCGGCACTCACTGCCACATATCGCGGCACTCCTGGAAATGCACCCGCGCACGCTGCAACGCAGGCTGCAGGACGAGCATCTGAATTTCAAGCAATTGCTCAACGAGGTGAAGATGCAGACAGCCTGCTGGCATTTGCAGGCTTCGTCCATCGACATCACGCGACTTTCTGGCATGCTCGGGTATCGAAACTTGGCCGCGTTCTCCAAGGCCTTTCGGGAATACCACGGTACATCTCCGTTGCAATGGAAAAGGCTGCACGCGACAAGGACAGAACAATCACATGCACATCGCCCCACCAAGGCAGATTCCGATGCCAGGAAATAGTTGATTTCCGGTGATGCCGTCAATTCGCCGCGGCGCCAGTTCGATGTTGCGACGATCTATTGCACCGTCAAAGGAGCGCGGAGCAGTCAGTCGCGCGCGAACTTCACCATCGAAGGGGGGGGGTTGCGGCTGGTAAGGAGGCATTGATGGGGCAAGTCCTCATTGCCCAGGCAGACCAAAGCCCGGCAAGTCTGACAAGAATGCGGCGCTGGTCATCGGGATCATGGCGCCCTGACGGGGCTGAGGTGCTGCCGAACCGAGCGGCGAAAGGCCGCCGGGCGCCCCTGGATGTTTCAGTACGTGGCAAGGTCGTTCAACGCGCGCATATCCTTCAGGCGGACTAGCCGGGGCGACTGGCGCTGGACCATACCCTCGGTTTCCAGCTTGGCCAGGGCCCGGGACACGCTTTCATGGGTCAACGCCAGGTAGTCGGCGATGTCCCGGCGGTTCATTGGCAGGGAAACGATCCGGGTTTCCGGATCGTAGTACTGGTTACTGCGCAGGAACTCGAGCAAAAACGAAGCCAGGCGGCGGCATGGGTCGCGCTGGCCGAGGACGATCTTCTGGCGTTGTGCCTTGCGTAGCTCCTGGGCGGCCTTGGCGAGGAAAAGCAGTTGCAGCCGGGCGTCCTGCACCAGCAGGCGCTGCAGATCGTCCAGTGGCAGCCGGTACAACTTGGTTGGCGCCAGCGTGCGCACGGTGTTGAGGTAGCGTCCATCTTCGGACAGTCCGAACAGGTCGCCGGGATACAAGAATGCGACAATGTGCCGGTCGCCGTCGCTCTTCTGGTAGGTGGTGAGTTCGACCATGCCCAGATCAAGGAAATAGAGCGCGTCGGCGACCTGCCCCTGGTGATACACGATCTGGTCGCGGCATGTGTACTTCAATGCCGAAGCAATGCTTTCCAGGCGTGCGCGCTGCTTTGGCGTCAGCAGGTGGTCCAAGTGGTCCAGGTCGGTGTCTTGGCTGGAGGAAATTGCTGGCGAAGTCGTGCCAGGGGCGGTCATTGCCATGATCGGTTTTCTGTCGACATATTTTCCCGCGAACGTCGCCCTAAGTATGTGGCGTTTGGCCTGCGAAAAGTCCCCGCCATCACGGTCCGTGGCGCGCGCAGGGGCTGATGTGGCCCAGAGGCCGCAACTGGGCTGCACGTGCCGGCGCCGATTTGAAACTGACCCGGGATGGAGACGACCACGCGAAGTGGCCGTCTTTGGATAATTCTACGGCTCGCCGGAATTGAGGGCTAGATCGCCGAAGCGTCCTCCCCGTCGGCGCCGACGGCACCCAGCAACGGGCACCCGCCGCGTGCCAGCATGCGCATGTCAGTATTGAGGCCGAGAGCGGCGAAGAAGTACAGCAGCAGGATCGCCAGCGTGAAGCCGACGAAGGCATCGATCTTCACCGTCATCGGCATCCCACCCCCGCTTCGGCCGCAGCCGGGGCGCTGCCGTGCTCCAGGACGTCTTCGTGCAGGATGCGGCGGATCTCGATAATCGCCGCCGCGGTCTCCTGCACGCTATGGAAGGAGCGGATGACTTTTTCGGATTCGGCGCCGTCCAGGTGCGAACTCCAGTAGGGCACCACGCCATCGTCGGACTCGGCCAGCGGCTTCTCGGGGTCGTAGTGACCGATGATCGAGTGGTAATGCACGCATGGGGAGATCGGCAAATCGGCAGCCGCCTGGACGAACGGATCGGATTTGTCGAGATTGTCGATGCTGTTGGGGATCTTCGGCTGCGGCTGCGCGGCCTGCGCCTGGCCGGCATGCGCCAGATCCTGGATCACGTCGCCAAAGCCTTCCAGCAAGGTGAGCGGCAGGCGCACGAAACCGCCGATCCAGCGGCCCAGGCGACTGCCGGCAACGTCGGTGCCGCGATGCGGGCTGGCGATGAAGATGGCCCGGTCCACCTCGGGCTCCGGTTCGAAATGCAGCATCGGGCCGATTCGCTCACGCAAACGCTGCATCCTGCCGTCATCGAGCGCGCGGCCGTCGAACAGCCGGTTCCACAACCCATCCCCCACGGTCGAGGACACCATCAACCGAGCGATGACGCCGCCCATGCTGTGTCCGACCAGCACCATGTCGCGCGAGGCCGGGGCCGTGCCCTGCGGGTCGAAATACTTCAGCACGTCCGCCAGGGTTTGGCGGATCGCATGATGGCTGACCGGGATCGGCATGTTGGTCGGGTAGTAGAACTGCCAGATCTGGAAGTGCTGGCGGATCTGTTTGTCGCCCATCAACTCGTTGGCCAGGTTGACCCAGGCTTCCGGACTGCTCGCCAGCCCGTGGACCATGAGGATCACCCGACGCTGGGGGTCGTAGGGCTGCATCAGGAACAGGCGCGGGCGGTCGATGCCCTGGTCCTTGCCGAGCAGGCTCCGCAGCGACTGGCGGGCAAAACCGGAACGCGCCAGCCACAGTCCATAACCGGCAGTGAAGTTGGCCGCCAAGGGCACATCCTGGCCGTGCAGTTCGATCTTTTCCTCGCGATACGGATCGTGGGCGGAGAGCTGGGCGTCGTGCGTGGACAACACCTGGGCGAGATTCTCGCCCGGGAAACGCAGCAGCGCGGTGACCGCCGTTTCCGGTATTTCGCTCCATAGCGGGACCGGTGGCCGCGCAGGCCGTCCGGCGCCCGCTGCATCGGCGCCCGACACGGACGCGACCGGGTCGTCGGCCATCACCGCCACCAGTTCGGCACCGAAACCGTCGCGTCGGTAGGTGCTGCGCAACCCGGCGAATCCCAGCGACGAAGCCGGCAGCAGGTCCTGCAACTGCGCACCCTGGCCCGGCAGGCGCAGGCCGGACAGGTCCGCGCGGAAGTTCCATCCGCCCAGCCGCAGTACGCCGTCGACCGGGGTTCTGTCGCCTCGCTCCAGGCGGGCAAACAACAACGACGACGCCTCCTGCACCGCCAGGTTGTAGTAGTCCCGCACCTGCGTCTGGCGGTCCTCGAACGCGCGGGATCCGGGTGTGCGTTCGCTGAAGAACAGGTAGGCGTAGGCATGCCGGGCGACCTCCAGCCACGCGCCGATGCGCGCGTCGCCGGCATCGGGCACCACGCCTTTCGTGGCCGCGGGCAAAGACTGGGCTTGTCGCAACCACAGTTCGGACAGGGCCGAATGTCGCCGTTCGTCGGACAGGCCGGCCGCGTCGGCTAGGGTCTGGATGCAGGCCACGGCTTCGGGCCTGGTGCAGGCTTCGCCATCGCCATCCAGGCCCGCGACGCGGATCGTCTCCAGGGTGGCGGCACTGAACTTGCCGCTGGTGAGGATGTCGCCGCGCTTGAGGGCGATGTATTCGCCGGGCGTCATCGGTTCGATCTCGACCGCCGGGCCGAGCTCGCGCAGGATCGCGCAACCGCTCAGCAGCAGCGACGCCAGCGCCAACATGGCCGATCGCAGGATCCATCCGCGCGACGCCCGGGCACCATTGCCAGCGAGCCGGTGGCCGACTATCTCGGCGACAGCAACTCCATCAGCATGCGCTTGTGATCCTGGCGCATCTCCGCCAGCGGTATGAACGTGTCTTCCCCGAACAGCAGGTGATGGCATATCCAGCTCACGGCCGGGGTACCGACCAGCAACCGGCTGTCCGTCATCACCCCGCGGCGGATGATGCCACGCCGGATGCACTCGTCGAGGAGGGCCCGGTCGTTCAGCAACTGGCACGCCATGATCCTGCCGTGCCAGCGCCGGAGCAGGGCGGCAGGGATGCGCCGGCTTTCGAGCACGAGCAGCCGGAAGGTCGCCAGAGTCTTCGGCTGTTCCAGCGCGAGATAAACGCCATCGAGATAGGATTCGACGATCGATTCCAGCGCGTTGTCCCTGTCCAGGGAGATTTCGCCCCGTTCGGACGGAACCAACACCGTCATCAGCAGGTCTTCGAAGATATCTTCCTTGCTCTTGTAGTGCGCATAGATCCCCGCCTTCGACAGCCCGGCACGGGCGGCGATGGCCTCGACCGTGGTGGACGTGTAACCCCGGTTCGAGAACTCGACGAACGCCGCATCGAGGATCTCCGGCTTGCGCTCGGCGGACGGCAGGTAGCGACGACGGCGCTTGCTCGTTGGGGTTTTCCGGCGGACTGCGGTGGTCAAGGCGCTTCCTCTCGATGACGCGACGCGCCTTCGCGTCGCCAAAACACAGCATGTTAACGGCAGGCTGCCGACGGGAGGGTTGCTGGTGGCATTGGACAGGCCCGCCCAGGCATCCGCTGTCGGGACGGCGCTTCTTGGCCGGCCGGGAGACGGAACCCCACTCCTCGCAGCCGTCCACGGGACGAGTCGACATGAAATCGATCATCAGGTCGTGAGAAGGGAGTGCTATACTACACAAAACGACCAAATAGTTGTTTCATGCTTGCGGCGCTCCTTCCATGCCGTCCAAGCCACGCGGGGGATACCGGGGAATTTCGCGTCGAGGCCTGCCTGCCATTGAAACATCCGACCATCAGGTTGTTTTTTGATTTGGATCAATGCTCCTCCCCTCCGAAGCCCTCATGATTGCTGCACCACAACATGAACTGGTCTGAACCGAGCATGCCCCCTGCACCGTTGGACCCCAGCGCAATGGACATCAAGGCGCGCGCCGCGATGGCCAACGCCTTCGCCTCGGTCTCGCCGCAGTCGGCGCTGCTGGCGTGGCTGGACTGGGCCTCGCATCTGGCCGCCTCGCCCGGCAAGCAGTCCGAACTGGCGGCGCTGGCGCTCGAACAGGCCTCGGCCCTGGCCGGATACCTGCGCGAATGCCTGATGGCCGGCCCCGGCGAGGCGCGCGCCTGCGTCGAGCCGCCGGCGCGGGACCGCCGCTTCGCCGCGCCGGAATGGCGGCAATGGCCGTTCAACCTGTGGCATCAGGCGTTCCTGCTCAACCAGCGCTGGTGGGAGGGCGCCACCCGCGGCGTCGCCGGCGTGGACCGCCACCACGAGAACGTGGCCGCCTTCGCCGCGCGGCAATGGCTGGACATGTTCTCGCCCGGCAACCAACTGGCCAGCAACCCGGTGGCGCTCAAGCGGACCGTGGAAGAAGGCGGGGCCAACCTGCTGCGCGGTTTGGCGTATCTGTCGGACGACATCGAGCGCCGGCTGGCCGGCCGACCGCCCGCCGGCACGGAGGCATTCGTGCCCGGCCGCGATGTCGCGATCACCCCGGGCAAGGTGGTGCTGCGCAACCGGCTGATCGAACTGATCCAGTACGCGCCGACCACCGGAAAGGTGCATCCGGAACCGATCCTGATCGTCCCGGCGTGGATCATGAAGTACTACATCCTCGACCTGTCGCCGCACAACTCGCTGATCAAGTACCTGGTCGACCAGGGCCACACGGTGTTCTGCATCTCGTGGAAGAACCCCGACGCCGGCGACCGCGACCTGGGCATGGACGAATACCTCGACCTGGGCTTCCGCGCCGCGCTGGACGCGATCAACGCGATCGTGCCCAAACGCAAGATCCACGCCACCGGCTACTGCCTCGGCGGCACGCTGCTGTCGATCGCCGCGGCGGCGATGGCGCGCGACGGCGACGAGCGCCTGGCTTCACTGAGCCTGTTCACCGCGCAGACCGACTTCAGCGAGCCCGGCGAACTGGCGCTGTTCATCGACGAAAGCCAAGTGACCCTGCTTGAAGCGCAGATGCAGGAAAAAGGCTACCTGCGCGCCGAGCAAATGGCCGGCGCGTTCCAGATGCTGCGCTCCTACGACCTGCTGTGGTCGAAGCTGGTCAACGTCTACCTGCTTGGCGAGCGCCGGCCGATGAACGACCTGATGGCCTGGAACGCCGACGCCACGCGGATGCCGGCCAAGATGCATTCGCAATACCTGCGCCGGCTGTTCCTCAATGACGACCTCAGCGAAGGCCGCTACCCGGTGGACGGGCGGCCGGTGTCGCTGGGCGGCATCACCCTGCCGACGTTCTGCGTCGGCACCGAGACCGACCACGTTGCGCCGTGGCGCTCGGTCTACAAGTTGCACAACCTGTCGCCGGCGGAGATCACCTTCGTGCTGACCAGCGGCGGGCACAACGCCGGCATCGTCAGCGAGCCGGGCCGCCCGAACCGCCGCTACCGCGCGCGCACCCGCCCGGCCGGCGGCAACCATTACCAGTCTCCCGAGGAATGGGTGCAGACCACCCAGGTGCAGGAGGGCTCGTGGTGGCCGGAATGGGTCGCCTGGCTGCGGAAGCGCTCGGGTGAACCCGTCAAGCCACCGGCCACCGGCGCACCGGCCAAAGGCTACAAGGCCGTGGACGACGCCCCCGGTCGCTACGTCATGGAGAAGTGACGTGGGCATCCTCGACGGCAAGAAGGGCCTGATCATCGGCATCGCCAACCACCACAGCATCGCCTGGTCGTGCGCCAAGTCGATGGATGCGGCCGGCGCCACGCTCGGCGGCACCTGGCACTCCGACAAGTCGCGGCCGCATGTCGAGCCCCTGCTCGATGCGCTGGGCGCGGAGATCCGCCGCCCTCTCGACGTGCAGGACGACGGCCAAATGCAGGCCCTGTTCGAAGAGGTCGCCGAGCGCTGGGGGGGGGGGCTTGACTTCGTGCTCCATTCCATCGCCTTCGCGCCGAAGCCGGATCTGCACGGCCGCGTGACCGACAGCTCGCGCGAGGGGTTCGGCTTGGCGATGGACGTCTCCTGCCATTCCTTCGTTCGCCTGGCGCGCCTGGCCGAACCGCTGATGCCCGACGGCGGCAGCCTGATCACGATGAGCTACCTGGGCGGCGCCGAGGTGATTCCGCACTACGGGATCATGGGGCCGGTGAAGGCCGCGCTGGAATCGGCCACGCGCTATCTCGCCGCCGAACTCGGCCCCGCCGGCATTCGCGTCAACGCCATCTCGCCCGGCCCCATCCCGACCCGGGCCGCCTCCGGGTTGAGCGCCTTCGATGCCCTGGTCGCCGACAGCGCGGCACGGGCGCCGATGCGCGCAACCCTGTCCACCGACGACGTCGGCCCGCTGTGCGCCTTCCTCGCCAGCGACGGCGCCCGCGCCATCACCGGCTCCACGCTGTACGTGGATGGCGGCTACCACATCCTCAACTAGCCAGCCCCTTTCGCACGTGCCGAGCCGATACCGACCATGACCTCTTCCCCCCCCCGGACGACCCCCCTGCTGCCCCGGGCCTGTGCGGGCCTTCTCGCCGCGGCGCTGGCCGGTTGCGCCTCAATGGCGCCGCGCTACGAAACGCCACCGCTTCCCGTGCCCGACGCATGGCTCGGCTACGTCGCGGCCGATGCCCCGGGCGTCGACGCCACCACGCTGCCCTGGCGCGACTATTTCCGCGACCCGGCGCTGCAGCGCCTGATCGAGACCGCGCTGGCCAACAACCGCGACCTGCGCATCGCCGCGCTGCGCACGGAGGAGGCGCGCGCGGCGTTCCGCATCCAGCGCGCCGACCAGTTCCCCGGGATCGGGATCGGCGCCCAGGGCGCGCGTGCGCGCGTACCGGGCGACCTCAACCTCACCGGCCAATCGGTGGTCAGCGGCGAGTACCGCGCCGAAGTCGGCCTGAGCAGTTGGGAACTGGATCTGTGGGGACGCGTGCGCAGCCTGAAGGAATCGGCCCTGCAGGCGTGGCTCGCCACCGATGCCGGGCGCCGCGCGGTCGAACTGGCGCTGGTCGCCCAGGTCGCCGACGGCTACCACGGCCTGCGCGAACTGGACGAGCGCGTCGCTTTGGCCCGGCACACGGTCGAAACGCGCCAGGAGTCCTACCGCATCTTCAGCCGCCGCCACGAGGTCGGCGCAACCTCGAAGCTGGAACTGACCCAGGTGCAAACCCTGCTGACCCAGGCGCAGGCGCTGCTGGCGCAACTGGAACTGGCGCGCGCCAGCCAGCTTCACGCGCTGGGACAATTGATCGGCGCGCATCCGGGGCCGTTGCCGGAGGCGGCCCCCTTCGACGAAACCCTGGTTCTGGCCGAACTGGCACCCGGCCTGCCCTCGACCCTGCTGGTGGCGCGGCCGGACATCGCCGCCGCCGAGCATGCGTTGCGCGGCGCCCACGCCAACATCGGCGCCGCGCGCGCGGCGTTCTTCCCGCGCATCGCGCTGACCGGCACCTGGGGCAGTGCCAGCGCCGAACTCGACGGCCTGTTCGAGTCCGGCAGCCGCGCCTGGACCTTCGCGCCGGTGCTGTCGCTGCCGATCTTCGACGGCGGCCGCCGCCGCGCCAACCTCGATCTGAGCCAGATCCGCCGCGACATCGCCGTGGCCGAGTACGAGAAGAATATCCAGACCGCATTCCGCGAGGTGGCCGACGCGCTGGCCGCGCGCCGCTGGCTGGGTGAACAGCTGCAGACCGCGCGCACCGCCCTGGACGCGCAGGCCGAGCGCGCGCGGCTGGCGCAGCTGCGCTACGACAACGGATCGGCCGCCTATCTGGAAGTGCTGGACGCCCAGCGCGACCTGCTCGCGGCCGAACAGCAACTGGTGCAGGCGCGGCGCGCACTGCTATCCAGTCAAGTCGCGCTATATGCCGCCCTCGGCGGCGGCACTTCCGTCCCCACTCCCTGATCGTCCCGGATCGCACATGGATATCTCCCCCTCCCTGAAGAAGAAGCTCCTGATCGCTGCCGCGGTCGTCGGTGTCGCGGTGCTGGCCTGGTGGGGCTGGCAGCGCTGGTCCGACCACGGTCCGGGCGAGGGATTCGCCAGCGGCAACGGGCGCATCGAGGCCACCGAGATCGACGTGGCCACCAAGTTGCCCGGCCGGGTGGAGGAGATCCTGGTGCGCGAGGGCGACTTCGTGCAGGCCGGGCAGACGCTGGCGCGGATGCAGACCGACACCCTGCGCGCCCAGTACGACCAGGCCGAGGCCGGGCGGCAACAGGCCGAGCACGGCGTGGCCGCGGCCCAGGCGCAGATCGCGCTGCGGCAGAGCGAGGTGGCCACCGCGCAGGCGCTGGTCGCCCAGCGCGAGGCCGAGCTCGATGCCGCGCGCCGCCGGCTGGCACGTTCGGAGACGCTTTCGGTGGAGGGCGCCTCCTCGGCCCAGGAACTGGACGACGACCGCGCGCGGGCACGCGCCAGCCAAGCGGCGGTCGCGGCGACCCGGGCCCAGGCCGCCGCTGCTCAGGCGGCCGTGCGCGCCGCCGAGGCACAGCTGGTCGGGGCGCAGTCCACGGTCCGCGCGGCCGAGGCCGCGGTGGCGCGGATCCAGGCCGACATCGACGACAGCGCGCTCAAGTCGCCGCGCGCCGGCCGGGTGCAGGTGCGCGTGGCGCAGCCGGGCGAAGTGCTCGGCGCCGGCGGGCGCGTGCTCAACCTGCTCGACCTGTCCGACGTCTACATGACCTTCTTCGTGCCCGAGACCAGCGCCGGCCGCATCGCCATCGGCAGCGAGGTGCGGATCGTGCTCGACGCCGCGCCGCAATACGTGATCCCGGCCACGATCTCCTTCGTCGCCAGCCAGGCCCAGTTCACGCCCAAGACGGTGGAGACCGCCAACGAGCGCCAGAAGCTGATGTTCCGCGTGCGTGCGCAGATTCCCGAGGATCTTCTGCGTCGGCATCTGGAGCAGGTCAAGACCGGAGTGCCCGGGGTGGCCTGGATCCGGCTCGACAGCGACCAGGCCTGGCCCGCCGATCTGGTTGCCAATGTGCCGGTGGAGTAAGCGGACATGACCAAGCCGAACGCGCCCACCGTCGTGCAACTGCAGGGCGTGCGCTTGGACTACGGCAAGGTGTCCGCGCTGGATGGCGTCGATCTGGACATTCCCGCCGGCCGCATGGTCGGCCTGATCGGCCCGGACGGGGTCGGCAAGTCCAGCCTGCTGGCGCTGGTGTCCGGCGCCCGCCGGATCCAGGCCGGCCGCGTCGAGGTGCTGGGCGGTGACATGGCCCGGCGCGGCCACCGCAACGCGGTCTGCCCGCGCATCGCTTACATGCCGCAGGGCCTGGGCCGCAACCTGTATCCGACGCTGTCGGTCGAGGAAAACCTGCAGTTCTTCGCCCGCCTGTTCGGCCACGGCGCGGCCGAGCGCCGCCGCCGCATCGACGAGCTGACCCGGGCCACGGGCCTGTATCCGTTCCTTTCGCGCCCTGCCGGCAAGCTCTCGGGCGGCATGAAGCAGAAGCTCGGGCTGTGCTGCGCGCTGATCCACGACCCCGACCTGCTGCTGCTCGACGAGCCGACCACTGGCGTCGACCCGTTGGCACGGGCGCAGTTCTGGGACCTGATCGCGCGGATCCGGCGGCAGAGCCCGGAGATGAGCGTGGTCGTGGCCACCGCCTACATGGACGAGGCGCAGCGCTTCGACTGGCTGGTGGCGATGGACGACGGCAAGGTGCTGGCCACCGGCACGCCGGCCGAACTGCTGGCGCGGACCGGCTCGGCTTCGCTGGAAGAGGCCTTCATCGCCCTGTTGCCGGAAGAAAAAACCCGCGACCACCAGCCGGTCGTGATCCCGCCATTGAGCGGCGATGACGGCGACATCGCCATCGAGGCCCAGGACCTGACCATGCGCTTCGGCGACTTCGTGGCGGTCGATCATGTGTCCTTCCGCATCCGCCGCGGCGAGATCTTCGGCTTCCTCGGCTCCAACGGCTGCGGCAAGTCGACCACGATGAAGATGCTGACCGGCCTGCTGCCGGCCAGCGAGGGCCGCGCCTGGCTGTTCGGCAACGAGGTCGACCCGCACGACATCGACACCCGCCGCCGGGTGGGCTACATGTCACAGGCGTTCTCGCTGTACTCCGAACTGACCGTGCAGCAGAACCTGGTGTTGCATGCGCGCCTGTTCAAGGTGCCCGAGGACGACATCCCGGCGCGGGTGCAGGAGATGGTCGAACGCTTCGGCCTGGAGGCGGTCGTGCACAGCCTGCCCGCCAGCCTGCCGATGGGCGTGCGCCAGCGCCTGTCGCTGGCGGTGGCGATGGTGCACAAGCCGGAGCTGCTGATCCTCGACGAGCCGACCTCGGGCGTGGACCCGGTCGCGCGCGATGCGTTCTGGCGCCTGCTGGTGGAGCTGTCGCGGCGCGACCGGGTGACGATCTTCATCTCCACCCACTTCATGAACGAGGCCGAGCGCTGCGACCGCATGTCGATGATGCATGCGGGCAAGGTGCTCGACAGCGATGCCCCGGCCGCGCTGGTGGCCAAGCGCGGCGCGCAGACACTGGAAGAGGCCTTCATCGGCTATCTGGTCGAGGCCGGCGGCGGCACGCCCGGGCAGACCGGCGACGACGCGGCGCCCGCGCAGCCCCGCGCCGATGGCCATCGCGACGCCCGTCGCAAGCCTTTCAGCCTGCAGCGCATGATCAGCTACGTCTGGCGCGAAGCGCTGGAACTGCAGCGCGATCCGGTGCGCGCCACGCTGGCGCTGGTCGGTTCGCTGCTGCTGATGTTCGTGGTCGGCTATGGCATCAGCCTGGACGTGGAGGATCTGCGCTACGCGGTGCTCGACCATGACCAAACCAGCCTCAGCCGCAGCTACGCGATGAGCCTGGAAGGCTCGCGCTACTTCATCGAACGCGCGCCGCTGGCCGACTACGAGGAGCTGGACCGACGCATGCGCAGCGGTGAGCTGGCGCTGGCCATCGAGATCCCGCCGGGCTTCGCCCGCGACGTGCTGCGTGGCAACAGCGTCCAGGTCGGTGCCTGGTTCGACGGCGCCATGCCCACCCGCGCCGAGACCATCCAGGGTTACCTGCAGGGCATCCACCTGCATTGGCTGGCCGAGCAGGCGCGCGAGCGCTTCGGCATGCAGCTGGCCAGCCCGATCGCCATCGAATCGCGCTACCGCTACAACCCCGACGTGCGCAGCCTGCCGGCGATGGTGCCGGCGGTGGTGCCGCTGTTGCTGCTGATCCTGCCCGCCATGCTCACGGCGCTCGCCGTGGTGCGCGAGAAGGAGAGCGGCTCGATCACCAACCTCTACGTCACCCCGGTCACCCGCAGCGAGTTCCTGCTGGGCAAGCAACTGCCCTACGTGGCCCTGGCGATGCTCAACTTCCTGGCCATGGCGCTGCTGGCGGTCACCGTGTTCGGCGTGCCGATCACCGGCAGCTTCCTGGCGCTGACGCTGGCGGCGCTGATCTTCACCACGGTATCCACCGGTTTCGGGCTGCTGGCCTCCACGGTCACCCGCAGCCAGATCGCCTCGATGTTCCTGGTGGTGGTGGGCACGGTCATTCCGGTGACCCAGTTCGCCGGTCTGGTCGACCCGATCTCCTCGCTCGAAGGCGTCGGCCGGGTGGTGGGCGAAACCTATCCGGCCAGCCACATGTTCGCGATCAGCCGCGGTGTGTTCAGCAAGGCGCTGCACCTGCGCGACCTGGGCGGCGCGCTGTGGCCGCTGCTGCTGGCCGTGCCGGTGGTGCTGGGGCTGGCCATCGCCCTGACCCGCAAACAGGAGCGCTGACGTGAAACTCCCCCACCTGGCCAACGTCTATCGCCTGGGCATCAAAGAGCTGTGGAGCCTGGCGCGCGACCCGATCCTGCTGGTGCTGATCGCCTATGTGTTCACCGTGTCGATCCACACCGCCGCCACGGCCATGCCCGAGAGCCTGCACAACGCGCCGATCGCCATCGTCGACGAGGACCGCTCGGCGCTGTCGCAACGCATCGCCTCGGCGTTCTATCCCCCGCAGTTCTCGCCGCCGGCGATGATCTCGCTGGGCGAGGTCGACCCGGGCATGGACTCCGGCGCCTACACCTTCGTGCTCGACATCCCGCCCAATTTCCAGCGCGACGTGCTGGCCGGCCGGCAACCCGCGCTGCAGCTCAACATCGACGCCACCCGCATGAGCCAGGCCTTCACCGGCAACAGCTACGTGCAGCAGATCATCAACCTGGAGGTCAACGAGTTCGTGCGGCGCCAGCGCGGCAGCACCGCGATGCCGGTCGAACTGGCGCTGCGCGCGCGCTTCAATCCGTCGCTGGACAAGACCTGGTTCGGCGGGCTGATGCGGATCATCAACAACGTCACCATCCTCTCGATCATCCTCACCGGCGCGGCGCTGATCCGCGAGCGCGAGCACGGCACCATCGAACACCTGCTGGTGATGCCGGTCACCCCGGCCGAGATCATGCTCTCCAAGGTCTGGTCGATGGGGCTGGTGGTGCTGGTGACCGCCTTCGTCTCGCTCAATCTGGTAGTGCGGGGTCTGCTGGGCGTGCCGATCGAAGGTTCGCTGGCGCTGTTCGTGGTCGGCGCGGCGCTGTGCCTGTTCGCGACCACCTCGCTGGGCATCTTCCTGGCCACTCTGGCGCGCAACATGCCGCAGTTCGGCATGTTGATGGTGCTGGTGCTGGTCCCGCTGCAACTGCTGTCGGGCTCGATGACCCCGCGCGAGAGCATGCCGCAGCTGGTGCAGGACATCATGCTGGCCGCGCCCACCACGCATTTCGTGGAACTGGCCCAGGCCATCCTCTATCGCGGTGCCGGCATCGGCGTGGTCTGGAAGCCCTTCCTGGCCCTGGCGCTGATCGGCTCGGCCCTGTTCGCGCTCGCGCTCACCCGTTTCCGCAGGACCATCAGCCAGATGGCCTGAATCCGTCCCTGACTCGGGACTTCCACTCAGTGAGGCACTACCCATGACCACCGAAACGCTTCCCCTGAACCTCCTCAAGGCCAACGCCGAACTGCAGTTGCGCCTGACTCGCTTGCTGCAGGAAAGCAGCCACCAATGGCTGGATTCGGTGAAGGAGGCCAGTTCGCAGGGTATCGCGGAAACCTCGGCCGAGATCGAAGGCGTGCTGCGTTCGGCCAACTGGCAGGCACTGGCGTCGTTGCCGCCTGAAGCCTTCTGGCGTCAGTTCCAGGGCCGCGTCGCGCACGTGCAGACGTTCCAACAGGTCGCGATCAAGAACCAGGCGGCCTTCACGTCGGGACTGCAGCAGGCCATCGAGAGCTGGCACAAGGCCGTGAGCAGCGCGCTCGGCAGCGACAATTCCGCGTCGCCCTTCGCCGACGTCTTCAAGCAGTGGAATGCCTTGTGGTCGCAGACGACCGAGGCCACCCAGCGCAAGGCGCCCAAGGGAGACTGATCGGAATGGGCAGCACAACACATACTGCGCTGGTCACTGGCGGCATGGGAGGGCTGGGCGAGGCCATCGCCCGCCATCTGCACGATGCCGGACATACGGTGCTGGTCACCCACGCCCGCAGCGACGAAGCCGCCAACCTGTGGCTGCGCAAAGAGGCCGATGCCGGTTACACCTTCCAGTGCTACGACGTGGACGTGGCCGACTGGGCTTCGACCCAGGCCATGGCCGAGCGCATCGCCGCCGACGGGCATGTGGTGGACATCCTGGTCAACAACGCCGGCATCACCCGTGACGCGACCTTCCGCAAGCTGAGCAAGGAGAACTGGGACGCGGTGCTCCGGGTCAACCTGGACTCGATGTACAACGTCACCCGGCTGTTCATCGACGGCATGCTCGAACGCGGCTGGGGCCGCATCGTCAACATCTCCTCGATCAACGGCTCCAAGGGCCAGTTCGGCCAGACCAACTACTCGGCGGCCAAGGCCGGCATCCACGGCTTCACCAAGGCGCTGGCGCAGGAGGTGGCGCGCAAGGGCATCACCGTCAACACCATCTCGCCAGGCTACCTGGCCACGCAGATGGTGATGGCCGTGCCCGAGGACGTGCGCAACCAGATCATCGCCGGCATCCCGGTCGGGCGCCTGGGCCGTCCCGATGAGATCGCCGCGCTGATCGGCTTCGTCGCCGGCGATGCCGCCGGCTTCCTCACCGGCAGCAACCTGTCCATCAACGGCGGCCAGCACATGTATTGACGCCGCGCCCGCCCCCCCGGCGCCTGTCGCGCCGGCGGTCAGGCGCCCTCCAGCGAAGAACAAGGACATGAGATGAGCAACGACATTGCAATCCTGGCGGCCACCCGCACCGCCATCGGCAGTTTCCAGGGCACGCTGTCCGGCCTGCCGGCCCACGCCCTGGGCGCGGCGCTGATCCGCGGCATCCTCGAGAAGACCGGCATCGCGCCCGCGGAGATCGACGAGGTCGTCCTGGGCCAGATCCTCACCGCCGGCAGCGGCCAGAACCCGGCACGGCAGTCGGTCATCAAGTCGGGCCTGCCGCAGAGCGTGCCGGCCTACACGATCAACAAGGTCTGCGGCTCCGGCCTGAAGGCCATGCAC
>CALJUL010000058.1 GCA_937975725.1 uncultured Pseudoxanthomonas sp. | reverse complement strand
AGGCGCTTGATCTCGGCGTTGATGGCCGAGAGGTTGGCCTTGGTGGCGTCCATGGCCTGGGTGATGACGGCCTTCTCGCCGGGCAGGCGGTCCATGTCCGGCGACAGGTCGCCGATGGCGTAGCGCTGCATGATCTCCACCAGGCGCATCTTCACGTCGATGTGCGCGCCGACCAGGGTGTTGGTGTCGCGGACCATGCGGCCGTATTCGCCGGGGAAGCGGCTGTCGTCCATGCGGAAGCTGATGGTGCCTTCCTCGTGGCGTTCGGCCATCTCCGACTGCGCGGCGATGACCGCCTTGATCTGGCCCTGCATGCGCTGCATGGAGGCGAGCAACTGGCCGATCTCGTCCTGGCGGCTGGCGTCGATCCTGCCGTCCAGGTCGCCGGCGGCCACGTCGTTGGCGGCGCGCACGGCCTCGCCGACGTCGCGGGCGATGGAGCGCGCGAACAGCCAGGCGATCACCAGCCCGCCGACGATGCCGGCCAGCAGCACGACCACGGTCAG
Source organism: uncultured Pseudoxanthomonas sp. (assembly GCA_937975725.1). GTDB lineage: Bacteria > Pseudomonadota > Gammaproteobacteria > Xanthomonadales > Xanthomonadaceae > Pseudoxanthomonas_A. The sequence goes on along the minus strand of CALJUL010000058.1, from coordinate 4,193 downwards.
GGTGGCGCTGGCGTGGAAGGTGCTGTCCGCGCTCTGGCTGGCGACCTGCGCCTGGCGGTCCACTTCGCCGATCAGCGCGGTCAGCGCATCGGACGCCTCGGTGTGGCGGTCGCGGGTGGCGCCGATGAAGGTATCGACGGCGTCGTCCTCCAGGCCCAGGTCGAGCATTTCCTGCACTTCGCCGTAGGACGCCTTGGCGGCCTCCCATTGCTTGACGAAGTGCTCGTAGCGCTGCTTCTCCTCGGGCGTGGCGATCAGCGGCACGTAGTCCTTCATGCCCTTGGCGATCTGCGCGTCCAGGGCGGCGGCACGGTTCTTGGCTTCCTCCTTGACCGAGGCGCTGGCGCGCACCATCTGGCGGTAGGAGGCGGTGCGATATTCGCCGATCAGGCTGCGCAGGTCGCCCGCCGCCTTCACGCTGGGCAGGACGCTGCTGGTGACCTGGGTGGTGACGCCGTTCAACGAAGTCAGGCCGACGAAGGCCGTGATGCCCTGCACGAGCATCAGGGCCAGCACGATGCCGAAGGCCAGCATCATCTTCGGGGCCAGCTTCAGGTTCTTGATCCGCTGCATGGAGTTCTGTTTCCTTTGACCGGGCGCGCCGCGCCATTCATGGAGAGAGGCGGGAGCGGGCGGGGAGCTACGGGCGTCCCCCGCCCGCGGCACAGGATCAGCGGATCGTCGCCAGCTTCAGGTTGGAGGGGGAATCGACCACGATCTCGGCGCGCGTGGCGTCGCGCTCGATGTTGCCGATCACGCACACGTCCTTGCCTTCCAGTTGCTCCGGGGCCGGGTTGAACTTGGCGCGGGCGTTGCCCGGGATGCGCGCGGTGAAGGTGTGGCGCGGGAAGTTGCCGCCCATGTAGAGGAAGGTGGGCGTGCCTTCGCTGTTCTCGGCGAAGCGCGCCTTGCCGACCTTGCCGCAGACCGTGCCGCTCTTGCCGGTGAAGCGCGGCGCCATGTCGGCCGGGATGGCGTTGTCGACCGTGGACTGGCCCACGGCCGGCGCAGCGGGCGTCAACAGGGCGGCGCCGGCGACAGCGATGGACAGGGTCAGGAGCGATGCGATTTTCATTCCGGGATCTCCGAGTGCGGCTGAAGTGAGGCGGGATTCGATAGGCAGTGATCGGCGTGCGGGGGGTGAACTTGAGAGATCGGCGGCCGCATGGGCGCAGCGGTCGCCACGACTGCGAGGCGCATCACGTTTCGCGATGCCGCAGGCATGGCCGCTCAGTGCTCCGCCGCGCCGGCGTCGACGCCGACGGGCTCGGGTTCGGGTTCGGTCATCGTGCCGCGGGCGCGCAGCCACTGTTCCAGGATGTCCGGCAGCAGCGGATGCGAGAACAGATAGCCCTGCAGCACCGGGAAGTGCTGTTCGGCCAGGAAGTTGCGTTGCGATTCGGTCTCCACGCCCTCGGCCACCACCTTCATGCCCAGGCTTTCGCCGATGCGCAGCACCGAGGTGGTCAATGTGCGGGCGATGGCGCTGCTGTCGATGTCGCGCACGAAGCTCTGGTCGAGCTTGAGCTCGCTGATCGGCAGCCGATGCAGGTGGCTGAGACTGGAATAGCCGGTGCCGAAATCGTCCAGCGACAGGCGCACGCCCAGGGTGTAGATCGCCTCGATGTTCTCCAGCACGTCCGGGTCCGGATCGAGCATGACGCTCTCGGTGATCTCCAGGGTCAGGTCGTCCGGTTCCAGGCCGTGCTTGTCCAGCAGGTTGGACACCAGCAGCGACAGGTGCGGGTCGCGGAAATTGAGCGCCGACAGGTTGACCGACACGCGCGGCACCGGGACGCCGCGGCGGCGCCAGTCGGCCATCTGCATGCAGGCCTGCCGCAGCACCCACAGGCTGAGGTCGGCGATCAGGCCGCATTCCTCGGCCACGGGCACGAAGCGCGACGGCGGCACCATGCCCAGTTCCGGGTGGTGCCAGCGCAGCAGCGCTTCCACGCCGTGCAGGCCGCCGCCGTCGCAGCCGCCGACCTGCGGCTGGTAGTGCAGTTGCAACTGGTTGACCCGCAGCGCCTCGCGCAGCGCGGTCTCCAGCGAGACGCGCTCCTGCGCCAGCCGGTTCATGTCGCCGCTGAAGAAGCGGAAGCCGCCGCCGCCGTCGCTCTTGGCGCGGTACATGGCCATGTCGGCGTGGCGGATCAGCAGGTCGATGTCGCGGCCGTCGTCCGGGTACATGGCCACGCCGATGCTGGCGCTCAGGTGCAGCATCATCAGGCCGGCCGAGGTGGGCGCGGCGATGCTGCCCAGCAGGCGTTCGGCGGTACTGCCGGCCTGTTCGGCGCTGCACATGGGCAGCACTGCGACGAACTCGTCGCCGGCCTGGCGGCCGACGATGCTGGCGCCGCCCAGTTCTTCGCTCAGGCGCGCGGCCACGTCGCGCAGCAGGCCGTCGCCGGCGGCGTGGCCCTGGGATTCGTTGATGCGCTTGAAGCGGTCCAGGTCGATGAACAGCACCGCGGCGGTGCCGCCGGCCTGCGCCACGTTGGCCAGCGCCTGCTCGGCCTTGGCGCTGAACATGATGCGGTTGGGCAGGCCGGTCAGGGTGTCGTAGAACGCCAACTGGTGCACGCGCTCGTTGGTTTGCTCGCGTTCCAGCGTCAGCGAGCACAGGTGCAGGCAGGTGTCGGCCAGGCGTTCGTGCAGTTCGTCCGGGCGGCGGTTCTCGCGGTAGTAGAAGGACATGGTGCCCAGCACGCGGCCGCTGTTGGACTTGATCGGCAGCGACCAGCAGGCACGCAGGCCCAGCGGCAGGGTCAGGTGGCGGGTGGCGGCGCACAGCGGATCGGTGGCGATGTCCTCCACCAGCACCGGGCGGCCGCGCCACGCCGCCGCGCCGCAAGTGCCGGCGCGCGGGCCGATGGTCAGCCCTTCCAGCTTGCGGAACCAGGCGTCGGGCAGGCCGGGCGAGGCCAACGGGTGGATCACGCCCTCGTTGTCCACGGTGACGATGGAGATGGTCAGTTCCGGCGCGATGTGCTCCACCTCGCGGCAGATCAGGGTCATCACGTCGTTCACGCTCCACTCGTGGATGAGTGCGTCCAGCACCTTGTTGTGCAGCACCTGGTGCATCTTGGTGCGGGTGATGTCGCTCAGCACGCTGACCAGGCCCATCAGGCTGCCGTCATCGTCGTGGACGGGGTTGATCGCCGCCGACAGCCACAGCGGCCGGTTGGCCTTGGTGTACAGCAGCACTTCGGTCAGCAGGCCCTCGCCGGAGGCGATGGCCTTCTCGATGTGCTCGTTCAGGCGCGGATCGGTGTGGGTGCCGGACAGCAGCTCGGTGGGCTTGCGGCCGTGCAGGTCTTCCAGCCCGTAGCCCAGCATGCGGGTGAAACCGCTGTTGACGTAGACCACCTGTTGGTCGGGCGAACTGACGAAGATCGCGTTGTCGCTCTTGTCCACCACCAGCGAGAGCTGGCGCAGCCGTTCGAGCTGGCGCTTCTGCTCGCTGGTGTCGCGGATGAAGGCGGTGTGGAACACGTGCCCGCCCAGGGCCATCCGCGACATCGACACCGACGCTTGCATGGCGCTGCCGTCGTTGCGGTGGATGATCGCGTCGCGGTGGCTGCCGAGCAGCCGCGCCAGGGTGGCTTCCTCGTTGCCGGCCGCGGCCGCCTGCGGGCAGGACAGCAACTGCAGGAAGGACACCCCGTGCACCTCGTCGCGCCGGCACTGCCAAAGCGCCTCGGCGGCGGGGTTGAACAGCACGATGCGGTATTGCCCGTCGATCACGAAGGCCGCGTCGACGGACTGTTCCAACACCTGCCAGAGACTTTCCTGCGTCCCCGCCTGCGCCGTTTCCGGCGCCGGCGGCGGCGTGCCCATCCCCGGCGGGGTCAGTGCGCGCCGGAGCATGCGAAGACCTCGCAGGCAGGGGCGGGCAAGCGGCCGGCAACGCAATCAGCGAACAGGAGAGCGGTCATCATGAGGCCAGAAGACGTACTGCTATGGTTGCGTTATCGGCCGTGCCAGGGGTTCCTTGACGCGGCCGCGCGGAGGGTGCTGCGGTCAGAACTCCTGCCAGTCGTCGCCGTCGGCCAGGACCGGTTCGGGCTTGCGCGCCGGTGCCGGCTTGCGGGCCGCCACCGCCGGCTTGGGCGCCGCCGCGGGCTTGCCGGCCGGTTTGCGCACCGGCGCGGAAGCGGCGTGGGTGTCCAGCTTGAACACGGCCACCGAGG
>CALJUL010000057.1 GCA_937975725.1 uncultured Pseudoxanthomonas sp. | reverse complement strand
GGCCAGGCGCCTGGCCTCGCGCTCGGCGGCGCGGCGGGCCAGCCGTCCCTGCCGTTGCCGGTGGCGTTCGCGCGCCGCCCAGGCGGTCCGCAGTTGCGCCTGCGCCTGCCGGAGTGCGGTCGCGGCGTCCGGGTCGGCCGCCGCGCAGGTGGGGCAGGGCGTCCACGCCATCAGCCCCAAGCCGAGGGCGGCATCGAGCCGGCCGTCGGCGACCAGGGCGTGCAGGCGCCGGGTGCGTGCACAGGCCGGGCAGTTAGCTGGGCTCATGGCGTCGGGTCGCGGTGCGGTCACGTACCGGTGAAGGCGGGCTTGCGGCGTTCGATGAAGGCGCGGGTGCCTTCGCGCATGTCGTCGGTGGCGAACATCAGGCCGAACTGCGCGCTTTCGTACTCCAGACCCTCGACGATGCCGCATTCGCCGCCGATGTTGACCACGTCCAGCGTGGCGCGCAGCGCCAGCGGCGCCGAGGCCGCCAGTTGCGCCGCGATCTTGGCCGTCTCGGCCTCCAGTTCGGCGGCCGGGACCACCCGGTTGACGATGCCGAGCTGGAAGGCGCGTTCGGCGGTGACGGGGGCGCCCAGCAGGCACAGCTCCAGGGTGGCGGCGCGGCCGGCCAGGCGCAGCAGGCGCTGGCTGCCGCCGAAGCCGGGGATCAGGCCCAGGTTGATTTCCGGCTGCCCGACCTTGGCGGTGTCGGCGGCGATGCGCAGGTGGCAGGCCATGGCCAGTTCCAGGCCGCCGCCCAGCGCGAAGCCGTTGACCATGGCGATCACCGGCTTGGGCAGGGTCTCGATGGCACGCATCAGCGCCTGTCCGCGCAGCGAGAAGTCGCGCCCTTCGGTGGGCCGCAGCCCGGCCATCTGGGCGATGTCGGCGCCGGCCACGAACGCCTTGGGGCCGGCGCCGGTCAGCACCACCGCGCGCACGGCCGGGTCGGCGGCGGCGTCGGCGAAGGCCGCGCGCAGCGCGTCCAGGGTGGCGCTGTCCAGGGCGTTGAGCTTGTCGGGGCGGTTGACGGTGAGGCGGCGCACGGCGCCGTCGTCGGACACGAGCACGGGGCTTTCGGACATGGGGATTGGGTTCTTGCCTGGGTGAAAACGGGGTGAAGGGGAACTTCGCCCGCCTTGTCAAGTCAACAGGGCGGTCGTCAGTGGCGGTTAAGCCCGCCGGCGGCTATCCTAGCGCGTCCATTCCGGGCGGTATGCCGCCCTTTGCCATTCCGGAGAGTGTTTTGATGAAGTTGCGTTCGTTAGTGGTCGCTGTTGCGGCATTCGCCATGGCCGGTAGCGCCCTGGCCCAGGACGTCTCGTCCGAGAAGGGCAAGCTGAGCTACTACTTCGGCTACGACTATGGCAACAACCTGGCCGAACTGACCGCCCGCGGCGAGCAGCTGGACATCAATTCGGTGGTGAAGGGCCTGCAGGACGCCTTTGCCAAGCAGAAGCCGGCGCTGACCGCAGAGCAGCTCAAGCCCGCGCTGGAAGCCTTCCAGAAGCGCGAGCAGTCCCGCGCCCAGCAGGCCAAGGCCGAGTACGACAAGGTCGCGGCCGAGAACAAGACCAAGAGCGACCAGTTCATGGCCACCTACAAGGGCCAGGCGGGCGTGAAGACGCTGCCCAGCGGCGTGGCCTACAAGGTGCTGGAGAACGGCAGCGGCGCCAAGCCGACCCAGGCCAGCACGGTCGAGCTGCAGGTGTCCGGTCCGTACCCGTTCGGCCAGCACCCGCCGGAGGCGCGTCCGCCGCAGTCGATGAAGGACCTCAAGCTGAGCGCGGTGGAGATGCAGGCCATGCGCGAAGCGCTGCTGCAGATGCCGGCCGGCGCCAAGTGGGAAATCGCCCTGCCGCCGGACCAGGCCTACGGCGCCGACCCGCGCACCGGCTTCCCGCCGAACGTGGCCGTGGTCTTCGAAATCAAGCTCGTCAGCGTCAAGTGATGCAATGGCGCGTCCGCGCAGCGCGGACGCGTCTACCGTTGCACGATCCCCGCGCAGGCGGGGATCCGGGACATGGCTTCCGGAGGTCTTTCCGGTAGCGGCCGGGGAACCCGTCTTGGCGTGATTGATTCCCCGAGAGCGGGGATGAATCCGGGGATCTTCCGGAGTTTTCCCCGCCGTCAGAAAACCCGCTCCAGGCGCCACCCGCATTCCAGCGACAACCCATGATCCACCCCCTGCGCCGGCCTCGTGCCGGCGCAGTGCTTTTCCGCGTCGGGAAGCGTTTCCGCGCTACTCTGCGCAGGTGCCAGAAGAAATGAATACCGCTTTCCGCGCCGTGCTCAGCCCGTGCATCGGCGTCTGTACCCTGGGCGAGGACGGGCTGTGCGAAGGCTGCCTGCGCACCACTTCGGAGATCGCGCGCTGGTCGCGGATGAACGACGACGAACGCCTGCGCCTGATGGAAACCGTATTGCCCGTGCGCGAACGGGAGCGGCGGCCGTTCGTCCAGCGCCTGCCCGAAGGCGAACGCCTGCGCCGCGCCCTGTACCCGCTCGACGCCACGCCACGGCAGGCGGGCTGGAACCATGACGAACTGGCCGACCTGCTACCGCCGGGGCCGCTGGCGCAGGCGGCCGTCCTGGCCGGGCTGGTGCCGCGCCCGCAGGGCACCCAGGTGCTGCTGACCCGGCGCACCGACGGCCTGCGCCACCATGGCGGCCAGGTGAGCTTTCCCGGCGGCCGCATCGAGGCCAGCGACGCCGACCCGGTCGCCGCCGCGCTGCGCGAGAGCCTGGAGGAAATCGCGCTGCCGGCCGTGCAGGTGGCACCGCTGGGTTTCCTGGAGCCGTTCACCACCATCAGCGGCTTCCGCGTGGTGCCGGTGGTGGCGGCGATCGATCCGGCCTACGTCGCCCGCCCCGATCCGGCCGAAGTGGCCGACGTGTTCGAAGTGCCGCTGGACTACCTGATGGCGCCGGACAACCTGCGGCGGGTGGAGGTGGACTATCGCGGCCGGCGCCGGCAGGTGCTGGAATACGCCTGGCCCGGCCAGCGCATCTGGGGCGTGACGGCGGCCATCCTCTTCAACCTCAGGCAACGCCTGGAGCAACTGGCATGAACGCGACCTCGCTGGTGCGGGTGGACGAACTGGCCGCATGGCTGCACGACCCGGGGCTGCGCGTGGTCGATGCGCGCTTCGTGCTGACGGACCCGGGCGCCGGCCGCGCGGCCTATGCGCAATCGCATCTGCCCGGCGCGGTGCATGCCGATCTCAACGACGACCTGTCCGACCTGGGCCGTGCCGATGCGGGCCGCCATCCGCTGCCCGATGACGCCGCGTTCGCGCAACGCCTTGGCGACTGGGGCATCGCACCGCGCCACCAGGTGGTGGTCTACGATGCTGGCGACGGCAGCATGGCCGCCGCGCGGTTCTGGTGGCTGCTGAAGCTGATGGGGCACGAGCGGGTGGCGGTGCTGGACGGCGGCCTGGCTGCATGGCGCGCCGCCGGACTGGCCGAGACCGATGCAGCGCACGCGATCGTACCGGCGCCGCCGTATCCGGGACGCTTCGATCCGCGCGACACCGTGGATGCCGAACGGGTCAGGGCCAGGCTCGACGAGGATTCCGGCTGGCTGTTCGACGCGCGTGCCGCCGAGCGTTTCCGCGGCGACGTGGAGCCCATCGACCCGGTCGCCGGGCACGTGCCCGGCGCGATCAACCGCCCCTACATGCAGAGCCTGCGCGACGGCCGTTTCAAGCCCGCCGACGAACTGCATGCGGAACTGTCCGCGCTGCTGGCCGGGCGTTCGCCTGCCGATGCCGTGCTGATGTGCGGTTCGGGCGTGACCGCCTGTCATCTGCTGCTGGCCTTCGAGCACGCCGGCCTGCACGGCGCGCGCGTCTATCCGGGCTCGTGGAGCGGCTGGATCAGCGATCCGTCGCGGCCGGTCGCGCGCGGCGACTGAAGCGGCGCCGTGTCATTTCCCCAGCTTGCCGACCAGGGCGCGCAGCGCGGCCTGGGTGTCCGGCGCATGCCAGGCATCGACGAAGCGCTCCAACTGGATCAGCGCCGGATCGAGCGCTTCGGCCACGTCGAGGCGGGCGATGGCGCGGGTCTGCAGCATCGGGTGGTGCGGCAGCGCCAGCAGCCGCTGCAGCCAGTCCACCGCACGTGCGACCACGGCGTCCGGTTCGACCAGTTCGTCTACCAGGCCGATCGCCAGCGCGCGCTCGGCCGGCACCATTTCGCCGGCCACCAGCAGGCGTTCGGCACGATAGGTGCCCACCACGCGGCGCAACAGGCGCTGGATGCCTTCCGGCGCCACCAGCCCCACCTGGGTCTCGTTGAGGCCGATGGCGAACGGCCGCGCCGGGTCCGCGCTGCGCGCCATCACCCGGTAGTCGCAGCACAGCGCCAGCACGCAGCCGCCCGCCGGTGCGTGGCCGGTCAGCGCGGCGACCACCGGCACGCGCGATCCGGCCAGCGTGCGCGCGGCGCCGAAGAACGCCTGCCAGGCGTCCAGCAGTGCCTGGCGGTCGTCGCCCAGCGACATCAGGTAGGGTACGTCCATGCCGGCGGAAAACACCTTCGCGTTGCCCGACAGCACGATGCCGCGCGCGTCTTCGTCGATCGCGGCCTGCACCGCTTCGATCAGGGCGCGGCACAGCGCGGTGTCCAGCGCGTTGACCGGGGGCCGCGCCAGGCGGATCTCGCGCACTTCGCCGTGCGCGACGGTTTCGATGAGGCCGGTCATTCACCTTCTCCCTGAGGACAGGCGCGTATCATACGGCGCATGCCACGACGCCCCCTGATCGCCTGCCTGCTCGCGCTGCTCCTGCCCGCCGCCGCGCAGGCCGCGGAATGCCTGCCCGTCGCCAGCGATGCCTGGATCCGCCTGCCGCCGGTGGCGGGCATGCCGATGATGGCCGGCTTCGGCCGTATCGGGAATCCGTGCACGGCGCCGGTGGCGGTGACCGGCGCGGAAAGCCTGGCCTTCGCCGACGTGTCGCTGCACGAGACGCGCATGGAAGGCGGCGTCAGCCGCATGCGCGAAGTCGAGCGGCTCCCCATCGCACCCGGCAAGGCCGTCGAACTGAAGCCCGGCGGCCTGCACCTGATGCTGCACGGCCCCTACCAGCCGGTCGCCGCCGGCGAGCGCGTGGTGATCGTGCTGAAGCTGGCCGACGGCCGCACGCTGCCGGTGACGTTCGAAGCGCGCAAGGCCGCGCCGTGATGGCCCTTCGCCCTGCGTGAAGGCAGGACTCTTGTAGGAGCGACGTAAGTCGCGATTGACAGTCGGCCATCTCGAAGCACGAACAAGGCCGACCAGAGAACATGAAGCGAACGGGCGCACATGCCCGTTGGCGCCTTCGCGTGTTTCCTGATGGCCGTTCGTTCGCAGTCCTTGGTCGCGACTTGCGTCGCTCCTACAGCAACTGATGAAAGGCGGTCACTCCGACGCGGCGCGGATCGCTGCCGGCAGCGGCGCGCTCTGGCCGGTTTCGGTGTCCATCCACACCACCACCACGTTGCCGTCGGAATACAGCACGCTTTCGTCCTTGGCCGAGACGATGCGGTGGCCGATGGTCACGCTGCTGGTGCCCAGGCGATCCACGTAGAGCTCCACCACCACGTCGTTCGGCCAGGTCAGCGGGCGCTTGTAGTTGATGTTGTTGGCGGCCACCACCGGCGCGATGCGGTCGGTCATCGACACGCCGGGCACGGTGAGCATCCAGCGCACGCGCGCTTCCTCCAGGTAGGAGATGTACTTGGCGTTGTTGACGTGGCCCATGCTGTCCATGTCGCGCCAGCGCACGCTGATGGGGACCTTCGCCAGCAGGGTGCGGCCGGCGGCATCGTGGGACTGGTTCATCGGGCGGCCTTCTTCTTCGCGGCCTTGGTCGCCTTGGCGGCGGACTTGCGCGGCGGCAGCACGTCGGGCTTGGCCACGGCGGCGGGCTTGCTGGGCCTGGGCGCCTTCGATGCGGGCAGCAGCCTGGCCAGGAAGCGGCCGGTGTGCGAATCCGGATGCGCGGCGATCTCCTCCGGCGTGCCGGTGGCGAGGATGCGGCCGCCGCGATGGCCGCCTTCCGGGCCCAGGTCCACCACCCAGTCGGCGGTCTTGATCACGTCCAGGTTGTGCTCGATCACCACGATGGTGTTGCCCTCGTCGCGCAGCTTGTGCAGCACGGCGAGCAGGTGCTCGATGTCGTGGAAGTGCAGGCCGGTGGTGGGCTCGTCCAGGATGTACAGCGTGCGGCCGGTGTCGCGGCGCGAGAGTTCCTTCGACAGCTTGACGCGCTGCGCCTCGCCGCCGGACAGCGTGGTCGCGCTCTGGCCCAGCTTGACGTAGCTCAGGCCCACGTCCATCAGCGTCTCCAGCTTGCGCGCGATGGCCGGCACCGGCTCGAACAGCTTCAGCGCGTCCTCGACCGTCATCTCCAGCACGTCGTTGATGTTGTAGCCCTTGTAGAGGATCTCCAGCGTCTCGCGGTTGTAGCGCTTGCCCTGGCAGACGTCGCAGGGCACGTACACGTCCGGCAGGAAGTGCATCTCCACCTTGATCATCCCGTCGCCCTGGCAGGCCTCGCAGCGGCCGCCGCGCACGTTGAAGCTGAAGCGGCCCGG
>CALJUL010000056.1 GCA_937975725.1 uncultured Pseudoxanthomonas sp. | reverse complement strand
CGGGTGGCGCAGCAGGTAGCGGTCGTACAGCGTGCGCAGGCCGAAGTAGTCGAAGTGCAGGTCCAGCGAGGCGTCCAGCGCGTCGTTGAGCTTGCGCGCGTTGGTCTGCACGAAGTTCAGCAGGCGGTCGTTGATCAGGCCGACCTCGTGGCCGCGCGTCACCGACTGCGAGAACGCGTGGATCTCCTGCCCGGTCACTTCCTTGGCGATGTAGCCGGCCAGCAGGCGCGCGGCCAGGCGGCTGTATTCGGGTTCCTCGCCGGTCAGCAGCGCGGCGGTGCGGATGGACAGTTCGTCCAGCTCGCGCGTGCTGGCGCCGTCGTACAGGCCGGAGATGGTGCGCGTGGCCACGCGCATCGGGTCCACCGCGTGCAGGCCCTCGCAGTTGCGCTGCACCGCGCGCACGATCTTGTTCAGGTCCACCGGTTCGCGGCTGCCGTTGCGCTTGGTCACGCTCATCGCGGTCGCGGTGGGCGGCGGGGTCAGGGCGAAGGCGTCCTTCTGGGACGGGGCGGTGCCGGCTTCGGCGACGGCGGTATCGGTCTGGGTCACGGGTTTCCTCCATGCATGGCGCACGCGGCGGCCTGTCCCTCGCAGGCAGCGGAGGCCGGATGGAGGTCCACAGTGGGGAAGCGGCGTCGCAGGGAACGAGATCGCGGACGCAATGCCGGCGGACCCTGCTTCGCCAGCCATCTCCCCCCGGAGATTCCGCGGCCGGCACCGCGCGGTGTGCAACGCGCGGCCGTCGGCAGGTCTTCGGACTCATGGGCCTGAAGGCGGGAGTGAGGGGAAGTGGGGGATGGGTGGCGGCAACGCCGCACCTGTTCAATCCCGTTCCTTGCCGCTCTTTCCTGCTTCGCCTAGCCCGCCGCTTCCCGAGGCCGTGGCCCAGTGCTGTGTGGCGGGTTCGTTCCCAATTACCGCTGCGGGGCAGTGCCGGACTGGGCCCGAAGGCCGCACCGGCTTCCCGTTTTAATCCGGCGGCTAGCGACCCCCGGAACCGACGGCCACAAGATAGTGGGGCCTCCGGAAGGCGTCAACACCAAATGTAGTGTGGAACAGCGGGCGTCGCTGTGGCGCGGGTTTCACGGATTCAGCCGCGCGGACCGACCAGGCTCTTGCAGGAGGGGCTTCAGCCCCGATGCCTTGCCCGTGATCCGTCAGCGTACCCATGATTCATCAAAGCGGTCGGGGCTAAAGCCCCTCCTACAGGGGGGCGTGCATCTGCGCGATCGAGGCTTCCTGCGCCTGCGCGTAAAGCGCGAACGGGTCGTGCACCGGCGCGCCCAGTGCGGCTTCGAAGGCGTCCTGGTTTTCCTGCGCCACGTAGGCGCGCTGCTCGCCGCCGCCCAGGTTGGACTGGAAGATGCCGGCGGCGCTGACCGGCAGGAAGTCCTCGTACACGATGGGATCGGCTGCAGCATGGCCGGCGGCGACCAGGGCGTCGGGCGGCAGGGCCGCGCGTTCGCTCGCCGGCAGCGCGGCGCCGCTGTCGGTCAGCCGGTAGCGGAAGTAGCCCAGCCCCTGCCGGCGCAGTTCGTCCTCGCTGTCGGGGAAGGCGGCGAAGGCCATGGCCAGCCGTTGCGGATAGTCGTCGCCGGTGTTGCCCGCGTTGCCGGCCTGGCGCACGTCGGCCAGCAGGCGGTCGTAGAGCGCGCGCCCGGCCGGCGTCAGCGCCAGGCCGCGCTGCTCGATCTCGCCGAAGCGCGCGGTGTGGCTGCCCGCGGCCAGGCGGCCTTCGGCATCGGGGAAGGCCACCACTTCCTCCAGCGCCTTGAAGCTGGTCTGGCGCAGCAGGATGGGCACGGCGCGGCGCGGCGGGCCTTCGATCAGCGCCTTGGCGCGCAGTCCGCGGCGCTGCATTGCTGCCTGCGCGGCGTCGATGTCCAGTGTGCGCGGGGTGAGATGGTTGATGTGCGGGCCGCGGAAGCTCACCACGTCGGCGACCAGCCGGTGCGCGGCGTGCAGGGCGCGGTAGCTTTCCAGCGAGACGGTGGCGTCGCCGTGCCAGCGGAAGGTTTCCAGCATCTCGGCGACGAAGCGCTGCGCGTCCGCCTCGCCCAGCCCGCCGTCGCATTCGGCCTGCGCCACCAGCGCCCGCGCGCCGGCAGTGAAGATGTCGCGGCGGGCCAGGATGGCTTGCGCCTCCGCGCGCAGCGCCGTGCTCTGCACCAGTTCCAGCCGCAGCAGCGAGGTGAAGATGCGGAACGGATTGGCCGCCAGCGCTTCTTCGGTCAGTGGCCGGAAGGCGGTGGCGTGCACCGGCACGCCGGCCACCGACAGGTCGTAGTAGCCCACCGGGTGCATGCCCATCACCGCGAACGCGCGCCGCAGCATCGCCAGTTCGGCGGGCGTGCCCACCCGGATCGCGCCGTGGCGCTCCAGCCCCAGCCGTTCGGCTTCGCCGCTGCGGTGCAGGCGTTCGGCCAGCGCCGGGTTGGCCTGCAATGCGTCGGCATTGATCTGCCCGACCAGTTCCACCAGGTCGCCGTACAGCGGCACCTCGGCGCGGTACATGTCGGACATGGCCTGGGCGAACAGGCCGCGGATGCGGTCGGGGGAAACGAAGGCGGATGTCATGGCGGAAAGGGAAGCGGCGGTGGGGGCGCCGTGCCCGCGTATTGTCGCCGCCGTGGCCCGGGGCGGCCAGTGGCGGAACGTGAATGTGCCACTGCCGGAGCGGCGCGTGGCGGGCTGCAATGTGAGGTGACTGTGGGAGCGTGCCGTTCGCCGTGCGCTGCGGTTGTCGCGTGCGCCGGTGCCGGCAAGTCAGATCGAACGCGCCATCGCCACCGGCCGCGCATTATCCATCGGCAGCATGGGCCAGACGGGAAACCCATGACGCGTTGCACGGTCCGGCCCGATGCAACCGGCGGCGCGGTGGAGGCATGGGTGCGACGCGCGGCGTCCTAGGCGGGCAGCAACCGCGGCAATGCCTCGGCCGCGGTCGCGCGCCATGCGTGGTCCACGAGGGGGGACAGAGCGGTGGGCTCCGGGTTGATTTCCACCACGCACGCGCCGTGGCGTTTGGCCAGCGCGGGCAGGCCCGCGGCGGGCTGCACCAGCCCGGAGGTGCCGACGACCAGCATCAGCGCGCAGCGTGCCGCCGCATCGGCCGCAGCCTGCCAGGCATCGCCGGGCAGGGTTTCGCCGAACCACACCACGCCGGGACGGATGCGGTCACCGCAGGCGGCGCAGCGCATCGGCTCGATCCGCTGCGCGTCCGGAACAAGATCGTCGAGCGGCCCGGCGTGCGCGCGGCCGCAGGCGAAGCAGCGCAACGCGAACAGGCTGCCGTGCACATGCGCGTCCACCGTGCTGCCCGCGCGTTCGTGCAGGTCGTCGACGTTCTGTGTGACCAGCGACAGCGGCACCTGCCGCGCGAGCGCGGCCAGGGCGCGATGCCCGGCATGGGGTTGCGCCTGGCGGACGCATTCCATCCGCCAGCGGTACCAGCCCCAGACCAGTGCGGGATCGTCGCGCCACGCCTCCGCCGTCGCCAGCCGCATCGGGTCGAAGCGCGACCACAGGCTGTCGTGCGTGCCGCGGAAGGTCGGGATGCCGCTCTCGGCCGACATGCCGGCGCCGGTCAGCACGCAGATGGGCGCGGCCTCGGCGAGGGCCTGGTGCACGGCTTCGGCGACGGCGGGCGGTATCCGGTCCATGCCCCCAGTCTATGCGGCGCAGGCGGCATGCCGTGCGCCGCGCCGCGGTCAGGCGGAGGCGACGAGTTCCAGCATGCCGTGCGACCGCGCATCCCGGTCCCGCCGCTCCACCGCCGGCGAACCGCCCAGGTTGAAGGCGGCCACGGCCTGGACCAGCCCTTCCGCGCGGTCGTTCAGCGAGCCGGCGGCGGCGGCCACCTGCTCGACCAGCGCCGCGTTTTGCTGGGTCACTTCGTCTATCTGCATGATCGCCTGCGCCACCTGGTCGATCCCGGCGGTCTGCTCGCGGCTGGCGGCCAGGATTTCCGACATGATCGTGGTGACGTCGCGGATGCCCGAGACGATGCCGCCCATGGTGTCGCCGACCAGGTTGACCCGCTCGCTGCCGTTGTCCACCTTCGCCACCGAATCCGAGATCAGGTGCTTGATGTCCTTGGCGGCCTCGGCCGAGCGCTGCGCCAGGCTGCGCACTTCGCTGGCCACCACCGCGAACCCGCGGCCGTGCTCGCTGGCGCGCGCGGCCTCGACGGCGGCGTTGAGCGCGAGGATGTTGGTCTGGAACGCGATGCCGTCGATGACGCCGATGATGTCGGCGATCTGCTTGGAGCTCTGCGCGATCTCGTTCATCGTGGAAATGGAGTCCTTGACGGTGTCGCCGCCGTGCGAGGCGATGCTCGAAGTCGAGGTCGCGATGTTGCCGGCCTGGGCCACGCGCGATTCGTTCTCCTTCACCGTGGAGGTGAGCTCCTCGATGCTCGACGCGGTTTCCTCCAGGCTCGCTGCCTGTTTCTCGGTGCGCACCGACAGGTCCTGGTTGCCGTTGGCGATCTCGCGGGTGGCCGCGCCGATCTGGTCGGCGTTATCCTTGATCTGCTGGATGAGCCGATGGAGGTTGGCGACGGTGGCGTTGATGCCGTTGCACGCTTCGCCGAAAAGCCCCGGGTGCCGGCGCTCGATCCGCTGCGTCAGGTCGCCGCGCGCCAGCGCCTGGGCGACGCGGATGATGTCGCGCAGGCCCACGTCGGTGGTGCCGCACAGTTGGTTGAGCAGGCGTCCGATGTCCTCGCCGAAGCCGCGCTTGCCGGACAGCTCGATGCGTTGGCTGAAGTCGCCGCGGGAGGCCGTGTCGGCGACGTGGCGGATCTCGGCCACCAGGCCGCTGAGCACTTCGGCGGTGCGGTTGACGTCTGCGGCGGTCTGCCCGAACAGGCCCGGGTAGCTGCGCTCGATCGTCTGCGAAAGGTCTCCGCCGGACAGCGCGCTGGAGACGCGGGTGATGTCCTTCAAGCCGGATTCGGTGACGTCCGAGAGGCTGTTCAACAGCTCGGAGATGTCCTTCATGAAGCCCTTGCGGCCCGCGGTCTCCATCTTGACGCCGAAGTCGCCGCGCTCCACCGCCGCCTCGGCCATGCCCTGGATGTCGGACACGATGCCCTTCAGGCTTTCCTGCATGGTCCTGAGCGAATGGGCCAGGCTGGTGCCGTCGCCGGGACGGACCGCGATGGCGGTCTGCAGATCGCCGGCGGCGATGCGGCCCACCGCCTTCACCACCACCTGCGGCTCTTCGCCGAGCTGGCCGATGATCAGCCGGAAGGCCCAGTACAGCGCCGCCAGCAGCAGGACCAGCGCGGTGACGATGGCGGTGATGGCCACGCCGTTCCAGAAGCTGTTCGCCGCCTGCGCCTGCTGGACCTGGCCCGCCGTCCGCTGGTCGAGCAGGGCGAAGAAATCGTCGATCGGCTTCATGATCGACGCCTTCTCGGCATGGTATTGCGCGTCGTGCATCAGCGTGCGCGCCAGTCCGGGGTCGGGCTCGCCCTGGCGGGTGAAGTCGCCGTTGCCGTCGTCGAACAGGCCCTTCACCGCATACATCGCGGCGGTCTCGATCTTGACCAGCGCGTTGGACTTGGCTTCGGACTCCTTGAGCTTGACGAACTCCTCCTCGGTGAACCCGGCCTGCTTCATCAGATCCTGCAGCGAGATGGTCCGCCCGTCCGGACGCGGCTTCTTGCCGCTGCGGACCGCGATCACGTCCAGGTATTCCTGCTCGTACTGCGCGTCGCCGGTGACGACGTAGGTCCGGGCCAGGCGGGTCAGGTCGTCGGAACTCTGCCGCAGCTCGTCGGCCAGCAGGTAGGAGCTGTAGCGCATCTCCTGCACCTTTCGCAGCGCCATCGACGAGTTCCTCGCCTGGTAGATGGATGCGAAGACAAGCCCGAGTACGACCAGGGTCGCGAGGAACAGGCAGATGAAGAGTTTCTTGATCGTCATGACATTACCCGGTGCTTGGCGGCGCCCCGTCGTGTCGTAGGGGCACTGCCGGTATCGGCTATGCGGCGAGATCCTTGACTCAGATAAACGCGTCGGTGGGCAAGCCTTCCGTGTTCAGGAAGCCGTGTTTTCTCGGGATTTATGTGAGATGAAAGATGTCCGGCGTTCCGTGTTTCGACCTGACGCAAGGCCGCGTATCCCGCGGACTTCTTCCCTGTTCGTCGCCAGGATGAGGTGTGCCGCGCACGGGCTCACGCCCTGTGCGGCGTCGCCAGGTATTCCGCGCTCTGCATCTCGATCAGGCGCGAGGCGGTGCGTTCGAAGGCGCCCTGCAGGCGGGTGCCGGAGTACAGCGACGGCGGGGCGTCGGCGGCGGTGCAGACCAGGTTGACGTGGCGGTCGTAGAGTTCGTCGACCAGGTTGACGAAGCGGCGCGCGGCGTCTTCGTTCATGCGGTCGAAGCGCGGGATGCCGCCCAGCAGCACGGTGTTGAACTCGTGCGCGATCTCGATGTAGTCGGTGGTGCCGCGCGGGCCTTCGCACAGCGCGGCGAAGTCGAACCAGGCGATGCTCTTGCCGCGTCCGCGCACCGGGATCTTGCGGCCGTCGATCTCGATGTTGCCGCTGTGCGCGTCCTCGCCGCCGCTCAGTTCGCGCCAGCGCATGGCCAGCCAGGGGTCGGCGCCGCTGTCCAGTGGCGCGCGGTACACCGGCGAGCGCGTCAGCGCGCGCAGGCGGTAGTCCTCCATCCCGTCCGAGCGCAGCACCACGCAGTGGCGTTGCAGCAGGTCGATGGCCGGCAGGAAGCCGGCGCGCTGCAGGCCGTCCCTGTAGAGGTTCTCCGGCGCGGTGTTGGAGGTGGTCACCAGGGTGATGCCCTCGGCGAACATGCGTTCCAGCAGCCGCGCCAGCAGCATGGCGTCGCCGATGTCGGTGACGAAGAACTCGTCCAGCACCAGCACGCGCAGCCTGCCACGCGCCTCGCGCACGATCTTCGCCAGCGGGTCGCTCTCGCCCGCGTGCTGGCGCAGCCGTTCGTGCACGCCGCGCATGAAGCGGTGGAAGTGGGTGCGGTACTTGCCGCCGCCGCCCTGCGCCGCGTCGCTGCGGGAGACCGACCACACCGGCAGTGGCAGGGCGTCGTAGAACAGGTCCACCAGGAAGGTCTTGCCGCGCCCCACTTCGCCCCAGTAGTACAGGCCCTTCACCGTTTCAGGAGGTTTGCCGAACAGCCGGCCCATCAGGCCCGGCTGCGCGGGCGCGGCCAGCAGCGCGGCGTGGATGCGGTCCAGTTCGGCCAGTGCGGGATGCTGCGCCGGATCGTCCTGCCATTGCCCCTGCGCCGCGCCGCGCGCGTAGACCTGCGACGGCGAGAGCGCCGTGTCCGTGCGGGCGTCGGCCATCACACCGGCACGTAGGCTTTCATCGCGTGCTTGATGGCGCCGCGCAGGTCCATCAGCTTGCGGTGGAAGAAATGGCTGGTCTCCGGCATGCGGATCAACTCGGGGGGGTGCTTGAGCCCGTCGATCCAGTCGTACACGGCCTGCGGTTCGACGACCTCGTCCTGTTCGCCCTGGATCACCAGCCACGGGCAGCCGGGCGGCTCGATGCGGGCGAAGTCCCAGCGCCCGGCCGGCGGCGCGATCGATATCAGCGCATCGGGCTTGAGCGCGGCGGCGGCGCGCAGCGACACGTAGGCGCCGAAGCTGAAGCCGGCCAGCCACAGGTGGGTGCCGGGGCGCTGCGCGCGCACCCACTCGGCCACCGTGCGCAGGTCGTCCACTTCGCCGTCGCCGTGGTCGAACAAGCCCCCCGAGCCGCCGGTGCCGCGGAAGTTGAAGCGCACCGTGGTCGCGCCCAGTTCGCGCAGGCTGCGCGCGGCCATCACCACCACCTTGTTGTGCATGGTGCCGCCCTCGGTGGGCAGCGGATGGCAGACGATGGCGGTGACCGGCTGCGCCGGCGCGCCGTCTTCCGGCCATTCGACGTGGGCTTCCAATGGTCCGTCGGGACCGGCGAGGGTGACGGGGCCGGATTCGGCGGGGAAGGCGGGCTGGGTCATGCGCCCATGATAAGCCCTGCGGGCCTGGCGGCCGTGCGCGGGTAGGTCGTGCGGTTTCCGTTCGCGGACGGGGAAGTGGATCGTTTCCGCGGGAATGCGGCCGGTGTTGGCGCGCAGGCGCGCGGGTTGCGGCAGGGTTCCCGCATGCGAGCGGGCGAGTGCTGTGGTGCGATGGGCTGTTCCGGTTCTGCGGGACCGGATTCGGCAGCGCTCTGCTCATGGCGGGCTGCCATGCCGGATTCCATCGTGCATGGCTTCGTGTTCGACGATCTGCGTCCGCCATGCGGAGTGAAGCATGGTGTTGCGGATGATCCGGATTCGAGGCGACGGATGCTTCCGTGCAGCGATGCAGTGATACCGGGCGCGGTCATCACGGTGCCGGCGCTGCGAAACGACAGCGCATCGAAGACAGGCATGAAGCCGGAACATCCCGGCCGCAACCGGGCGACAGCGATGCGCATGTGCATGCCGCCCGCATCGTCCACCGCCCGCGAACTTGAAGCCGCCCAGGCCGCATGCGAAGGTGCCGCAGTTTCCCGACAGGAGCGGACGATGCGCAGGATGTGGCATGGCATGGGGTTGCTGGCGGCGCTGGTGACGTCGCCCGTGCTGGCGCAGGACGGGCCGCCGCCCGGCCGGGTCGAATCCGATCCGCGCCTGGCCGCGGCCGGCGACGCCTGGTATGCCGCGTGGCGCGATGCGGTGCAGGCACACCTGGGCAAGGTCGCCGCGCGCGGCACGCCGGAGGCGCGGGTGGCCGCGAGCCTGCTGTACCCGCCGCCGGAGGCGCAAGCGCAGGTCGAGCAGGCCTCGTTCACCCAGCCGCAGGCGCGCACCTGGTTGCAGCAGGCCTACGATGCGGGAGCCACCGACGCGATGGTGGCCTGGGCACTGCTGGACGCCTGCCCGATGCGCGGCATCGAGTGCGACCGCGGCGTCCTGTTGCAGCAATTGCTGGCGGCCGAGCCGGACAACGCCGAAGTGCATTTGCAGGCCTACGTGCACGCAGTGGAGCAGGGCGACGCCGCCGGCGCCGAGGCGCAATGGCAGGCCGCGGTGGCGGCGCCGTTCTACCGCACGCACCTGGGCGCGCAGGGCCGGCTGCTGCTGGCGACGCTGAACGGCGTGGCGGCGCCGGCGATGGAACCGGCCCTGGCCGCGGCGCTGGGCGAAGACATGGGACTGGGCCGGTCGGCGACGCCGCGCGACGTGGCCGGCATCACCGTCATCGCCGTCAACGTGGCCACGGCCATGCCGACGCTGCTGCCGGTCACCCAGCGCTGCGGCAACCGCGCGGGCCGGCTGCCGGCGGCGCGCCTGCAGGAATGCCGCCGCCTGTACGCCCTGCTCGCCGACGACGAATCCGTCTTGCTGCTCCCCTCCGTCGCCCTGCCGTGGCTGGTGGAATCGGCGGGCAAGACGGAAGCGGGCGCCACGCTGCGCGAACGCCTGCGCCGTTTCGCCTGGATACACGAGCAGGCCCTGCCTTCGCTCGCGCATCCGTCCGTGCGCACGATGCCGGACGACTACGCCGAGCGCTTCATGCGCGACGGCGAACTGACGGCGATGCGCCATCTGCTGCAGGCCAACGGCATGGCCGCCGAACCACCGCCCGGCTGGCTGCCGGACAACCTGTACTGGCGCAACCTGATCGTGGCGGGCACCGCGTCCGGCCGCTGAAGCGGTGCACTTCATGCCCGCTTCACCGCGGCGGCCGAGGCTGGCGTTCCCGAAGTCGTGATCGAACGCCCATGACCGCCGACATCCGTCGCCCCGCCGCTTCGTTGCCGCGCTATGGCCGCCCGTTGATGTGGGGGAGCGCCGCCGCCCTGCTGCTGGCGCCCGCGGTCGCCATGCGCTTCACCGCCGAGGTCAGGTGGGGGCCGGGGGATTTCGCGGTGTTCGGCCTGATGCTGGCGCTGCTCTGCGGCGGCGTGGAACTGGCGCTGCGGCGCGCGCCCGGGCTGGCCGCGCGTGCGGCGGCCGGCATCGCGCTGGCCGGCGTCTTCCTGCTGGTGTGGGCGAACCTGGCGGTGGGCCTGATCGGCAGCGAAGGCCACCCGGCCAACCTGATGTACGCCGCGGTGATCGCGATCGGCGCGTCCGGCACCCTGGCCGTGCGTTTCCGGCCCGCGGGCATGGCGTGGGTGATGGCCGCCATGGCGCTGGCTCAGGTG
Organism: uncultured Pseudoxanthomonas sp.; assembly: GCA_937975725.1. Taxonomy (GTDB): domain Bacteria; phylum Pseudomonadota; class Gammaproteobacteria; order Xanthomonadales; family Xanthomonadaceae; genus Pseudoxanthomonas_A. The sequence goes on along the minus strand of CALJUL010000056.1, from coordinate 25,615 downwards.
TTGGCGGCGGGCATCGCGGCCGCGATGGGCTGGGGCCGGCCGTTCGCGGCGACGGCGCTGTTCGCCGCGGTGTGGCTGGCCTCGGCGCTGCTGTTCCGCAAGGCGGCGGCGCGCGACGGCTGAACCGGCCGCGCGGCAAGCCTTGCTTCCGCGGCGGCATGCCGCGGAAGCCGGAAGCGCCGCGGCGTCAGTCGTGCCGCAGCGCCGCGATCGGGTCGAGCTGCGCGGCCTGCCGCGCGGGGTACACGCCGAAACCCAGGCCGACGACGGCGCAGAAGCCGGCCGACAGCAGGATCGGCAGCGGCGCCCATGCCACCTGCCAGCCGGCGAACATCGCGATCAGATAGGCCAGCACGCCGCCGAACACCAGGCCCAGCACCGCGCCGGCGATGCAGATGACCGTGGCCTCGCGCAGGAACTGCGCGATCACGTCGCGCCGCCGCGCGCCCAGCGCGCGCAGCAGGCCGATCTCGCGGCGCCGCTCCAGCACGTTGGCCAGCATGATGTTCATGATGCCGATGCCGCCCACCAGCAGACTGACGCCGGCGATGGCGCCCATCACCACCTGGAAGATGCGCTGGGTCTGCTGGTGCTGCTGGAACAACTGCTGCGGCACGATCAACTGGTAGTCCGCCATGCCGGCGTGGCGCTGGTCCAGCACCGCGGCCAGCACGCCGGCGCCGGCGGCCAGCCGCTGCGGATCGTCCAGGCGCAGCAGGAAGCGGTCCACTTCGTCCTCCTGCGGCTGGAAGCGGAAACGCGCGCGCGCGCTGGCCAGCGGCACGTAGATGCGGTTGCTCTCCGAGCCCAGTTGCACGCCCTCGAAGCTGTCCTGGCCCAGGTCGCGGTCGGCCAGCACGCCCACCACTTCCAGCCAGACGTGGTTGACCTTGACCAGCCCGCCGACCGCGTCGCCCTTGGGGAACAGGTCGGCGGCCGCCTGGTGGCCCAGCACGGCGACCGCGGCCAGCGCGGCTTCGTCCTCGGCGGTGAACGTGCGGCCGTGGCCGATGTGCAGCGAGGACAGTTCGAACCAGCCGGCGCTGACGCCGCTGGCCTGCGCGTCGCTGCGGCCGCTGTCGCTGAAGACGGTGTGGGTGCGCACGCGCTTCTCGGCGGCGTGGCGCTCGGCGCCGGGCACCACGCTCAGCGCGGCGTCGGCATCGGCCACGGTCAGGCCCAGGCTGCGCTCGCGGGTTTCCTTCAGCGTGTCCTCGTCCTGCGGCTTGGCCTCGGCGATCAGGTTGTGCAGGCCCAGGCCCTCGACCAGCCGCAGCGCCTCGCGCCGGCTGCCTTCGCCCACCGCCTGCATCGCCACGATGGCGCCCACGCCGAAGATCATGCCCAGCAGCGTGAGCAGGGTGCGCAGGCGGCGGCGCCACAGTTCCTCCACGGCTTCGCGCCAGACCGTGGGCAGGCGGTTCATCAGCGGCGTCATGGGGTCTTTCCTTGTCCGTCGGCGGCGCCGGCTTCGTTGTCGGCATCGGCACCGGCGGCGTCCTCCGCGTCCTTGCCGTCCGCGCCGGGCGCGGGCACTTCGGCCTGCGACAGCCGTACCACGTCGCCGGGTTGCAGGCCCGACAGCACCTGCGAACGCGCGGTGCCGCGCACGCCCAGCTTCACTTCGCGCGCGGCGTAGGTGCGCCCCTGCTTCACCTGCACCCAGTGGCGGTCGTCGCGCTGCTCGATGGCCACGTTGGGCACGGCCATGGCGTCCTTGGCATCCAGCAGCACCACCGTGGCCTCGAAGCGCTGGCCGGGGATCAGGCGGTAGCGCTCCACCGCCGCGGCCGGCACAGAGGCGCGCATGGACAGGTACTTCACCGGGCTCTCGCGGTTGCGCACCTTGGCCGCGCTGGCCACCCACGACAGCGTGCTCTCGATACGCTGGTCCGGGCGGCCCAGCGGGTTCAGTACCACGGCGTCGCCGGCCTGCACGCCCTGGGCCTCGATCTGCGGCAGGTCGATCTCCACCTCCATCGCCGAGGTGTCCGGCAGGCTGCCGAACTCGAAGCCGGCGCGCAGGTTGGCGCCCACCTGCGGTTTGTCGCCGGACCAGTTGGTGGCCAGCAGCAGCACGCCGTCGTTGGGCGCGCGCAGTTCGAGCGCGTCGAGGTCGGCCTTGCGGGTCTGCGCGTTCATGTCGAAGGTGGCGCGCTGCGCGTCCAGCACCGCCAGCTCGGCGCCGCCGCGCACGTCCGACTGGTCGCGCTGCCATTGCAGCACGCCCTGCCGCACCTGCAGGTATTCCTTGTCCTCGATGGCATCCAGCACCTGGTTGCGCGCCACCGTGCTCAGGTCGGCCTCGGCGTAGCGCTGGGCGATGCCCAGTTGCACCGCGACCTGCGACAGGTCCACTTCCACCCGGCCCTGGGTGGAAGCCAGGGTGCCTTCCTTCGCCGCCCGCGCCAGCGCATTGCGCTGCAGGTCGATCATGGCCTGCGCCAGTTGCTGTTCGCCCTCGGGCGAAATGAAGCGCGCCAGCAGGTCGCCCTTCTTCACCAGGCTGCCCTCGGGCACCATCCATTCGACCTGGCGCGCGCTCCAGTTCTTGCCGGGCACGGTGAGCGGCGTGGGCTTGGCCGAGCGCAGCTCGCCCTCGCCGCGCACGGTGATGCGCAGCGGGCCCTGCCGCACGGTCTCGCTGGCGACGGGCGCCTCGGCGCCGCCGCAGGCGGCCAGTGCGCCGGCCAGCGCCAGCAGCAGGCCGGCGCGCAGGAAGGGACTCATTTCGCACCTCCGGCCAGTTCCGGCACCGTCAGTTCGACGCGCACGGCCTGTCCCGGCCGCAACTTCGCTTTCGCGTCGTCGAGGCGGATCTCCAGGTCCAGCACGGGCACCGGCTGCACCTGCGACTTGCTGCGCACGGCGCGGCCGATGCTCGCCACCTTGCCGTGATGCACGTTGCCGCCGCCGCCCTCGATCACGATGCGCGCCGGCGCGCCCACCTGCACGCGCTGCAGGTCGCGCTCGGGCAACTGCGCGCGCACGGCCAGGGTGTCGGGGTCGGGGATTTCGGCGACGGTCTGGCCGCGCCAGACCTGGGTGCCGACGTCGAACTTCTCGCCGCTCCAGTTGCTCTTGTGCATGAACACGCCGTCGCGCGGGGCCGGCAGTTCGAGCGCGGCGATCGAATCCTGCAAGCGGTCCACGTCGTCCTGCGCCTGGCGTAGCTCCGACTGCACCAGCCGCAGTTCCTGCCGGCGCTGCTCGGCGGCCGCGCGTTCGCCCACCTGCGCCAGTGCGGCGCGGCGCTCGGTGCGGCGGCGTTCCTCCACCAGCTTGTCGTATTCCAGTGCGGCGATCAGTTCGCGCGGCTGCTCGGTCTTGCGCCGCGCCTTGTCGCGCTGCGCCTCCGCCTCCGCCGTGGCCAGGCGCTGGCTGCGCTCGCGCTCGGCCACGTCCAGGGTCAGGTTCTCCAGTTCCCGCTTCTTCTCCTGCAGCAGGCTCTGCTTCTCGGCCAATTGGCGCACCAGCTCGCTGGTGTCGAAGGCCAGCACGGTCTCGCCCTGCTTGACGGTGCTGCCGTCGGGGGCCAGGCGGGTGATGTTGAACTGCCACATGCGGTTCACCGGCGGTGGCACCAGTTGCACGCTGCGGCGCGCATAGACCTCGCCGTCCACGCGCAGGGTGGCGGCGTGGGCGCCGGCGGCGGCCAGGGCGAGCGCCAGGGCGAGTGCGGCGCCGCGCAGCGGAAGGTGCAGGCGGTTCATCGGCCTTTCTCCTGTCCCGCCGCCGGGGCCGCGGCGGCGGCCGGCCGTGCGATCACCCGCACGCTCATGCCGGGCATCAGCGGCGGCAGGCGGTCGCTCTGCGGTTCGATGTCGAGGGTGAAGTAACGGCCTTCGCCCCATTCCGGCCGTCGGTCGGGTGCGCCGGAGATGAAGGCGATGCGGCCGGGCACCTTGCGCCCGGGCAGCGCGTCGAACGACAGCTCCACCGCCTGCCCCACCGCCAGGCCGCGGCGGTCGGGCTCCAGCGCCCAGGCGCGCACGTTCATGCGCCCGCTGCTGACCACTTCGCCGGCCTTGCTGCCCGGCATGGTGGACGAGCCCTCGTCGATGCGCCCGCCGATCCAGTTGTTGTTGAAGCCGTGCACGACGATGCCGTCGCGGTCGGCGACCACTTCCGAGGTGCGCACCAGCGCGGCGTGGTAGTCGCGCTGCAGGATCAGCTTGTGCACCTGCAGGCGGCCGTCCTCGATGCGCCGCTGCACCGCGGTGCGGGCGGCGTCCAGTTCCTTGCGCTTGAGCGCGGCCTCGCGCGCGGTGCGGTCCAGTTCGCCCTGGTAGCGGTCGTAGTCCAGGCCGGAGACCAGGTCGCGCGGAATGGTGGCGTCCAGCTTGGCCGTCGCCAGCTCGGCTTCGGCGTCGACCAGGGCCATCTCGGCGTCGACCGCCTTCACCTGCAGTTCGGCGACTTCCTTGGCGTCCTTGGCGCGGGTCTGCTCGATCTCCGCCTCCAGGTCGGGGATGCGGCTGGCGGACTGGCCGGGATCGATGCGCAGCACCACGTCGCCCTTCTTCACCCGCTCGCCTTCCGGCACGTAGTAGCGGATCACCACCGGCGAGCTGTTGGACTGCGGGGTGAGGATCTGCTGGGCCTCGATGGCGCGGACCTCGCCGGTCAGCACCACCGCCTGCGCGGGCAGCGCGGCGGCCAGCGCGGCGGCGACCAGCAGCGCCTTACTGGAGCGCGTCATGCTCGACCCTCCCGTCGCGCAGCTTCACCTGGCGCGGTGCGCGCGTGGCGATGTCGTTGTCGTGGGTGACCAGCACCACGGTCTGGCCGCCGGCGTGCACTTCGTCGATCAGCGCCAGCACGTCGGCGGCGCTGCGCGAATCCAGGTTGCCGGTGGGCTCGTCGGCCAGCAGCAGCGCCGGTTGCAGCAGCAGTGCGCGGGCGATGGCGGCGCGCTGCATCTGCCCGCCGGACAGTTCGCTGGGGCGGTGGTCGCGGCGCTCGGCCAGGCCCACGCGTTCCAGCAGCGCCAGCGCGCGCTCGTGCGTGCCGGGCGGCGGCTGGCGGTGGAAGCGCAGCGGCAGCAGCACGTTCTCCAGCACGGTCAGCCGCGGCAGCAGGTGGAAGCTCTGGAACACGAAGCCGATGCGCCGGTTGCGCAGGTCGCTGCTGGCCTCGTCGTCGAAGGTGGCGACGTCGCGGCCTTCAAACAGGTACTGGCCGGCGTCGGGATGGTCCAGGCAGCCCAGGATGTTGAGCAGGCTGGACTTGCCCGAGCCGGACGGCCCGGTGATGGCGACGAACTCGCCGCCGTCGATGCGCAGGTCCACCCCGGCCAGCGCCTTCACGGTCTGGCCACTCATGGCGTAATGGCGCTGCACGCCGCGCAGTTCGATCATCCGGCTCCCCTTCGTTCCATCGAGTGCAACTCGACCGCGGCCTTCCCGAAAGGTTCCCGGCGCGCAGCAGGGCGCGCGGTGGCGGAAGACGGGAAGGCGCCGGCGGACGTTCCCTCGCGGCGGACCGGGAGCATCCCAGATGCATGCGTCCGCGCGCAACCCGCGGCGCGGCGGCGGCCTTCAGCCGCGGCGTCGTCGGCCGCCGCCCGGGCGCGTGCGCCGGGCCTTGCCGTCGGCGCGCGGCGCTTCCGTTGCCGCGGGCATCGCGTCGCCGTGGGCCTGGTCCAGCCAGGCCAGCGCGTCCGCGTAGGCGAGGAAATGCCGCAGGTAGCCCGGCGATGCCGTGCGCATGAAGGTCAGTGCGCGGTGCACCAGCACGCCGGAATTGAGCGGGCCGGCATCGTCGTCGACGTGCGCCAGCGAGTGCCGCAACTGGCTCTCGGTGCGCACCTCGGTCCACAGGTTGCGCACTTCGTCGAGCGCGGCGGGGCGCTGCGCTGCGTGACCGGCGTGCGTGGCAGTGTCCTGGTCGCGGCCGGGCCCGGCGGGCTTCGCCGCCGCGCGCGCGGCCAGGTGTTCGAGCAGGCCCGCCAGCGGGCCGGGCGCGGGTGCGCCGCCGGCGTCGCGCGGCGCGGGCACGGCCGCCGCCGCGGTGACGTCCTTGGCATAGGCCGCGACCAGGCGCTCCAGGCGTGCGTCCAGCAGGCGCCGGGCTTCGCCGTCGTGCGCCAGCGCGCGTGCCGCCAGCGCTTCGATGAAATGGAAGCGCAGCGGGTCCACGCAGTCGGCGCCCTGTTCGCGCCAGGCCGCCAGCGCGACGGACGCGGGCGCGGCGTCAGCGCGCATCGGCCTTGGCGCTGCGCGCGGGGCGGGGAATGGGTGCGATCTCCACGCGGCGGTTCCTGGCCCGGCCTTCCTCGTCGGCGTTGGAGCCCACCGGCTGCTCGGCGCCGAAGGCCGCGGCGAAGACCGAGGACGCCGGCACGCCTTCGGCGATCAGCGTGCGGGTGACGGTCAGCGCGCGCTCGGCCGACAGTTCCCAGTTGTCGGCGAACTGGCGGTTGCCGTCGCGGATCTGGCGGTCGTCGGTGAAGCCGCTGACCATCAGGATCTCCTCGCGCGCCTGCAGGTAGCCGGCGAGCGGCGCGGCCAGGCTCTTGAGCAGTTCGCGGCCCTCGGGCTGCAACTGGTCGGAGTTGAGCGCGAACAGCACGTTGCCGCGGATGCCGATGCGGCCGTCGACCAGGGTGACGCGTCCGGCCGCGAGCGGCCCGGCCAGCGCCTGTTCCAGCGTCTGCAGGCGCCGGGCCTCGATCCGGCGCTGGCGCATCTCTTCCTCCAGCCGGCTGGAGAGCTGCGCCTGCACCGCGATGACGCCCACCAGGATCAGCACGAACGCGCCCAGCAGCACGGCCATCAGGTCGCCGAACGCGGCCCAGACGGTGGCGCCCGACTCCTCGCCGGCCTCGACCTCCAGGCTCATGCCGCTTCGGCCCCGGCGTCCGCGCGCGGGCCGCCGATCCGGCGCAGGTCCTCGACGATCTGCCGCTGCGCCAGCAGGCTCAGGTCGATCACTTCGCGCGCCTGCGCCACGTAGTAGGCCAACTGGTCGTCGCTGCGCGCCAGCGATTTCTCCAGCGCGCCCTCGATGCCCAGCAGGCGCGCGGCCAGGTCGTCGTTCGAGGCGCCGAAACGCTGCACGGCGGCGCCGAAGGCTTCGCCCAGGCTGGCGACCTCGGCGGCGCCGGCGGCCAGTTGCGCGGAGACCGCGCCGAGCTTGCCGGTCTCGGCCTCGACGTGTGCGGTGAAGCGGGTGCCGACGCGTTCCAGCAGGTCCGCCGAGGTGGCGACCAGCGCGTCGATGGCGGTGCGCTGCTCGGTGGAGGCGTGGTTCACCGCGTCGAGCAGCGTCTGCAGCGTGCCCATCAGTTGCACGCGCTCCTCCAGCATGGCGGTGTCGCGGACCATGCTGTCCGACAGGGTCTGCCGCAGCCCGGCGATGACCTCGGCGGCCGCGCGCGGCGCTTCCGAGGCGGCCTGCACCAGCCGCGAGATCTCGGCGATGGTGTCGCGCGCGTGCGCCTGCGCCTGCACCGAGATGTCGCCGGCGGTCTGCGCCAGGGTGTCGCAGATGGCCTGCTGGCGTTGCGCGACCTGCTCGCCGGCCCGTTCCCAGCCCGCGTGCAGGCGGTCGGCGGTGGCGGCCAGCGTGGCGGTCCAGGCGTCCAGCCGGTCGCGGTCCTGCGCGGCCAGCGAGGCTTGCAGCCCGGCATGCGAGTGGTCCATCGCCTGCACCAATGCGTCGCCCTGCTGCCCGACCGCGGCGGCGGCCGCGGTCAGCGCCTGCTCGTGGCGTGCGGCCATCGCCTCGTTCGCCGCCTGCTGCTGCGCCAGCGCCTGCGTCCACGCCGCGGCGACGCCGCCGGCGGTGCCGTCGAGGCGTGCGGCGATGCCGTCCAGCAGGGCGCCGGAACGCTGCGCGAAGGTGTCGGCGAAACCGTCCAGCGCGCCGCGCAGGTCCTGCGCGAGGGCTTCGTTCGACTGCCGCTGCGCGGTCATTGCCGTGGTCCAGGCGCCGGCCGCGCCGGCGCTGGCCTCGGCGAAGCCGGCCGACAAACCGTCCAGTTGCCGCTGCACGGCCTGTTCGACGCGGCCGTGCAGCGCGGCCGATTCGCGCGCTAGCCCGGCCAGGGTGGTTTCCACGACCGGTTGCAGGGTCGCGCCGACGGCGCGCGCGCTGTCGGCGACGCCTTCCTTCAACGCGTGCTCCAGGGTGGCGGCCAGGCGCGCCTGCGCAGCCTCGGTGCGGGCGTGGAACTCCTGCTGGCCGGCCGCCAGCCGTTCGCCGGCGGCGGCGTTCTGGCGTTCGACCGCCTCCACCATCGCCTGCAACCGCTCCACCAGCGTCGGCATGGTGGCGGCCTGCTGTTGCAGCAGGCGGAAGGCTTCCTCGCGCTGCCACGCCTGCGACCACGGCCGCAGCGTGGTGGCGATGGCCGCGTCCAGCCGTTGCACGGCCTGCTGGCGCTCGCGGCGGCAGAGCGCGGACAGCAGGCCGAGCGTGGCGGAGGCGGCGACGCCGGCGATGGAGGTGCCGAAGGCGAAGCCCAGGCCCTTCACCGGCGCGGCCAGCGAGGCGCGGACGGCCTGCAGGTCGCTGGCGCTTTCCAGTGCCAGGCCGGTGCCGCGCAGGGTGGCCATCATGCCCAGCAGGGTGCCCAGCATGCCCAGCAGCACCAGCAGGCCGACCAGGTAAGGGGTCAGCGCCGGACCGGGCAGGGCGGCGCGCTCGCCTTCCACGCGCAGGCGCACGCTGTGGCGCAGGCCGGGGTCGAGCCGGCCGAGCCAGTCGGCCAGGCCGGCCGGCGGCGTGGCGAGGTCGGCCAGGGCCTGCTCCAGCGTCGCCGTGGCCTGCCGGTAGCGGTGCAGTTCCAGCGCGCCGGCCAGGTAGCAGGCGGCGATCACTGCGGTGACGGCGGCGGCCAGCGGGCTGGTGCCGGCATGGCTGGCGCCGATCCAGCAGAGGACGGCCAGGCCGGCGAGGAAGACGAGGAGGGCGAGCGTTTTTCTGGGCATGGCAACGGGGGTCATCGGGAACGGAGCGCGGCCAGCAGGCCGTCGATCGGCTGGAAACGGACGTCCAGTTCGGCCAGCAGCATGCCGCGCATGTCGTGGCGGAACGCGGCGAGCCAGGCGTCCGGCGCGGGGGGGATGGAAGCGGGGGCGCCGGGTGCCTCGTCCGGCGCGGGCCGGGCGGTCTTGCGCAGGCGGTCGAAGCGTTCGCCCAGCAGCGCGGGCACGGTGGCGAGCAGGGCGTGTTCGCGCGGGCTCAGCGTCATCTCCATGACGGCGTCCACCTCGGCCAGCCGGGCCATCGCCGCCGAGACGCCGGCCAGGCGGTCGCGCAACTGTCCGCGCAGGCGCCCGGTGGCCGCCTGCATGGCGCGTTGCCGGGCCAGGTAGTGCTGGTGGAACGGCGCGTAGTCGGCTTCCGCCGGCGCGCCGGGCGCGGCCAGCCCGGCGTCGTCGTGGATGGCGTCGGTCAGCGCGGCGCGCACGCGGGCGCACTCGGCGTCCACGGCTTCCAGGGTGCCGGGGGCGTTGGGCGCGGCGGCCGGCGGCGTGCCGTCGAGCGCGCGCGACAGGGCGACGGCGCGCGTCCAGTCGATCCAGCGGCCCAGCCGTTCCGCGAGCGCGGGCCCGGACAGCGGGACTTCGGCATCCGTCAGGCGGGCGAGCTGGCGGATGAACGCCGGGCCGGCGGCGGGGGCCGCGTGGGAGGTACTCAGCATGCTGCCGGTCGGAAAAAACCGCGATTTTACATGGGCGGGGAAGCGGCGCCGTGCGGCCCCGCGGGGCGCGTATCATGCGGCCGGCCGGCTGAACCGGGCGCAGGAGCACACCGACCCCATGGCGACCGACCTGGAATTCGTCGAATACGTGGCCGAGCAGGCCGCGCTGGGGGACCGCCTGGCCTGGAAGAAGATGTTCGGCGAATACGCGCTGTACCTGGACGGCAAGGTCGTCGCCTTCGCCTGCGACAACAGCGTGTTCGTCAAGCCGTCCGCGGCGGCCGACACGCTGGCGCCCGGCCTGCCGCGGCAGCCGCCCTACCCCGGCGCCAAGGACTATCCGGTGGCGGACGAACTGCTGGACGACGGCGACGCCCTGCGCACCCTGCTGCTGCGCACGGCCGAGCTCATGCCGCTGCCGCGGCCGAAGAAGGCGGCGGGCGGCGCCCGCGCGCGCAAGCGCTGATGGTGGTGGCGGGCGCGGGCAGCTCGCGCAGTCCGGCGCGATGACCGCTACCGCCCCCGCAAGACATGGACACCCACCCGAGTGCGGCGGACCCGGCCCTCAGCCCGCCGGCACGGTCCGCTCGCGCGCCCAGTCGCGCAGCGCCTGCACCTGTTCGGCCATCAGCACGGACAGCGGGCGGGTGCCGCGGATCTCGTGCATCACCAGTTCGGTGTCCAGCGGCTTCTGCTCGGCGTGGGCGGCGTACAGCGCCGAGACGATGGCTTGCTCCAGCTCCGCGCCGGAGTAGCCGTCCGACGCCGCCGCCAGCGCCGGCAGGTTGAACGCGTCCGGGTCCAGTTGCCGCCGCGCCAGGTGCACGCGCAGCACTTCCACGCGCGCGTCGGGCGAGGGCAGGTCGACGAAGAAGATCTCGTCGAAGCGGCCCTTGCGCAGCAGTTCCGGCGGCAGGTCCTGCACCTGGTTGGCGGTGGCGACCAGGAAGACCTGCTGCGCGCCGGCCCGTCCGTCCGTGCCGGCCTTGCGTTCGGCCATCCAGGTCAGCAGATAGCCCAGCACCCGCCGCGACACGCCGCCGTCCTCGTCGCCGCCGCCGGCCAGGCCTTTCTCGATCTCGTCGATCCACAGCACGCACGGCGCCAGTTGCTGGGCCGAGGCCAGCGCAGCGCGCAGGTTCTTCTCGGTCTCGCCGTGGTACTTGTCGTACAGCGTGCCGAAGTCCAGCCGCAGCAGCGGCACGCCGAAGCCGGCCGCCGTCGCCTTCGCCAGCATCGACTTGCCGCAGCCCTGCACGCCCAGCAGCAGCACGCCCTTGGGCAGGTCCAGCCCCGGCGGCGGGTTGCCGGAGACGAACACCGCGCGGCGTTGCTCGATCCAGCGCTTCAGCCGGCCGGCGCCGGCCACGTCGGCGAAGCGGGCCGTGTCGTATTCGTAGTGCAGGTGACCGCTGCGGTTGAGCAGTTCGAACTTGAGCTTGTTCAGCGCCGGCAGGTCGTCGGCCCTCAGCGCGCCGTCGTCGAAGATCAACTGGCGGGCGATCCGGCGCGCGTCCACCAGATCCAGGCCCTGCAGGTTGCGCACGATCTGCTTCACCGCCTCGCCGTCGGCCTCGACGCGGCGGCCGCCGTGCTCGCGGGCGTAGTGCTCGGCTTCCTCGCGCACCATCTTCAGCAGCGCGTGGCCGTCGGGCAGGCGCGGGCTGAAGCGCACCGCCAGCGCGTCCAGTTCGGCCGGCAGTTCGATCTTCGCGCCCACCAGCACCACCACGTGCGGCAGGCAGTGGCGGCGCTGCACGATGTCGCGCACCTGGCGCTGGCTGCTGGCGTAGCCCAGGTAGGGGTGGAAATCGAGCAGCAGGTAGATGCCGCGCTGGTCGGCCTGCTTGATGGCCTGCAGGGCGGCGCTGGCGTCGGGCGGGCCGATGGCCTCGTCCTCGCGGTCCATGTCCAGCCGGCGCAGGCCCTCGGTGATGCTCCAGCGGTACAGCGCCCGCCACACCTGCGCCAGGGCCTGCCGGAACAGTTCGACCACCCGCGCCTCGTCCTGGGTCTCGACGACGATCAGCGGCGTGTTGGCGCGGATCAGCGCGGTCAGGTCCTGGAGTTCGTTCATGGGCGGCCGGTCCGTGGGGACGGGAAAGATAGCAGGGGGCCTCGGGAACAGGCAGGGAGAGGCGGCAGGCGGGAGGTCCCTGTAGGAGGGGCTTCAGCCCCGATGCTTTTCATCCGGACCTGCTGAACCCTCGACTCGCGGTCGGGGCTGAAGCCCCTCCTGCAATCGCGTCTGCAACCTGAAAGCGTCGAATCACACGCCCCGTTCCCGCTTAACTCCCCCCGGTGTACCCTGCGGGCTCCCCGGGCAACGAGGTGCGCGCATGAAGACGATTCTGGTCGCCAGCTCCAAGGGCGGCGCGGGCAAGACCACCCTGGCGACCAACCTGGCCGCGTATTTCGCGCTGGACGGCAAGCGCACGGTGCTGGTGGATGCGGACCCGCAGCACTCCTCCACCCGCTGGGCCGAGCGCCGCGCCGAACTGGAGAGCGCCGTGCTGCCGATCGACGCCAGCGGCAAGCGCGCCTGGCGCGCCTGGCTGCCCGAGGACGCCGAGCGGGTGGTGGTCGACGCCGCCGCCGGCGCCATGGCCGACGACCTGGACAGCTTCCTGGAGCACGCCGACGCGGTGGTGGTGCCGGTGCTGCCGTCGGCGCTGGACATCGAGGCCACGGTCGGCTTCCTCAACACCCTGGCCAAGGTGCCGCGCGTGCACAAGCGCAAGCTGCCGGTGGGGCTGGTGGTCAACCGCAGCAAGCCGTGGACCAACGCCTCGCAGCAGGCGGTGGAGATGCTCAAGACCTGGCCGTATCCGGTCGTGGCCCAGTTGCGCGATACCCAAGCCTATGTGGTCCTGGCGGGACTGGGGCGCAGCCTGTTCGATTACCGGTCGGCCCAGGTGCGCGACCACCAGTCCGACTGGGAACCCCTGCTGAAATGGATCAAGAAAGCCTGATGCTTCGAGGACCCCGTACCCATGCGTGAACTCATCCTGCTCCGCCACGCCCACGCCGAGCCGACCACGCCCGGGCAATCGGACCTCGATCGGCCGCTGTCGCCGCAGGGGCTGGCCGAGGCCGAGGCGGCCGCGCGCTGGCTGAAGGAGAAGGGCCTGGTGCCCGACCGCGTGCTGTGCTCGCCGGCGCGACGCGCCCGCGAGACGCTGGAGGCGGTGCTGTCCGCGCTGGGCTACGTCGAGCAGCGGCTGGAAGACCGCATCTACGAAGCCACTCCCGGCACCTTGGCGGACCTGGCCGACCAGCACCGCGAAGTCGAGCGCCTGCTGATGGTGGGCCACAACCCGGGCCTTGAACGGCTGGCGGCGCTGATGCACAGCGGGCAGTCCAGCGATTACCGCGGCATGCCGCCGGCCGGGGTCGCGGTGTTGTCGCTGCCGGCCGACGCCATCATCGAACCGGGGATCGCGAGCCTGTCCGCCTTCTGGTGGCCATGACCCCGGCAGTGCCGCTGGGCGGGCTGCTGGGCGCGATCGGCCTGGGCCTGCTGGCCGCGCTGCCGGCGCAGGCGGTCGAGAAGACCGATTTCGATCCCGTGCACACGCGGCTGGGCTTCGAGCTGCGCACGCGCTGGGGCCAGGTGCTGGACGGCGTGTTCCGCCATTACGAGGGCGACGTGGCGCACCTGCCCGACGGCCGGCGCCAGGTGCGCCTGCGCATGTACACCCGCGACGTGGAGATCCTCGGCCATCCGCGCTACAGCGACTGGGCGCGCAGCGAGAAGTTCTTCGACGCCGACCGCTACCCGGTGGTGACCTTCGTGTCGCAGCCCTACGACGAACGCCTGCTGCACGAGGGCGGCACACTGGAAGGCGAGCTCAGCATCAAGGGCATCAGCCGGCCGCGCGGGCTGGAGGTGGCGCCGTCCGAATGCGCGCGCCCGGCGAAGGACTGCGACGTGGTCGCCACCGGCGCGGTACGGCGCAGCGACTACGGCATGGACGACTGGATGCTGGCGGTGAGCGACCGGGTGGTGTTCGTGCTGCGTGCCCGGGTCAGGGACGGGGCGCAGCCGTGAGCCCGGGCTGGACGACGCGGGCCGCGCGCGCCGCGGTGCTGTGCCTGGCGCTGCTGTGCAGCGCCTGTGCCGGCCTGAGCGAAGCGCAGCGCGACCGCGCCGCCGGCATCGCCGCCGCCGCACGCTCGGAGGTGGTCGACTGCACGCGGGCCGACGCCTGCGCGCAGCCCTCGCCGCTGTACGACCTGGCCGGCCAAGCGCAGGCCGCCTCCACGCCTGCGGCGCCGCGCCACTATGCGCTGATCCTGGACCGCGGCTCGGACGCGCTGCTGGCGCGGCTCAACCTGATCCGCAGCGCGCGCGCGCGCATCGACCTGCAGACCTACATCTTCGACAAGGACGACAGCGCGCGGCTGGTGCTGGACGAACTGCTGGCCGCCGCACGGCGCGGGGTGAAGGTGCGCGTGCTGATCGACCAGCTCTCGGCCATCGCCGACCTGCACATTCTGGCGGCGCTGTCCGGCGCGCACGAGAACTTCGCCATCCGCATCTACAACCCCAGCTTCGGCAAGGCCAAGCTGAACTACCTGGACTACGCCGGCAGCGTGCTGTGCTGTTTCCGCCGCTTCAACCAGCGCATGCACACCAAGCTGCTGCTGGTGGACGACGCCATCGGCATCAGCGGCGGGCGCAACTACCAGGACGACTATTACGATTGGGATGCGCAGTACAACTTCCGCGACCGCGACGTGCTGGTGGCCGGGCCGGAGGCGGCGGCGATGGCGCGCAACTTCCAGGCGTTCTGGGACGCGCGCCGCAGCGTGCCGGCCGAGCGCCTCAACGACGTCGGCCGCAGCCTGCTGGAATCCGGCGTACCGGCGATGCCGGAACCCGGCTACCTGCGGCCGGAGCGGGTGGAACTGGCCTCGCGCGAGGCGTCCGACGCGGAGGTGGTGCGCGAGCGCCTGGTGGAGCCGGCCCTGCCCGTCGGCGCGGTGCAGTACGTGGCCGACCTGCCGCAGAAGCACCGCCGCGAGCGTGCGCCCAGCGCCGCCCCCGCGGCGCCGGAGATCGAGGCGCTGATCGCCGGCGCGCGCGAGGAAGTGCTGTTGCAGACGCCCTACCTGGTGATGTCCAAGCAGGCGCAGGCGATGTTCCGGGAGATGCGCAAGCGCCGGCCGCCGCCGCAGGTGGTGGTGTCCACCAACAGCCTGGCGGCCACCGATAACCCGGTCGTCTATTCGATGTCGTTCAAGTACAAGCGCCGCTACCTGCGCGAGTTCGGCTTCCGCATCCACGAGTACAAGCCCTTTCCGGAGGACGCGCCGGTGGACTACGCGGCGCTGATGCCGGAAGGGCCGCCGGTGGCGCTGCCGGAAAGCGGACGGGGCGGGCGCTACGGCGGCAGCCTGCGCGGCCCGTCCGGCTCGATCGGGCCCGCGTCGTCCGGCACCGGCGAGACCACGCGCCGCCTGCAGCGCACCGAGCCGCGGCCGTCGTTCCTGAGCAGCGGCGCGGCCGCCGAACCGCTGCCGCTCAAGCGCGCCGGCGTGCGCATGGGCCTGCACGCCAAGTCGATGGTGATCGACGGGCGCATCGCGGTGATCGGCACCCACAACTTCGACCCGCGTTCGGAGAACTACAACACCGAGGCGGCGGTGGTGATCCGCGACGACGCCTTCGCCCGGGCGCTGGCGAGCAGTATCCGCCGCGACATGGCGCCGGAGAATTCTTGGGTGATCGCCCCGCGCGCCAAGCCGCCGGTGTTCTCCGGGCTGGACTACAGCCTGGGCAAGGTATCCGAGGCGCTGCCGATCTTCGACCTGTGGCCCTGGCGCTACGCGACCAGCTACGAATTCCGGCCCGGCCCGGACTGCCCGCTGCCGGTGGAGCCGAAGGACCCGGCGTTCCATCGCTGCTACGTGGCGGTGGGCGATTTCCCCGAGGTCAACGTCGGGCCGAAGTGGCTGTACACCCGCGTCCTGACCGCCTTCGGCGCCGGGCTGGTGCCGATTCTCTGAGCCCGGAGGGATGGCCGGCGCAATCCTGCAGGAGGGGTTTCAGCCCCGACCGGCGTGACCGCGATGTGATGTGCGGCCGTGCGTTGCGCGGTGCCGGATTTTTCCCGTGCCGTGAGCATATTGCTGCGTGTTCATGGGTCATGCCGCTGCAACGCCATCGCGTCTGGGCTGAAGCCCCTCCTACAGGGAGGCGCGAAGGGACGCGCGTTGCGGGAGCGGCGATGGGAGCCAGGAACGGCGGTGGGAGCGACGTGAGTCGCGACGAGTCGATTCGAGGGCGAGCCGACAGGCATGGGTGCCAAGAAGGTCGATGCGAAAAGCCGTGTCCGCGGTCGTCTGGCTGAGACATGCTCGTTCGCGTTTCCCGTGTTCCTGGGCGTGCGGTCGCGACTTGCGTTGCTCCTACAACAGCCTGGGGGTCAGAGCTTGCGGCTGCGCTTGTACCCATGAGCCTCCGACTACTCGCCGGTCCGCGCGCCGGTAGAATCCGGCCATCTCCTTCCGGTCCGTTGCCATGGCTTTCCGCGCTCCCGTCGACATCGCCGCCCTCAACGCCCATGCGGCGGACACGCTGGTGTCCCGGCTGGGCATCGTCGTCACCGCGGCCGGCGAGGACTGGCTGCGCGGCACGATGCCGGTGGACGCGCGCACGGTGCAGCCCTACGGCATCCTGCACGGCGGCGCTTCGGTGGCGCTGGCCGAAACGCTGGGCAGCATGGCCGGCAACCTGTGCGTGGACACTTCGCGGGAGATGGTGGTCGGGCTGGAGATCAACGCCAACCACGTGCGCGCGATGCGCGGCGGCACGGTCACCGGCACCGCCCGCGCGCTGCACGTGGGCCGCAGCACGCAGTTGTGGGAGATCCGCATCGAGAACGACGAGGGCAAGCTGGTCTGCGCCTCGCGCCTGACCCTGGCGGTGGTGCCGCGGCCGCAGGGCTGACTTCAGCCGTCGCCGAAAGCCGGGTCGAACAGCAGCAGCGCGGTCGCCAGCGCGGCCAACCGCACCTGCTCCTCGGCGTCCAGCGCCGGGTCCATTGCCACGCTGCCCGCGTTGAGGCGGTCCACCACGGCTACCGGCCGTTCCTGCTTCAGGATCTCGTAGCCGGCGGGATCGCCGCTGCGCAGCGGCGTGCCTTCCAGGCCGTGCAGGCTGCGGATGCGGTAGGCGCCCCCGGGGCCGTCGGCGTCGCCGTCCAGGCGGTCGCCGCGCCGGTGGAGCTGGAACAGCAGCACGTGTTCGCCGTCGGCGCGGAAGCCGCAGGCCAGCACCGGCGACCCTTGCAGCGCGGCCAGGTCGACGCTGAACTCGGCGCCGGCGTCGCCGCGCACGTAGGCGCGGCTGCGGGCGCGGCATTGCGTCTGCACCGGCGGTTGGCCGAGGGCGATCTCGGTATAGGCCCAGCCCTGGTCCAGGCTGCGCAGCGCGGACCGCCCGAGCGGGATGTCGCGGCCGACGCGGCCGCCTTCGCGCATCTCCAGCGCGCTGTAGGGGCCGAAGCGCACCGGTTCGCCGTGGCGCCGGGGCGAGAGGCCGCTGACCGCCTGTGGCGCGGCGCGGGCGTCGAAGCCTTCCGGCAGGCGCAGGCGGGCTTCGCGCGCATGGCCGGGGACGCCGGCCGCGAGCGCCAGCAGCGGCAACAACAGCAGGTGGGCGCGAGGCATGCACGGGGTTCCGGCCGGGGGAGAGGCGCAGCCTAGGCGCCCGCGCGGCGCGGGCCACCGTGCCACTGGTCAGGGCCGGCGACGGCCGTTCATCCGGCGTAGGGACAGGCGGCGCGACGGCGCGGCGTTTCCGATTGGCCGGACCATCCGGTATCGTGGCGGAATGAGCACCCCCCCTGTTCACGTTGCCGGAGGCGGCCGCGTGGCGCGTGCGTTCCGCTATCTGTACCGCGTGCCGTTGCTGCTGGTCCACCTGCTGCTGTGCCTCCCCGTCACCCTGCTCTGCCTGACGCCGCCGCTGGCGGGCCGACGCGTGGGCGGGGAAACGCTGGGCGATTTCGCCGTGCGTGCCTGGTCCAGCGGACTGATGCGGATCTTCGGCTTCCGCCTGCGCCGGGTCGGCGCGCCGCTGCCGGGGGCGACGCTGTTCGTCGCCAACCACGTGAGCTGGATCGACATCGAGGCGCTGCACAGCCAGCGCATGATGGGGTTCGTGGCCAAGCACGAGATCCGCGGCTGGCCGGTGGTGGGCTGGCTGGCGGCGCAGGGGCAGACCATCTTCCACCAGCGCGGCAGTCAGGAATCGCTGGGTGGCGTGCTGCAGGCGATGATGCAGCGCCTGCGCGAGGGCCGCTCGGTGGGCGTGTTCCCCGAGGGCCGCACCCGCGACGGGCACGCGGTGGGGCCGTTCCACGCGCGCATCTTCCTGGCGGCGGTGGAGGCGGGCGTGCCGGTGCAGCCGGTGGCCCTGCGCTACGGCGCGCGCGGCAGCGCGCAGCCGGTGGTGGCGTTCGCGCCGAAGGAGAGCTTCTTCGCCAACTTCGTGCGCCTGCTGGGCGAACCGGCGCGCAGCGCCGACATCTGTTTCCTGGAACCGATCCGCGTGGCCGACGTCGACGGCCGCCGCCGCATCGCCGAGCTGTCGCGCGAGCGCATCGTGCAGGCGATGGGCGAATGACCGGGCGGCGGCGTTGACGGCGTTCCCCGCGGATCGGAGGGATACTCCCGCCCGGGGCGCCGCGCCGGCGCCGTCCGCCGCCGCGCCATGATCACCGCCACCGACTACCGCCCTCCCCGCTGGTTGCGCAATCCGCACCTGCAATCGGTGCTGGGCTCCAGTGCGCTGCGCCGCCGCCGCGCCCAGCGCGCGCTGGCCGGCAGCGGCGCGGTGACTGTGGAGCACATCGTCGACGGCGGCGACGGCGTGCGCCTGCAAGGCTTCCACAGCCGCCTGCCGGGCCGCGAGCCGCGCGGCCTGGCGCTGCTGCTGCACGGCTGGGAAGGCAGCAGCGAATCCAACTACATGCGCATGACCGCCGCGCAACTGCTGGCGCGTGGCTACGACGTGTTCCGCCTCAACTTCCGCGACCACGGCGACACCCACCATCTGAACGAAGGGCTGTTCCACTCCAACCGGCTGGACGAAGTGGTGCACGCGGCGCTGGACGTGTCGCGCCGGCTGGCCGGCGGCCCGATGCAGGTGGCCGGGTATTCGCTCGGCGGCAACTTCGCCCTGCGGCTGGCGCTGCGCGCGCCGCAGGCCGGGCTGGCGCTGGATCGGGTGGCGGCGGTCTGCCCGCTGCTGGACCCGGCGGTGACGATGGACCACATCGAGCGCGCCATGCCGCTGTACGACTGGTACTTCTCGCGCAAGTGGCGGCGTTCGCTGCTGCGCAAGCGCGAACTGTTCCCGCAGCAGCACGATTTCGACGACGCCACCCTGTCGCTGGACATGCGCGCGCTGACCGACTGGCTGGTGCGGCGGCATACCGCGTTCGGTTCGCTGGAAGCGTACTTCGACGGCTATTCCATCGCCGGCGACCGGCTGGCGGGGCTGGCGGTGCCGGCGCACATCCTGATGGCCGAGGACGATCCGGTGATCCCGTTCGACTCCTTCCGCGACTGGCGGCTGCCGTCGCAGGCCACGCTGGAGATCGCGCCCTGGGGCGGGCATTGCGGCTTCATCGAGAACGCCGCCGGCGACGGCTACGCCGAGCGCTGGGTGGCCGAGCGGCTGGCGGCACGGGCGCCGGGCTGAACCGCGGCGGCGGGTACAATCGCCGTTTGTCCCGGATTCCGACCGCCCCATGTACGACACCATCCTCGATGCCCTGCGCCGCGGCGCCGTGGCCGACGCCCTGGCCGCCGCGCAGGCGCTGGCCGCCGAGCGTCCCGACGACCCGCAGGCGCTGCGCTGGCTCTCCACCGCCCAGCAGCAGGCCGGCCAGGCCGAGGCCGCGCTCGAGAGCATCGACCGCGCCATCGCGCTGGCGCCGGACAACGCCGACCTGCACCTGGCACGCGCCGGCGTGCTGGTGGGCAGCCGCCGCGTCGACGAGGCGCAGACCGCGCTGGCGCAGGCCACCGGGCTGGACCCCAACCAGTTCACCGCCTACCTGATCCAGGCCCAGTTGGCGCTGGGCCGGGGCGACCTGGACGAAGCCGAGCGCCTCAACCGGCTGGCCGGGCGCGTGGCGCCGGACCATCCGCAACTGGCGGCCGTGGACGGCATGGTGGCGCTGCGCCGTGGCGACGCGGACAGCGCGCTGCGGATCCTGTCCGCCGCGCTGCGGGTGGCCCCGGACGACGTGCAACTGCGCTACGCGCTGGGCTTCGCTCACATGGCGCAGGGCCACTGGGCCTTCGCCGAGCAGGCGTTCCGCGGCGTGGTGGAGAAGACCCCGGGCAGCGACAGCCTGCGCAGCCTGATCGCCGACCTGATCCGCCGCCAGGGCCGCCCGGCCGACGCCGCGGACGAGTTGCGGCCGCTGGTCGAGGGCGTGGCCAATCCCGCGCCCGGGCTGCACCGCTACATCGGCCACCTGCGCCTGGCGGCCGGGCAGAACGAGGAAGCGCTGAAGTCGCTGCGCATCGCCCTGGGCGGGCAGCCGCGCGACCGCGACACCCTGCTGGCCATCATCGAGGCCTGGCGCCGCCTGGGCGCGCAGGACGACGCCCGCGTCAGCCTGGACGCGGCCCTGGCCACCGCCCCGGATTCGCACGACCTGTGGCTGGCGCGCCTGCTGTTCGAGGCCGTCGGCAGCGCCGAGGCGCGCACGGTGGTGGAGCGCTGGGTGTCGGCGATGCCGCAGCACGTGCCCGCGCACGAAGCGCACATGTCGGTGCTGGACGCCGCCGGCGAGCACGAGGCGGCCGAGGCCGTGGCGCAGCGCATCGTCGGGATGGAGCCGGGCCGCAGCAGCGGCGAGCAGCGGCTGGTGGACGCCCTGCTGCAACGCGATCCCGAGGCCGCCATCGCGCGCGTGCGCGACCTGGTGGAGCGCGCGCCCGACGCGCAGGACAAGCTGAGCCTGCGCGGCTGGCTGGGCTTCGTGCAGGACCGCGCCGGCCGCCACGGCGACGCCGTGGACACCTGGTCGGCGCTGGCGCACGAACTGGCGCCGGTGCGCCTGCCGCTGTGGACGCCGAGCGGCGCCAAGGCGCCCTGGCCGGCGCTGGCGCCGATGACCGAGGCCGCCGCCTCGCAGCCGCGCCCGATCCTGCTGTGGGGCGCGCCGGGCACCGTGGTCGAATCGCTGGCCGGCGTGCTGGGTTTCGTCAGCGAACGGCTGCGCGGCGACCGCTACCTGCCCGAGCCGCCGCGCGACCCGTTGCAGAACTACACCACGCCGGCGCGCCTGCTGTCCGGCGAACTGTCCGGCGAAGCGCTGGTGGCCGAGTGGCGCGCCACCCTGGCACAGCGCTCGGTGGACAGCGGCGTGATCGACTGGCTGCTGTGGTGGGACAACGCCCTGCTGCGCGCGCTGCGTCCGCACCTGCCCGAAGCGCTGCTGCTGTTCGCCGTGCGCGACCCGCGCGACGCGTTGCTGGACTGGCTGGCCTTCGGCGCGCCGGCGCCGCTGGCGCTGGACGGCCTGGACGCCGCCGCGCAGTGGCTGGCAGCGCTGTTCGAGCAGGTCGCCGACCTGCACGAGCAGGACCTGTTCCCCAGCCGCCTGATCCGCATGGACGACATCAAGGACGACGCCGGCGCGGTAGCCCAGGCCCTGGGCCAGGCGCTGGGCGTGCAGTTGCCGGTGCCGCCGTCGTCCGGCGCGCGCCGCTTCCCGGCCGGCCACTGGCGCCACTACGCACAGGCGCTGGCCGGCCCGTTCGCCGCGCTGGCACCGGTCGCCGTGCGGCTGGGATACCCCGAAGCCTGACCGACCAGGAGGAACCGCCATGCGTGTGTGGAGCGACAGTTTCGAGAACGCCAAGCCCATCCCGGCCGAGTTCGCGATGGGGCAGCCGGACGGCTTCGCGCCGAACCGCAATCCGCACCTGGCCTGGGACGACGTGCCGGAGGGCACGCGGTCCTTCGCGCTGCTGTGCATCGACCCGGACGCGCCGACCGTGCCCGAGACCGTGGGCCGCGATGACGTGCAGATCCCGGTGGAGCAGCCGCGCGGCGACTTCGTGCACTGGGCCATGGTCGACATCGCGCCGGACGTGCGCGGGATCGCGGCCGGCAGTTGCAGCGACGGCGTGACCGCCCGGGGCAAGCCGTCGCCGCCCGGCCCGGAGGGCGCGCGCCAGGGCCTGAACGACTACACCGGCTGGTTCGCCGGCGATGCGCAGATGGGCGGCGACTACCTCGGCTACGACGGCCCGTATCCGCCGTTCAACGACCTGCGCACGCATCGCTACTTCTTCCGCGTGTTCGCGCTGGACGTGGCGACGCTGGACCTGCCCGCGCGCTTCACCGCCGCCGACGCACTGCGCGCCATGCACGGGCACGTGCTGGCCGAGGCGCTGGTGCACGGCACCTACAGCCTGAACACGGCCCGTTGAACGCGACCCTGCGCGGATGAGCGCCGACGGCACCGACGACAATCCGTACCGCAGCCCGCAGGGCGCGGTCGAGGAGACGGCCGCCGCCACGGCCGCGCTGGCGCCGGCGGGCAAAGGGCGCCGCTTCTGCAACTGGCTGGTCGACGAACTGGTGCTGGTCGGCGCGATAGGCCTGGCGACCCTGGCCGCCTACACGATCGGCGACGAAGCGGTCGCCGCCTGGCTGGACACCACCACGTGGTGGCAGGACCAGGTGATCGGCTACGGCTTCACGCTGGTCTACTACACGGCGATGGAGGCCGCGTTCGGCGTCACCGTGGGCAAGCTGCTGACCGGCACGCGCGTGGTCGACGAATCCGGGCGCGCGCCGACGTTCCGCCAGGCGTTGCTGCGCAGCCTGTGCCGGCTGGTGCCCTTCGAAGCGTTCTCGGTCCTGCTGAGCGAGGAAGAAGACCCGCGTGGCTGGCACGACCGCTGGCCGCGCACGCGGGTGGTGCTGCGCCGGCCGCCGCCGATCGCGGCGGCGGCCTGAGCCGGATACGGCGGAATGCGCGCCTGCGCACTCCGCCGCCGCGACGGGCTCAGCGCTTCGCGTTCTCCGATTCCACCACCATGTCCAGCACGTAGGCGTTGGACGAAGCGTCGGCGGGCGGGTTCTTCACCGTGTAGCGGTCCACGCGCAGCACGTTGCGCACGCCGGGCTCGTGCGTGTAGCCCTCGATCTCCTCGTAGAAGTGCCTGAACTCGCCGGGCGTGCCGGTCTTCAGGCCCTTGTCGTCGTACTGGATCTCGCGCACCTGCAGGCACTGCTTGTCCGGGATCAGCGGATGGCTGCACGGTTTGGTGTCGGCTGCCACTTCCAGGAACACGCGCTCGCCGGGGCCGCCGTAGCGGGTCTCGGGCGTGGGCGTGCCGTCGAAGGCCAGGACGTCGCCGCTGGCGGTGGTCAGCGTGAGCCGCGGGGTTTCGCCTGCGGTGGTGGCCAGCTTGACCGTGCCTTCCAAGCGCTTGCCGACTTCCTGGTCCAGCGCCGCGAGCTTGGGATCGGGACAGGCCATCATGGTCGAGGCCAGCCGGCCGGCGGTCAGCGTGCCGTCGGCGAACGTGTAGCTGCCGCCCATGCGGTTGCAGGTGTTGGACACGCTCAGGTTGCCGTCGGCCTGGAAGTCCAGTTGCACCGGCTTGTCCGCGCGCGCGAACAATGCCTTGATGCGTGCGCCCTGGGCGTCGGTGGCTTCGGCCAGGCGCCAGTGGTACTTGGGCAGCAGGGTCGTGTCGGCGGCGGGGGCGGCGGGCTCGGACGTGGCGGCCTGTTCGGTCGCGGGCGGCGTGGCGGCCTCGTCGGCGGGCTTCGGGCAGCCGGCCAGCGCCAGCGGCAGGGCCAACAGCAGCAGTCGTTTCATGGCGATCTCCTTGAGGGGGATATATGCAAACGCGCGAGAGGTTGGAATGGGGTGAAGGCCGTGGGCATCCCGCCATGCAGGGTGCGCCGGCGCGGCGTTTGCCTTGGGAGAGCGGGGGCGCGGATCAGTGCGGATCGATGCGGATGAAGCTCTTGGGGCTTCGATCTGCTTTGTCCGCGTCGATCCGTGTCATCCGTGGCCCGATGGGCTTCCAGGCGTGCGGTCGGGGCTGAAGCCCCTCCTACAGGGGTGCGGTCAGCTACCGGCGGGCATCAGCAGCAGGAGCAGGGCGCCCAGGGCGATGCGGTAGACGGCGAAGCCGGTGAAGCGGTGGGCCTTGATGTAGCCCAGCAGCCATTTCACCACCACGAAGCCGGTGACGGTCGCGGCGGCGAAGGCCAGCGCCACCGCGGCCCAGTCCTGGCGGCCCAGCGCGTCGTCCTTGACCAGTTCCAGGAAGGCGTAGCCGCTGGCGGCGAACATGGTGGGGATGCCGACCAGGAACACGAACTCCGCCGCCGACGAGCGCCGGCTGGTGCCGGCCAGCATCGCCATGAAGATCGCCGCGGCCGAGCGCGAGGTGCCGGGGAATACGCCTGCCACCACCTGCGCCAGCCCGACCAGCACGGCCACCTTCCAGGTCACCGCGGCCACGTCGCCGCGCTTCTCGGCGAAACGCTCGGCCACCAGCATCCAGGCGCCGCCCAGGATCAGCGCCCAGGCCACCGGGGTGACGGTCTCCGGCAGTTCCCAGCCGGCCAGCCGCACCGGCAGGCCCACCAGCGCGGTGACCAGGAAGGCCGCGGCCAGCTTCAGCGCGTAGTCGCGGGTGGCCGGATCGCCCCAGCCGGTGGCCAGTTCCCAGATGCGCCGGCGGAACACCAGTGTGGTGGCCAGGATCGCGCCGGCCTGGATGACGATGTTGAAGAAATCCGACTGCGGGCCCAGCCAGTGCTGCGCGATCAGCAGGTGCCCGGTGCTGGAGACCGGCAGGAATTCGGTCAGGCCTTCGAGGATGCCGAGCAGCAGCGCGGCGAGCAGGTCGTTCATGGGCGGCGCGCGTCCGGGCGGCGTAAAGCGCGCAAGCATAGTGGAAACGTGAAAGCACCGTCATGGTGCAATCGTTGCAGAATTCGCACTAAAAGCGGGATTAAGCGTGCGGGTGGTCCGGAGATAAGCATTGAAAATCAACAGGTTGCCGCATTCCGGAAGTTGGCACGGCGATTGCTGAAGGCTTGGCACGACCCTTCATCCAACCCGAGGTTCCAAGATGTCTGCGGACAACGTTGAAAAGCTGATCAAGGACAACAAGGTCGAGTTCATCGACCTGCGTTTCGTGGACATGCGCGGCATCGAGCAGCACGTGACGTTCCCGGCCGGCATCGTGGACCCGTCGTTGTTCGAGGACGGCAAGATGTTCGACGGCAGTTCCATCGCCGGCTGGAAGGGCATCGCCGAGTCGGACATGGTGCTGCTGCCCGACCCCAGCACCGCCTACCTGGATCCGTTCTACGCCGATCCGACCCTGGTGCTGACCTGCGACATCCTGGACCCGGCCACCATGCAGGGCTATTCGCGCGATCCGCGCGGCATCGCCAAGCGCGCCGAGGCCTACCTGAAGGCCAGCGGCATCGCCGACCAGGCGTTCTTCGGCCCGGAGCCGGAGTTCTTCATCTTCGACAGCGTGCGCTTCGGCAACGAGATGGGCCACACCTTCTTCAGCATCGACTCCGAGGAAGCGGCCTGGAACACCGGCGCCAAGATCGAGGGCGGCAACAGCGGCTACCGCCCGGGCGTGAAGGGCGGCTACTTCCCGGTGCCGCCGACCGATTCGCTGCACGACCTGCGCGCGGAGATGTGCAAGACGCTGGAGCAGGTCGGCATCGAAGTCGAAGTGCACCACCACGAGGTCGCCACCGCCGGCCAGTGCGAGATCGGCGCCAAGTTCAACACCCTGGTGCGCAAGGCCGACGAACTGCAGCGGATGAAGCACGTGATCCGCAACGTCGCCTACCGCAACGGCAAGACCGTCACCTTCATGCCCAAGCCCATCGTCGGCGACAACGGCAGCGGCATGCACGTGCACCAGTCG
>CALJUL010000055.1 GCA_937975725.1 uncultured Pseudoxanthomonas sp. | reverse complement strand
GTTGTAGGCCAGGTAGTAATAGACGTGGCCCAGCTCGTGGTAGATGGTGGTGAAGTCTTCCTCGTTGGCCTTGATGCACATCTTGGTGCGCACGTCGCCGGCCATGTTCATGTCCCAGGCGCTGGCGTGGCAGACCACGTCGCGGTCCAGCGGCTTGATGAACTGGGTCTTGGACCAGTAGCTCTCCGGCAGCTTGGGCATGCCCAGGCTGGTGTAGAAGTCCTGCGCGCGCTCGGTCATCTGCCGGGCCACCTGCAACTGCGCTTCGCGCTCGGCGCGGAACAGCGCTTCGGTGCCGGGATTGGGGCCGGCCTTGGCCAGCGCCGCCCGGTAGTCGGCCTGGTACTGCTGCTTGAGCGCGTCGGTGATGTCCAGGCTGCCGACGCCCTTGTACGGCTCCAGGATGTCCCACAGGTTGCCCCAGTCTTGTTGCCACATGTTGCCCATCAGGTGCGCCGGCAGCAGGCCGTTGACCTGGCCTTTCTCTGCGCCGTAGGTGGCCTGCAGCTTGGTGCGGGCGTAGCAGTGCAACTGCTCGTACAGTGGCTGCACCTGGCCCCACAGGCGGTCGGTCTCGGCGGCGATCTCGGCCGGGGTCATGTCGTAGCCGCTGCGCCACATCTCGCCGGTGTCGGCGTAGCCCAGTTCCTTGGCGCCCTCGTTCACCAGCTCGACGAAGCGGGTGTAGTCCTTGCGCATCGGCTGGGCGATGGTGTGCCAGCCCTGCCAGGCGTCGAGTTGCGCGTCGTAGTCGCGGCTGCTGCGCAGCACGTCCTCCAGTTCGCCCAACTGGCGGCACTTCTTCGCGTTGCCCTCGCCGGTGCAGTAGGTGCCGGCGCCGTAGGTGCCCTCCATGTGCGTGGCGATCTGGGTCAGCTCGGCCAGCTTGGCCGGGTCCTTTGGCGCGGGCATCGCGGTCTGCAGCTTGAGCAACTGGATGGCGCGCGCGGTTTCCGGCGACATCTGCTGGCCTTCGAACTTCTTCGCCTGCTCGATCCAGCTATTGAGCTGGGTCAGGTAGCGCTCGTTGCCCTTGGCGGCCAGCAACTGGCTGTCGTCGTTGATGTAGGTGTTGGAGAGCCACTGCGACGCGGTGAGCTCCGGGTACATCTTGCGGTATTCGTCGTTCACCCGCGCGATGAACTGGTCGGCGCTCTCGCCCTGCGGGGCGGAGGCGGGCGCGGCCTGGTCGGCGGGCTGGTCTTTCTTGCAGGCGGCGAGCGCGGCCACGCAGGCGCCGACGGCGAGCGCGAGCAGGAGATGGCGTTGTTTCACGGGAAGTCCTTCGGGGCGGCGGCAACGGAACCGGAAGGCTAGTGCGGGCGGGGGAGGGGCCGCAAGTGCGGCGGCCGCGTCCCGAGGCGCGGCCCATAGGAGAGCGGCTTGTACGTACGGATTGCAGGAGCGGCCTGTAGGAGCGACGTCAGTCGCGACCGCGGCCTGTCGGCAATCCGTGGCGCGCGATGACAAGCCTCTTGCGGCCGGCCTTGCTGGCGAACCTTCGGTTACGGCAAATGGCGGTTAGGCCGCGGGCGCGACTGACGGCGCTCCTACAGCAGGCAGGGCAGGTGGGCGGATGGGTTGTCGGTAGGCGGACAGCCGGGCGGCGTCAGTGATGCGGCAGGCCGCGCGCCTGGAGGAAGGTGCGGGCGTCGTCGGCGTCCTGCTCGAACCAGGCTTGCGCCGAGCCCAGCCGGAACGTGTAGCCCCAGGCGTCCATGTCGGCCATCAGCCGCGCACGGCCCACGCCCGGCAACGCGTCGGCCAGGACGATCTGCAGGCAGCAGGTGGCGTCCTCCTCGATCACCGAATCGGTGGCGTCGGTATGCACCTGCGCGCGCCGCTCCGGCGGCAGCACGATCAGGTGGCAGGCTTCGTGCAGCATCGAGTGCACCGGCGTGTCGCCGCGCACGTACACGTTGTGCGCGATCACCCCGGCCTCCGGTTCGCCCCAGAAACTGCCGGGGATCGGCGCGCCGTCCTCGACATGGTGCAGGGCCAGGCCGTGGCCGGCGAGCAGCGAGGCGCAGGCGCCGAAGGGCAGGTCGCCCACGCGCATCACCCGGGGTTCGACGGTATCGGCGACGGCGGTCATGGCGAAGGATGCGGGGCGGAGCGGGCTCCGCCCCGGCTCAGGAGTTGCCTTCCGGCAACGCCACCGAGATGTCCAGCACGTCGTGGTCGCCGTCCTTGATCAGGTCCACCTTGACCGCTTCGACGTCGACGTTGACGTACTTCTTGATCACTTCCAGCAGTTCCCGGCGCAGCAGCGGCAGGTAGTCCGGCGCGCCGCGCGAGCTGCGCTCCTGCGCGATGATGATCTGCAGGCGGTTCTTGGCGGTTTCGGCGGTGTTCTTCTTCGCCTTCAGGAAATCGAACAGGCCCATGCTCAGCCTCCGAACAACTTGCTGAAGAAGCCCTTCTTCTCCAGGGTGGTGAAGCGCATCGGGCGGTCCTCGCCGAGCAGGCGCGCCACGGTGTCGTCGTAGGCCTGGCCGGCCGGCGACTCCAGGTCCAGGATGACCGGCTCGCCCTTGTTGGAGGCGTTGAGCACGTCGCCGGACTCGGGGATCACGCCCAGGGTCTTCAGCCCCAGCACGTCCTCCACGTCCTTGATGCTGAGCATCTCGCCGCTCTCCACGCGCGCGGGGTTGTAGCGGGTCAGCAGCAGGTTGGCCTTCAGCGTGCCGCCTTCCTCGGCCTTGCGGGTCTTGGAATCCAGCAGGCCCAGGATGCGGTCGGAGTCGCGCACGGAGGAGACCTCCGGGTTCACCACGACGATGGCCTGGTCGGCGAAGTACATGGCCAGGAACGCGCCCTTCTCGATGCCGGCCGGCGAGTCGCAGACGACGTAGTCGAAGCCATCGTCGGCGAGGTCCTTCAGCACCTTCTCCACGCCCTCCTTGGTCAGTGCGTCCTTGTCGCGGGTCTGCGAGGCGGCCAGCACGTACAGGGTGTCGAAGCGCTTGTCCTTGATCAGCGCCTGTTTCAGCGTGGCCTCGCCCTGGGTGACGTTGACGAAGTCGTACACCACGCGGCGCTCGCAGCCCATGATCAGGTCCAGGTTGCGCAGGCCGACGTCGAAATCGATGACGGCGACCTTCTTGCCGCGCCGCGCCAGGCCGCAGGCGATGCTGGCGCTGGTGGTGGTCTTGCCCACGCCGCCCTTGCCGGATGTGACTACGATGATTTCAGCCAACGGTGTTCTCCTGGATCGTTCTTCTGTTCGGGGGAGTGCCGCGCGTCATTCCTGCGCGGCGATCTTGAGTTGGTCCTGGTCCAGCCAGATCTGCACGGCCTTGCCGCGCAGTTCCTTCGGCACCTCCTCCATCACCTTGTAGTGGCCGGCGATGGCGACCAGTTCGGCGTGGAATTCGCGGCAGAAGATGCGCGCGTCGGCGTTGCCGCGGGCGCCGGCCAGGGCTCGGCCGCGCAGTGCGCCGTAGATGTGGATGGAGCCGTCGGAGATGACCTCGGCGCCGGCGCCCACGGTGCTGAGCACGGTCAGGTCGCGGTTCTCGGCATAGAGCTGCTGGCCGGAGCGGACCGGGGTCTTCTGCACCAGACCCGGCTTGGTTTCGACGGGCTTGGCGGCGGGTGCGGGCGCGGCTTTCGCGGGAGCGGCTTCGGCCGCGCGCGGTGCCGGGGCGGCGGCCGGAGCCGCGCCGACGGGTTCGTACTGGGCGCGGAACTTAGCCAGCAGGGGCAGGCCGAGCTGCTCGGCCAGGGCCTCGGTCTCGCGGGTGCCGTAGGCCAGGGCGACCGGGATCACCCCGGCGGCGCGCAGCCCTTCGATCAGCGATTGCGCGGTCGCGGCGTCCGGCAGCCGCGTCAGGCCGCCGAAGTCCAGGATCACCGCGGCGCGCCCGAACAGCTTGGGCGCGCGCTCGACGCGCTCGCGCATTTCGCGCACGAGTTGGTCGACGTCGAGGGTGCGGATGCGGAGGTTGGCGATGCCGACCTGGCCGATCTTCAGTTCGCCGGCCTGTTCGTAGTCCATGGGGGCCCGGGACACGCTCATGTTCCCGTCGGGCGCTCGGCGCCGGCCAATACAGGCATGCGCGTGCGCGTCCACGGCAGGTCCGGCAGGTCGGTGCCGTAGGTCTCGCGCACCCACGGGTAGCTGCACAGTTCCTTCATCAGCATGCTGGCGCGCACGCTGGCCTCTTCCATCACGTTCTGCCCGACTTCGCGGAAGCCGAAGCTGCCATGGAAGAGCAGGGCGGGGTCGGCGCCGTGGTCGAGGAAGACCTCGCAGGCCAGTTGCGGGTAGCGCAGCTCGGCGTAGCTCTGCACGTCGGCGTAAAAGGCGCGGCCCACGCCGCCGCCGCGGCGGCGGCTGGCCACGACGATGCGGTCGATGTAGAAGAACTGCGGGTAGCGCTCGCGGAACCAGGCGAAGTTGCTGCTGTCGTGGCCGGCGCCGGAGCCGAAGCCGACCAGGAAGCCGGCCAGGTTGCCGTCGCGCTCGGCGACGCGGAAGTATTCGGCCGTCTCGTAGAAGCGGCGGACCCTGGCCGAGTCCAGCGGCAGGATGGCCAGTCCGGCGTTGTTGTTGAGGGCTAGGACGGAATCCAGCTCGTGCTCGCGCACGTCGCGGATGACAATCGACATTACCTGACTCCGTACGGGGGTCTTGCGGGCGGCCGGGGGCCGGCGGCGGATTATCGCATGGGCACGCAGCACCCGCGAGGCGCACGGTGAGTGGGGGATGAATCCGGCCGGCCTCCGGCCGCGCGGGGCGCATGACTTTAGTGGGACGTGGCCGGGGGCGTTTGCGCCTACTATGCCGGCATGTTGGGACGACTCAGCCACACCCGCCTGCTGCGCGCCGCCGGCCTCTACACGTGGGCCCTGGTGGGGATTCCCATCATCCTGAACGTGTGGGTGCTGCCGCCTTCCAGCGGCGCGGACGGACAGGGCGTCAACCTGCCGCTGACGGCGGCGTGCTACTTCGCCTTCGGCGCGGTGTACTGGCTGGCCACGCGCGCGCTGGACGGCAGCCGCGGCGCGCTGCCGCCGGGCTGGAACATCCCCATGGCCATGGTGCTGACCGCCACGGCCATCGGCGTGGGTTTCTACACCCAGACCGGCTTGGGCGCGGTGCTGCTGCTGATCATGGCCGGGGTGCTGCCCTGGCTGCTGGAACTGCGCCTGGCCGTGGCCTGGCTGCTGGCCGCGCACGTGCTGCTGGTGCCGTCGTTCATGGCCCGCGACGACTTCAATTTCTGGGAGGCGCTGTTCCAGTCCATGTTCTACGTGGGCTTCGCCGCCTTCGTGCTGATCACCACCTACGTGGCCCGCCAGCAGGCGCAGGCGCGCGAGGAGCAGCGCCGCCTCAACGCCGAACTGCGCGCCACCCGGGTGCTGCTGGCCGAGAGCGCCCGCGTCAACGAGCGCACCCGCATCTCGCGCGAGCTGCACGACCTGCTGGGCCACCACCTGACCGCGCTCAGCCTGAACCTGGAAGTGGCTGGCCACATGACCGAGGGCCGCGCCCAGGAACACGTAAAGCAGGCGCACACCCTGGCCCGCCTGCTGCTGACCGACGTGCGCGAGGCGGTCAGCCAGTTGCGCGACAGCGGTGCCATCGACCTGGGGGCCACCCTGTACCCGCTGGCCGAGAAGGTGCCTTCGCTGGCCATCCACATGGACATCGAAGAGCCGCTGACCCTGGAAGACCCGCACCGCGCCCATGTCTTGCTGCGGTGCACACAGGAAATCATCACCAACGCGGTGCGCCATGCCGGCGCGCGCCATCTGTGGCTGCGCGCCCGCCGCGAGGGCGGCCGCATCCTGATCGACGCCCGCGACGACGGCGACGGCGCGCAGGAGGTCGCGCCGGGCAACGGCCTGACCGGCATGCGCGAACGCTTGTCCCAATACGGCGGCGAACTGCGTATCGACACCCGACCGGGCGACGGTTTCCGGCTGTCCATCGCCCTGCCGGTGATGGAGCCGCCGGCCGGCCTGTCGCCGGCCCCGCATGCCCCATCTCTTTCCGAACCGACACCCGAGCTCAGCTCCGGAGGACCCGCGTGATCCGAGTCTGCCTGGTCGACGACCAAACCCTGGTGCGCCAGGGCATCCGATCCCTCCTGGCGCTGGACGACGGCATCGAGGTGGTGGCCGAGGCCGCCGACGGCCGCCAGGCGGTGGAACTGGTGCCGCAGGTCCGCCCCGACGTGGTGCTGATGGACATGCGCATGCCGGTGATGTCCGGCCTGGAGGCGCTGCAGGCGCTGGCCCGGGCCGGCCAGTTGCCGCCCACCATCATCCTGACCACCTTCGACGACGACCAGTTGGTGCTGGCCGGGCTGAAGGCCGGTGCCAAGGGCTACCTGCTGAAGGACGTGTCGCTGGAGCAACTGGTCGGCGCCATCCGCACCGTGGCCGAGGGCGGTTCGCTGGTGCAGCCGGCGGTGACCCAGCGCTTGCTGTCGGGGCTGGAGCACATGCGCAACGAGTTCGTCAGCCTGGACCGCCCGGACCCGCTGACCGACCGCGAGACCGAGATCCTCCGGCTGATGGCCAGCGGCTTCTCCAACAAGGAGATCGCCAACTCGCTGGGCGTGGCCGAGGGCACTATCAAGAACCACGTCTCCAACATCCTCTCCAAGCTCGGCGTGCGCGACCGCACGCGGGCGGTGCTCAAGGCCTTCGAGTTGCAGTTGGTCTGAGCGGGAGCTGCCCGGTCGCTGCGGTCGCCGGGAGTTCGCCGCATCGTGGATGCCGCGCTTGCGGGCCGAGGCGGATGATCCTCTCGAAGCGCGCCTGAGCCTGGCGCAATGCGACCGCATGCAGCCATGGCCGGGTAGCCATCACTGTCCGTGTCGAAGGCTGTCCCGTTCCGTGCCGCCGGCCGCGTGGGATCGGGTTACGGTTTCAATCGCAACCGTGGGCCCGATGCAGTGGCGCAGACCGGGCCACGTCTTGGATGCCGGCGCCGCCATGAGGAAGCCGGAAAGTACCGGCACACAAGCCCATCTCGCGCAGACCGGGCCGGGCCGCTGTTTTCCGGGCTCTCCATGCGCGAGGGACGCTTCCGGACCATGTCCTGTAGGCTCTGGGATACGCACGATTCCGCAGGCCGGCACGCACCCCGCCGGACCCGCCGACGAGGCTTACCCTACGCTGCGGAATGGGCCGCGGGCCGACGCCGGGTAGACTGCCCGAACCCCCATCAAGCCTGCTAGGATGCGCGGTGCATTTTTCTTGACGGCCGAGACACCGGCCCCCGGAGACTCCTGAATGACCCGTTTGATCGAGTTCGTGATTGCGTTGGCGCTGGTTCTGGCGCTGTTTCTGGTGATCGGTCTGGTCCTGCCGTCCAAGCGGCACCTGGAAGAGAGCGTCGAGACCAACCGCCGCATGACCATCGTGTTCGACACGCTCAACAGCGTGCGGCGCATGAAGGACTGGAACCCGCTGATCCCGAGCGCGGCCAACGAGCTGAGCTACTCCGGCGGCGACGCCAACAACGCCGGCGTGGGCGCCAAGGTGGACTTCAAGTCCGAGAACCCGGGCTGGGGCGCGGGTAGCTGGGAGATCGTCGAGAGCGAGCGCCCGGCCCCCTCCGGCGGCTCCGGCAAGATCGCCTACGCCATCGTCGACAAGCGCATGGGCACGGACAAGCGCAGCGTCTTCACGCTGGAGCCGACCGGCAAGAACAACCGCAACGTCAAGGTCACCCAGAGCTACGACGTCAACTACGGCTTCAACCTGCTGGGCCGCTACGCCGGCATGTACGTCAGCCGCCACGTCGGCGACGCGGTCAAGGCCGGCCTGGGCAAGCTGACCAACCTGCTGGCCAGCGTGCCGAACTTCGACTACCGCACCGAAGGCAGCCCGCTGACCGACCTGAAGCTGGTCGACGTGCCCGCCGAGAACCTGCTGGTCGTCAACGCCGGCAACATCGACCGCACCAACGACGCCATCAAGGCCTCGATCAAGTCCAACCAGGAATGGATCAAGCGCGTGATGGAGGCCAACGGCCTGGAGGCCGCCGGCCCGCTGCGCATCATCACCACCGACTTCGGCACCGAGAAGTACGCGTTCGACGTGGCCCAGCCGGTCCGCAAGTCGGGCGCCGCCCCGAAGGCCGACGCCGCCGCCGGCGATGCGCCCGCCCCGGCGCCGGTCGCCGCGACCGCGGACGGCGAGTTGAAGGTCACCATCCCGGCGGGCGCACCGGTGCAGTACGTCCGCACCCAGGCGCACAAGTCCGCCTACGCCACCTATGCCGGCTACATGGCCGAACTGGACAACCAGCGCAACGCGCTGCGCGCCTGGGCCGTCACCGCCGGCCACGAAGTGATCGACCGTCCGTACGAGTCGTGGAAGGCGGGCGTGGACGCCTCCTTCACCGCCGACGGCAAGTTCGACATCTACTGGGCCGTCAAGCAGTAAGCCGGCACGGACGGATGTCCGCATCGTCCCGCACCACGTCAACGCGCCGCTTCATGCGGCGCGTTGCGTTTGCGGCCCCGTGTCCTGACGTGCCGGGCGCCATGCCGCCCCGCCGAGTGGCCCGCCCGTGCTGACCAGCTACGACCGCCGCCAACGCAAGCCTTCCTTCCTCGCCCTCTGCGGCGGCCTGCTGGCCGCGGCGGCGGTGGGGCTGTCCGCCTACGCCGCCCACGGCGCGACCGGGCAGGCGCAATCGCACCTGCAGACGGCGGCGCTGTTCGCCTTCGGCCACGGCGTGGCGCTGGCGGCGCTGGCGGCCGGGACGGCGCGCTGGCTGGGCCGGGCCGGGCTGTACCTGCTGCTGGCCGGCACGCTGCTGTTTTCCGGCAGCCTGCTGCTGGGCGTGCTGGCCGGCCTGCCGACGCGGCTGGCGCCGGTGGGCGGCAGCACGCTGATGCTGGGCTGGGTGCTGTGGGCGGTGGACGCGGTCAGGCGCTGAGGCTATGCCCCGTTACGTGCGCGGTTTCGACACTGGGCAGGCCTGGGACCACCTGGCCCGACGCGACCGCAAGCTGGGCACGTGGATGAAGCGGATCGGCCCGATCGAGCCGCAACCGGGCTGGCGCGCTTCGTTCGACCCGGTGGACGCGCTGGCGCGCGCCATTCTCTACCAGCAGCTCAGCGGCAAGGCCGCGGCCACCATCGTCGGCCGGGTCGAGGCCGCCATCGGCAGCACGCGGTTGCATTTCGACACCCTGGGCCGCATCGACGACGCGACCCTGCGCGCCTGCGGCGTGTCGGGCAACAAGACCCTGGCGCTGCGCGACCTGGCCGTGCGCGAGCAGCGCGGCGAGATTCCCACGTTGCGGCAGATGTCCACCATGCACGAGGACGCGATCGTCGCCGCGCTGGTGCCCGTGCGCGGCATCGGCCGCTGGACGGTGGAGATGATGCTGATGTTCCGCCTGGGCCGCCCGGACGTGCTGCCCATCGACGACCTGGGCGTGCGCAAGGGCGCCCAGCTCGTGGACCGGCTGGAAGCCATGCCCACGCCGAAGGAACTGCTGGCCCGCGGCGAGCGCTGGGGGCCGTACCGCACCTACGCCGCGCAGTACCTGTGGCGCATCGCCGACTTCGGCGCCGGCGAGAAGACGCCGACCAAGCGTTCGCAGGATTGAAGCGCCGCGGCCCTGGCGGTGCGCCGGCTTGGCTCAGCCGGCGCCGTTGTCCGGCGTCTTTGCCGCGAAGAGCGGGTCCTCGCTGAGCGAACGCTTCGGGGCCGGCGGATTGCGCTTCCACTCCTTGAGGAAGCGGTGGTAGCGGAACGTCGCCGTCATGGCGCGGAAATAGAAGATCGCGAACAGCAGGCCCACCACCAGCCCGCTCGGCTTGCCGGTCTCGACCATGATCAGGATCTTGGACAGCACGAAATACGCCAGCATGACCGTGGCCGCGGTGCGGCTGCGCTTGTAGATGCCGAACGCGAGCAGGGCGATCAACCCCACGTCGAGCAGGTTCCAGGCATCGAACCGCGCGCCGTCGTCGACCATCGGCCCGACGACGACCATCAGCAGGGTGAGGGTGCCCGACACGCAGGCGGCGATCCAGCCGTGGCGGATCGGCCGGGCGATCTCGTCGGGGATGTCGCGCTCGCGCGGCAGGTGGGCCTCCTCCACGGTGGCGGACGGGCTTTCGTAGGGATTGGGCGTGTCCAAGGTTTCCTTCCTCGCGTGGTCCGGGCGGCGGGGCCACGACGGCGGCGCCGCGCGCGGCGGCGATTGCCTTGTCCATGGAGGGTCCCCGCGGGCAAGCGTGGAGGCCGCACGCCCGCGGCGTCAAGCGGTCCGGCGGCCGCGTGGCGCGTTGTCCTTGACACGCGGGCGAGCCGAGGGCGCATGCGCGGGCGAAACCATGCGGCTTGCCGCCCGGGCTTCGCGTGGCGGAGCCGGATGCTTCGGTGCCCTGTTCCGGGATTGCATCGGCCTTGTGCACCATTGCATGGAAGCGAGCGTCATGGGAACGCACACTCATGCAGGCTGTGTTGCCGTTGCCGGCCTCGCGCACGCAGCATCCTGCGACGGGACCTGGATCCCTTGGAAACCCCGCACCGGCCGCCCGCTGCACTTACGCCACAGGCAGGTACTTGTCCCAGAGCAGGTTGCGGAAACGGTTGCCGGGGTCGACCTCGCGCTTGAGGGCGGCATACCGGCGTGCCTGCGGATACGCCTGGGCGAACTGCCGCGGCGTGGCGTGCAGGCGGTAGGGCAGGTAGTAGCGGCCGCCGTGCGCCAGCGCCGCGTCGATCAGGGCTCGCGTCCAGCCGGCGGTGGCCGCGTCCTGCCAAGTGCGCTGCTTGTGGTAGAGCACGAAGCAGAACATGTCCTCGCCGGCCCAGCGCAGCAGCGAAACCGGATCGGCCGCGGCATGGCGGATGGACACGTTGAGCACGTTGGCGTCGGCCGCCGCGAGTATTTCGCGCAGCCGCCGCACGAAGCCGGCGAACGCCGGCACCGGCACGAAATACTCCTGCAGCAGGTAGGTGGAGAAGCGGCGCGTGCGCGGTTCCAGCGCGGCAGCGTCCAGGCTGGCCTCGCAGTTGCGCATGACCACCCGCGGCTCGGCCAGCAGGCGCCGGGTCAGCCGGCGCTCGCGCAGGTATTCGCCGCCGGGCAGTTCGGTGGCCGACCAGATCAGGTTCTGGTCGCGGCTGTAGTCGGCGTGTTCGGGCACCAGCCGGCGCGGATCGGTCAGGGCCGCGCGGCTGCGCGACCAGGTGATCGCCAGAGGCGCGTCGAAGTCGGGCGGCACCAGGTCGGCGTTGTGCATCACCACGCCGTCCCTGCCGCGCACGTGGGCGAGGAACCACGCCGGATATTCCGCCAGCGGCACGCGCTCGACCTGCCGCGCGATGGGTGTGTTGCGGGCCAGGTCGAGTTCGACCTCGGTGATCACGCCCAGGCCGCCATAGCCGCCGAGGACGGCCGAGAACAGCTCCGGTTCCCGGCTGCGGGACAGTTCCAGCACGCGGCCGTCGGCCGTCGCCAGTTGCAGCGCGCGCACGGTGCCGCCGATGGCGCCCTGGCCGACGTAGCGCCCGTGGCAGTTGACCGAAACCGAGCCGCCGACGCTGAAGTTGCTGTAGCTCTGCATGACCTTGACCGACAGGTCGTGCGGGTCCAGCAATTCCTGCAACCGGCGCCAGCGCATGCCGGCCTGCACGCGCGCGATGCCGGCCTGCGGATCCAGGTGGATCAGGCGGTCCATGGCGCGCATGTCCAGTTGCAGCGCCTCGGGTTCCCGCGTCTGCCCGCCCATGCTGTAGCGCGCGCCGGCGATGCACACCGCGCCGCGCCAGGTGCGCAGGGCGGCGACGACGCCCTCGGTGCTGCGCGCGCTGAGCCGGCCGGCGATGCCGGTCCTGTCCAGCGCGGCGATGTCCTCGGCCCAGGATTGCGCCGGCGCCGTCCGCGAACATGCCGGCAGCAGCCCCAGCGTGCCCGCCGCCAGTCCGGCTGCCAGCAGCTCGCGGCGCTGCATGCCGGTCAGGGCGCCTCCCGCAGGCACCAGTGCCACGGCTCGTAGACGATGCCGTGCGGATTGCCGCGCGGATAGCTCATCGCAAAGCCGAAATCGCCGGCACGGCCGGCCAGCCAGGCGAAGGCGGGCGTCGCTTCGAACGTCGCCTCCGCCGGCGGTTCGCCCGGCGTGCCGATGTCCAGCGCGTTGCCGCCGTGGTGCTCGCTGTAGCCGGGCGCGGCGTTGACGGTGAGGATCTGCTCCACCGTCTGCCCGCGCGCGCGCTTGCGTTCGAAGATGCCCAGTTGGTAGTCGTGGCTGCGGTAGCCGGAGATGGCGTCCAGCGCGATGCCGTCGCGCGCGGCGGCCTGCCGCATCGCGAGCCAGGTGCGCGCGGCCGCGGCGGTCAGCCACAGCGGGCGGCGGAAGCGGTCGAAGCCGGCGAAGGCCAGCGCGGCCGGCTCGGCCACCAGCGCCAGGCCGGTGCGCGTGCCGTAGCCTTCGTCCAGGCCCAGGTGCCGCAAGCGGTCCAGCAGCGCGTCGACCGGCAGCGTGCCGGCGCCGTCGATGTTGAAGCCGCGCGCTTCGCCTTCGCTGCGTTCCAGCGCGTCCCAGGCCGCGTCCAGGCCGGGTTCGCGCGGCAGGCCGGGCAGCAGCGGTTGCACGCCCCGCGGCAGCACCGCCGCCAGGTAGCGGCCGTCGCGCTTGCGCCGCAGCACGGTATGCGCCTGCGCCAGCGTGCGCGCGTCCGCATTGCTGCGCGCGCGCAGCAGGCCGGCCGGCCACAGTTCGATCCGGGGCGTGTTGAGCAGGACGCTGCGCAGGGGCAGGGCGGGCGGGCGCGGCATGCGCGCAGCTTAGCGGCGCGGCGGAGGTGTCGCCAGTTCGCGCAGGCGCGCCAGCAGGTCGGCGGGCCGCGCGGGGCTGAGCAGCAGCATGCCGCCGTCGCGCAGCGGCAGCGCCAGCACGCGGGTGGCGTCGGTGACCAGGCAGAAGGCGCGGGTGAGGTTGCGCAGGCGGAAATGCCCGGCCTTGAAGCCGGGCAGCGAGAAGCCATTGGTCTTCAGCATCGGGCGCAGGTCGGTGTGTTCCTCCAGGCTCAGCACGCGCGCCTTGTCCAGGTCCAGCGCCTCGACCGCCAGCTTGCGCGTGTAGAGCGTGGCCTGCACCTGCAACTGGCGGTTGTCCAGCACGATGCGGCGGCGGCGCAGGGCCAGGGCCAGTCCGGCGCCGATCAGCAGCACCAGCGGAATCGCCAGCCACAGCGCCATGGGCGGCGGTGTGCGCGACTGCATGCCCATGGCGACGACGACCGCGCCGGCCGCGAACGCGACCGGCAGCCAGAGCCACCAGGCGGCGTGCGCGGGCAAGGGGGCGAGGGGGAATTCCTGCCGGTGCTGCATGGGTGCGGTTCCTTCGGTGGATCGTGTCATGGGGCGCCGCGCGTGCGGCGCGGCGGTGCCGGCGTCTTCACGTCGGCGAGGTGCCGGCCAGCGGCGCCAGCACGTGCAGCACGATGTCGGCGCTGAAGTGCGCCAGCACCGCCATTTCCAGGCCCCGCCGCCAGAACAGCCAGCCGCAGGCCACGCCGACGACCGCGTTCAGGCCGACCGTGCGCAGCACCACCGCCGTGTCCAGGCCCCAGATGTGCTGCGCCGCGGGCAGGTGGCCCGCGCCGAACAGCAGCGCGGCCAGCACGATCGCGGTCCAGTACGCGGCCCCGCCGGGCGCGGCCTTGCGCAGGCGCGTGACGATCCACACCAGCAGGGTCATCAGGAACAACCGCAGCAAAAGTTCTTCGGCGATGCCGCCGTAGAAGGACGCCAGCAGGCCATTGAGCGCGGAAGTGCCGGCATCGGCCTGTGCGGGCGGATGGCGCATCGGCGGCAGGAAGGGATCGACCACGCGCATCATCGCCAGCACCAGCAGCGCGCTCGCCGCGCCCAGCGCCGTCGCCTGCACCGGGCGCGGCGGATGCGCCAGCGCGGGCAGGGAGCGGCGGTTCATCCACCGCTGCAACAGCGGCGCGCCCAGGCCGACGCGATGGCCCATGCGCAGGCCCAGCAGCGACAGCAGGCCCAGCAGCACGAAAGCCTGCGCGGCCTGCGCCACGACCAGCAGCGGCAGCGGCACCGGCAGTGCGGCGAAGCGCTCCGGCATGGTCTGCAACAGATAGGGAAACAACGCCGCCGTCGCCGCGGCCGAGGCGGCGCCGAGCAGCGCGGCGACCTTCAGGTCGTCCTTCCAGGCAACCGGGAAAGCGGGCGGGGCGGTGGAGGAAGGCATCGTCGTTCCTCGATGAAACGGGCGGATGGCCGGGGGCGGGTGCGGTTCCGGCATCCGTGTCCGGCGGAGCCGCCTGATGCGTCGGCGCCGGTCAGGCCGGCCGCTTGAAGACCAGGGTGGGCGAGGACAGCGTGGGATACGCATGCACCACGTTCACCAGCTCCCAGCCCTGCTTGCCGTGCTTGTCGAGTTCGTCCTGCAAAGTTTCGTGCTTGAAACCGCCCATCATCCCGGTCTTCGCTTCCACCACCAGATAGCTCCAGCGCGTGCCCGTGCTCATGCCTCGTTCTCCTGTTTGTCCTTGGCGCCGGCCTTGGGCAGCCGGCCGGCCTTGCGCAGCGCGTCGCGCAGCACGTATTCGATCTGCGCGTTGAGGCTGCGCAACTCGTCGTCGGCCCAGCGCTGCGCGGCCGCCAGCACCTCGGCGTTGATGCGCAGCGGATAGGCCTTCTTTTCCGACACGGTCCCGTCCCGTCCGCCGGCTCAGTAGATCGAGCCGGTGTTGACGATGGGCTGGGTGCCGCGCTCGCCGCACAGCACGACCAGCAGGTTGCTGACCATCTGCGCCTTGCGTTCTTCATCCAGTTGCACCACGCCGTTCTTCTGCAGTTCGGCCAGCGCCATCTCCACCATGCCCACCGCGCCGGCGACGATGCGCGTGCGCGCGGCGATCACCGCGTTGGCCTGCTGGCGCTGCAGCATGGCCTGGGCGATCTCCGGTGCGTAGGCCAGGTGGCTGATGCGCGCTTCGATCACGTCCACGCCGGCCTTGCCCAGGCGCTCGGCGATCTGTTCCTGCAGGTGCTGGGAGATTTCCTGCGGATGGCTGCGCAGGGCGATCTGGCCTTCCTCGTGCTGGTCGTAGGGGTAGCTGCTGGCCATGGCGCGCAGCGCGGCCTCGGACTGGATGTGCACGAAGCTCTCGTAGTCGTCCACGTTGAACACCGCTTCGGCCGAATCGACGACCTGCCACACGATCACCGCGGCGATCTCGATGGGGCTGCCGTCCAGCTCGTTGACCTTCAGTCGGCTGCTCTCGAAGTTGCGGATGCGCAGCGAGACCTTCTTCTTGCTCAGGAAGGGGTTGTTCCAGCGCAGGCCGTTGTCCTTCACCGTGCCCACGTACTTGCCGAACAGGCTGAGCACGGCCGACTGGTTGGGCTCCAGCTTGTACAGGCCGGCCATCAGGAAGACCACCAGCGCGCCCAGCAACGCGGCGACCACGATGCCGGCCGGCTGGTGGGTGGCGGCCGCGCGCACGAACACGACGGCGGAACCCGCGCCCAGGGCCAGCAGGCCGAGCAGGGTCGGGATTCCGGGCAGGGACGACTTGGCGTTCTCTCTCATGGCACTTTTCCTTGGTTGAGGCTTAAAGATATCAATTTGATATCAAATGTCAACGCGCGATGCCTGCCGTCCGTCGGCCGGGCCGGTAAACTGGCGCCCCTTCCGACCGGATCGTCCGCATGACCACCCTTGGCACGCCGTTGTCTCCCCATGCCACCCGCGTGCTGCTGCTGGGCTCGGGCGAACTGGGCAAGGAAGTGGCCATCGAACTGCAGCGGCTGGGCGTGGAAGTGGTCGCCGCCGACCGCTACGCCGACGCCCCGGCCATGCAGGTGGCGCACCGCTCGCACGTGCTGGACATGCTGGACCCGGCCGCGATTCGCGCGCTGGTCGCGCAGGAACAGCCGCACCTGGTGGTGCCGGAGATCGAGGCCATCCACACCGGGACGCTGGTGGCGCTGGAAGCCGAAGGCGCCGTGCGCGTCATTCCCACCGCGCGCGCCGCGCGCCTGACCATGGACCGTGAAGGCATCCGCCGGCTCGCCGCCGAAACGCTGGGCCTGCCCACTTCGCCGTACCGATTCGTCGACACGCGCGAGGAATACCGCGAGGCGGTGCGGGCCATCGGCCTGCCCTGCGTGGTCAAGCCAGTGATGTCCTCCTCCGGCAAGGGCCAGAGCACCCTGCGCGGCGAAGCCGACATCGACGCGGCCTGGGACTACGCGCAGACCGGCGGCCGCGCCGGCGCCGGCCGCTGCATCGTCGAGGGCTTCGTCGATTTCGACTACGAGATCACCCTGCTCACCGTGCGCCATGCCGGCGGCACTTCGTTCTGCGATCCGGTCGGCCACACCCAGATCGACGGCGACTACCGCGAGAGCTGGCAGCCGCAGCCGATGTCGGCGCGCGCGCTGGAGCGTTCGCAGGCCATCGCGAAGGCGGTCACCGACGACCTGGGCGGCTGGGGGCTGTTCGGCGTGGAGCTGTTCGTGAAGGGTGACGAAGTGTGGTTCAGCGAAGTCTCGCCGCGCCCGCACGACACCGGCCTGGTCACGCTGGCCTCGCAGGAGCTGTCGGAATTCGCCCTGCACGCGCGCGCCATCCTCGGCCTGCCGATCCCGGTCATCCGCCAGAACGGCCCGTCCGCCTCGTGCGCGCTGCTGGCGCACGGCCACGGCGTGCCGGTGTTCGGCAACGTGGAAGGCGCCCTGGCCGCACCGGACACCGCGCTGCGCCTGTTCGGCAAGCCGCGGGTGGAAAGCCACCGCCGCGTCGGCGTCACCCTCGCGCGCGCCGAGAGCATCGAGGCCGCCCGCGCCAAGGCCTGCGCGGCGGCCGCGGCCATCGATATCGGACTGGAATGACCTGCGATACCGGCTGGAATCGTTGGAGATGAAGCCGGGATGGTGGAGTGCGTCCTTTGCTTCGTCCGGCAGGCTGTGCAACAGCGGATGCATGAGCCGGCGGCCTTTGTGCGATTCCGCTCATCGCATGGCATGGGTGAAGATGGAAGCGCGGTCGCCGTCATCGCACCCGTGCTTGTAGCGCCCTCTGTCGTCCGCCTTCGCTGGACGGTGGCGCAGCACGTGGCTGGTGCATGCATGGTGTCGCTGGGCCCGGGCCTCGGGTACAGTCCGTTTTCCACCGGCCGCGGGCCGTGCGCGCGATCGCGCGCGACCCGTGGCGCATGCAATCAGGGACATCCGATGAACGGCAATACCGGCTACGCCGTGTTTTTCTTCCCGCAGGCGCTGGATGCGTTGGGCGAGGCGATCAAGCCCTACCTGACCGACCAGCCCGACGGCCCGCACGTCTTCTGCAAGGAGATCGACACCGGCGGCGCGTTCACCGAGATGACGCTGGTGGGGCGCAATCCGGAAGGGCACGAGGTGCAGATCGAATTGATGGTGCCCGGCAGCATGATCCGCATGATCGTTTCCGCGCAGAGCGACACCGTGTTCGGCTTCGGGCCGCGCGTCGTCGCCGTGCCCCCGTCGCCCGCATCCCCCAGCGTT
Organism: uncultured Pseudoxanthomonas sp.; assembly: GCA_937975725.1. Taxonomy (GTDB): domain Bacteria; phylum Pseudomonadota; class Gammaproteobacteria; order Xanthomonadales; family Xanthomonadaceae; genus Pseudoxanthomonas_A. The sequence goes on along the minus strand of CALJUL010000055.1, from coordinate 8,568 downwards.
CCTCCTGCATAGAGCGGCCAGCCGCAGGAATGGCGCAAGCCGCGCCGCTTCACCTGAGCCGCACCGCCACCGCATTCACCGCAACATGCGATGGGCGCCGGAAGGCGCACTCAAGTCATTGCCGTGTCCGAGCGGCGATTTCTGTCCATCGCGTCTTACGCAGGAAGCGCTGGGTTCCGCTAGTGCGGAGACAACGAACGGTGCGGTGGTTCTCGGGCAATGCTCGCTAACCCCTAACCCCTAACCCCTAACCCTTAACCCTTAACCCTTAACCCTTAACCCTTAACTTCCTAACTTCCTAACTTCCCGCCAACAGCCGAGCAGCCCCGCACCCGGCCCGCACAACACACCCACCGTCGCCCTACAACGAAACATCCACCCACACCAGATGGTGGTCGCTGCCGTCGGCGATGGCGGCGTCGGGATCTTCCCGGGCCGGCCAGAACACGCCGCTGCCCTTCAGCGCGAAGCCGGTCGAGGGCAGTACGTAGTCCAGGCGCAGGGCGCCCACGCGCGGACCGAAATCGCCGGTCACGTGCGCCGGCGAACCGATGCGCGCGATGCCCTTGGCCGCGTATTCGCGCGCCTTCTGCTCGCCGCCGGCGCTGCGCGGCGTGGGCATGCGCAGCACGCGCGGATGTTCCAGCAGTTCCACGATGGTCTCGTGCAGGCCGTTGCCGTCGGCCGGGTCGTTGTTCAGGTCGCCGGCGATGATGAAGCGGGCGTCCTGCGCCAGCCCGCCGCAACGTCCCTGGTCGTCGCACAGCCAGGGCTTGTCGCCGGGAGCGAGGTATTCGTGCCACAGGCGCAGCTCGTCGGCGTTGCGCTGGTGATTGCGCTTCTCGGGGCCGTCGAAGGCCGGCGGCGTCGGGTGCGAGACCAGGAAGTGCAGGGTGCCTTGCGGCGTCCGCACCGGCACGTCCCAGTGCGACTTGGAAGACAGCCGCAACCGCGTCCAGATGTCGTCCGGGTAGAAGGCGCCGCGCGAGGCCGGGTCGATGGGATTCTGCGCGCCGGGCAGCGTGCTCCAGCGCAGCATCTGGAAGGTGCGCACGTTCGCCGGGTCGATGGGATGGCGCGACAGCACCAGCATGCCGTACTGGCCCGGATGCAGGCCGTAGCCCCAGGCGTCGTTGCCGCGGTCGCGGCCGTCGCCGCCGACCTTGCCGTTGCAGTCCAGGTCCAGGCCGCTGGGGACGCCGGTGTTGACCGGGGCGAGATAGCGGTAGGGATAGCGCAGCGGCTCGCCGCCGCCGGGCTGGGCGACGCCCAGGTAGCGCTGCTGGAACAGGTCGGCGGCGCGGTGCGCCTCGTCGTAGTCGAATTCGTTGAGCAGCACCAGGTCGGGCCGTATCTTCTGCAGCACCGCGGCGATCTTGCGCGCCTGCGCGCTGCCGGCTTCCAGTTCGCGGACCAGGCCGCCGGCCTCGTCCGAATAGAGCGAGGTGTTGTAGGTCGCCACGCGCAGGGTGGCGACGGCCGGCACATCGCCGTCGCGGGACGGAGTGCCGGCGCAGGCGGCCAGGGCGAGGATCATCGGCAGGACGGGAAGGAGTCTTCGCATCCGGCGATTCTGTCACGCGCACATGTCGGCCGTGTAAAAAAAACGCCCCGGCGGACCGGGGCGTCGTGGACCGGCGGCGATGCCGGCCGCGGGATCAGAACGAACAGCCCATCGCCGCGTACGCGGTCTTGGCCTGGTCCATCGCGGTCTTGCACTGCGCGGCCAGCGCGGACTTGTCGGCGACCGCCGACCAGCCGGCCTTCGACTGCTCGATGCCCTGCTTCATCATGTCGCGCTGCGCTTCCGGCACCTTGTCGCTGATGCAGGCGTAGACCTTCTCCAGGTACTGGTCGCACTCCGGCACGCCGGTGCCGGCATCGACGGTGTCGGCGGCGGCGGTGGCCGTCGCGTCGTCGGCGGGAGCGGCTTCCGCACCGGCCTCGGCATCGGCGCTGGCCTCGGTCGCAGCGGCGGCGGCCGCGTCGTCGGTGGACTTGTCCTTGTTGCAGGCGGCGAGGGACAGGGCGGCCAGGGCGGCCAGGGCGAGAACGTTGAGTTTCATGCAGTGCTCCATTCCGGTGGACGGGGATTCCGCGCCGCAGTCGTGCCGCGCGAAGGCGCGCATTCTGCTGTGCGCCATCCGTGGAAGCCACTCACATTTGCATCTCACGTCGCCGCGCGGACCCATTGGCGGCCGTCGAACGTCTCCAGCGGGCGGAAGCGCCGCTTGTAATCCATCTTGCGGTGGCCGTCGATCCAGTAGCCCAGGTAGAGGTGCGCATGGCCGTCGCGGCGCGCCCATTCCAGTTGCCGCAGGATCGCCAGCGTGCCCAGGCCGCGCGCTTCCTGCGCAGGATCGTAGAAGGTGTAGACGGCCGACAGCGCGCCGGGCACGCGGTCGGTCACGGCGACCGCGAGCAGTTCGCCGTCCTCGCGCAGTTCGAGGAAGCGGCCGTGCGACCAGTTGCCGACCAGGAACTGGTCGAACTCCACCGCGCCGTGGTCGTCCATGCCGCCGTGCGGATGCCGGGCGCGCAGGTAGCGCTGGTAGAGCGCCAGGTGTTCGTCGGTGCGCAGCGCGGCGACGATGCGGCTCTGCACCTGCGCGTTGCGCGCGGCGCAGCGGCGCTGGCTGCGGTCGGGCGCGAAGTCGGCCACCGGGATGCGCACCGCCACGCAGGCGCGGCACTGGCGGCAATGCGGGCGGTAGACGATGTCGCCGGAGCGGCGGAAGCCCCAGGCCAGCGCATTCGGATAGAACTGCGGCAGGCGCGGGTCGCGCGGGTCCAGCACCAGGTCGCGCGCGATCCGCTCCGGCCAGTAGCCGCAGGGATGCTCGCCGGTGTGGAACAGGCGCAGGTCGTCGATCGGCTGGGTGTTGTCTTCGCCCATCGCTAGCCTTCCCACGCGCGCAGCAGCGATCCATGGGCCAGGCCCGCCAGCAGGCCGGCCGCGGTGCCGGCCAGCAGGTCGCGCGGCGTGTGCCGGCGCAGCGCCAGACGCGACCACGCGACCAGCGCGGTGAACGCCGCGGCCGCCAGCAGCCACGGCCAGCCGGCATGGCCCGCCAGCCAGGCGGAGAACACTGCGAACGCCATGTGCAGCGACAGCGTGCAGCGGCGCGCCACCGCCATCGCCATCGCGATCATCGCCGCGGACAGGCCCAGCGCCAGCCACAGCGCCGGCGCTGCGCCGGCCAGCGCCGCCGCGACGGTCGCCACGGTCGGCGCCGCCAACAGGAAACGGTTCAGCGTGCGGCGCTCCTGCGGCCCGCTGGCGTCCACGTGGACCCAGCGGCCGCGCCGCACCTGCCAGTGCGTGTACGCCACCACGAGCGCGCCGAAGCCGAGGAAGCCCGCCGCGATGCCGTGCAACGCCTCGCCGCCGCTGCCGCGTGCGGCCAGCATCGCTAGCATTGCGGGGGGCAGCACCAGCAGGGGATGGCCCAGGAGCGAAACGGCGCGGGCGAGGGTGTGCGTCATGGCGGCAGGATACTGCGCGCACGTGGTCGCGTGCGCTGCGATCTACGCAGGCTGAACGCCGTCGAGTCCGGGTCAACCACAGCCGCGGCGGGGCGTTTTCCCCGGCAACGGCGCGACGGGTGCCGTTCCTTCAGGAGAACACGATGAACCGCAAGACCCTGCTTTTCGTGGCCGTGCTGGCGGCCCTGGGCGCCGGCACCGCGCTGGCCGCCACGCAGGACGCCGGCGCGCAGAAGCCGGCCCGCCTGCAAATGGACAAGAACAACGACGGCGCGATCGACAAGTCCGAGGCCGCGGGCACGCGCTTGGCCACGCATTTCGACCGCCTGGACAAGAACGGCGACGGCAGGCTCACCGCCGACGAGCGCCCGCAGCGCCATGGCCGGCACGGCCCGCGCGGCCACGGCCCGCGCCATGGCTTCGCGTCCGGCAGGCTCGATGCCGATGGCGACGGCAAGATCAGCCGCAGCGAGGCCGCCGCCGATGCGCGTCTGGCCGCCCGCTTCGATGAGATGGACGCGAACAAGGACGGCGTGATCGACCGTACCGACCGCGAAGCGCGCACCAAGCAGCGCCGCGACGAATGGTTCGCCAAGGCCGACGCCGACAAGGACGGCAGGCTGACCCGCGCCGAGATCGACCGGGCCGACGCGCAGCGCCACGCGGAATTCGAGCAGCGCATGCAGGCGCACCTGGACGAGCGCTTCACCGCCGTGGACGCGAACAAGGACGGCCGCTTGTCGCGCGAGGAAGTCAAGGCGCATCCGCGCCTGGCCGAACGTTTCGACGCGCTGGATGCGAACAAGGACGGCGCGCTGTCCAAGGACGAACTGGGATCCCACCGCGGCATCCGCCGCTGACGGCACGCGGTACGCCGGCAATCCCCGCACGCCCGCGCCCGCCGCGGGCGTGCGCGTTCCGGCGGCGCGGATCAGAGCGGCAGGCGGCCGGACATGGCCAGTCCCGCCAGCAGGCCGGCGGTCGCCAGGGCGATGCCGATGGCCGTGCCCCAGGTCTTCCAGCGGCGCTGGCGTTGCAGCCGGCGCCGCGTGCCTTCGGGGTCGCGCAGCAGGTCGCGCGCGTTGCGCCGTTGCAGGATGCGCGGCAGCCAGCGCCCGCTGGACCAGCAGATGCCGGCCATGTAGCCGAAGCTCAGCAGCAGGTGCGGCAGCCAGCCCGGCAGCCGCGCCAGCGCCGAGATGCCGGCCACGAACGCCACGATCAGCGCCGTGTTTAACAGGCCGTAGTGCAGCAGCGCGCGCCGCTCGCGCGCGTCCAGCGGGTCGCGCAGCGGCTTGCGGATGCCCAGCCACACTGCGGCGATGCCGACCAGCGTGCCCAGCGCGACGATGCCGGCGGAGGCGCCCAGCAGCTTCGCCACGCCCTTGCCGGCGGCCATGCCGCCGCCGCTGCCCAGTACCGCCGCGCCGGCGCAGGGCGGTGCGGCCACCGCAAGCAGGCCCAGCACGCCGCTGGCGAACGCGGCCGACGGCGCCGAGGCGCGCGCGAACTCGCCGAAGCGCGCCATCAGTGCCGCATGCACGTGCCGGCGCGCGCGCGACAGCCGCTTGCGCACCGCCGCGTCGGTGAGGCCCAGCAGGGCGGCGACCTGCTGCGAGCGCTGGCCTTCGCGGTAATAGAGCAGCAGCACTTCGCGGCCGTCCTCGGGCAGCGCCGCGATCGCTTCCAGCGCGGCGGCTTCCTGCTCGGTGCGCAGCAGGGCTTCGGCGGGCGTGGGCGCGGTGTCGGCGGCGAGCGCCAGGGCGACCGCGGCGGCTTCGCCCGTCATCGGGCGATGGCGTTGCGCGCGCAGGTGGTCGCGCGCCAGGTTGCGGGTGATCTCGCGCAGCCACGGCAGGAAGCTGTCCGGGTTCTTCAGCGTGCCCAGTTGCCGCCAGCCCTTGAGGAAGGCTTCCTGGGCGATGTCCTCGCTGGCCTGCACGTCGCGGGTGATCGCCAGGGCGATGCCGGTGACCGCGTTCTGGCACAGGGCCACGATCCGGCCATAGGCCGCATGGTCGCCGCCGGCCGCGGCCGGCAGCGCTTCGCGCAGGGAAAGTTCGATCGCCAGGGTGTCCATCGCGCCTCCGCCGCTTCCGGCCCATGCGGGCACGACGGCCTCGGGCGCGGAGTGTGACCGCCCCGCGCGCGGCCGGGAAGTCAGAAGGCCAGCCGGCCGGTCCGCACCAGCACGAACAGCATCGCCCCGAGCGCCAGCGTGCTGCTCAGCACGATGCCTTGGTGCCCGACCACGTAGTCGTAGCCGCGGCGGCGCCCCGCGTTGGCCGGGTGGGCGAGGATCGGTTCCATGATCCGCGGCAGCGTCACCAGGTACTGGTAGTTGACGACGCCCAGGCCGAGCACGGCGACCGCCATCACCACTTGCCAGCCCGGCGTCAGCACGGTGGCCAGCATCACGCAGAACAGCCAGGCCGAACCGGTGGCGGCGTTCAAGGCCATGAAGCGGCGCATCTGCAGGCGTTCCTGCGCGGTGCGGCAGAGGCGCGCCAGGTACCACCACGTGAACGCATAGCCCACCAGCCCGCCCGCGATGCCGCCGGCGATGCCGCCCAGCATGGCCGGCTGGTGGGTGATCTGTTCGACGATCAGGCCGAGCGAGCCGCCGGCCACGCCGCCCGCGGCGCCGCCGGTGGCCAGGCCGCCGCCGCCCAGCTTGCCGGCGCCCAGGCCGCTGCCCAGCACGCCGGTGCCGATCACCGTGGCCGCGCTCGCCGCCGGCATGGCGCCCACCAGGCCGCCCAGCACGAACGTGGTGAAGGCGGCGCCGGGCGCGGTGGCGCGGGCGAACTCGCCGAAATGCTTGAGCAGTTCGTCGCGCACCAGCGTGCGGGCGCGCGACAGCCGCTTGCGCACGGCGGCGTCGCTGAGCCCCAGCAGGTCGGCCACCTGCTGCGAACTCTGGCCTTCGCGGTAGAACAGCAGCAGGGTTTCGCGGCTGTCCTCGGGCAGGGTGGCGATGATCTCGGCGGCGACGGCTTCCTCCTCGGTGCGCAGCAGGCGTTCGCCGGGCGTCGGGTCGGGATCGGCGGCCATGCCGATGGCGATGTCGGCCGCTTCGCCGGACAGCGGGCGGCCGTGCTGGGCGCGCAGCCAGTCGCGCGCCAGGTTGCGGGTGATCTGGCGCAGCCACGGCAGGAAGCTGGCCGCGTTCTTCAGCCGGTCCAGTTGCTGCCACGCCTTGAGGAAGGCTTCCTGGGCGATGTCCTCGCTGGCCTGCACGTCGCGGGTGATCGCCAGGGCGATGGCGGTGACGGTGTTCTGGCAGGCGTGGACGATGCGGCCGTAGGCTTCGCGGCTGCCGCGCGCGGCAGCGGGCAGTTCGGCTTGCAGCGTCAGGTCGAGGGCGAGCGCGTTCATGCGGGCAGGGTCATCGGGTGGATTGCAGACCCTGACGCGGCCGCGCGGCGGATGTGACCGGCCCGGACGCCGCCGCGCCGGTTCAGCCGCCGGCGGGCGGCTGGATGCGGATGCGGTCCACGTCCTCGTCGGCCGGCGAGGACGGTTGCGGCTGCGCCTGCGGTATCGCGGCGGGCGGCGCGGGCCGCCGCATCCACATGACCGCGGCGGCGAGCGCGATCAGCGCCAGCAGGACCAGGCGGATGCGCCATGCCCACGGGCGCTGCCGGACCGGCGCCTCGTCGTATTCGCTGCGGAACGCCAGCGTCGGCGCGTAGCCCGGGCGCGTGGTCTCCAGCAGGCCGGCCTCGCGCAGCAGTTCGCGCGCGCGCGGCTGGTCCTCGGCATGCCGCACCCAGATAGCGGGTTGCTGCTGCGCCTTCACCGGCTCGGTGTAGCTGAACTGCCCGCTGCGCTTGCTGTGGTACGAGCGCCCGTTGCTGACGTGCACGGCGATGCCCGCGTCGGTCAGCAGCTTGGCCACGCCTTCGACGGTTTCGATGCGCTGGCTGGTGAACACCTGTCTCATGCGGTTTCCCTTACTCCCTGGCGGGCACGGCCGAGGCCGCTTCCGCATCGGGCACCACGCGGATCAAACCCTCCTGCGCGGTGCTGGCGACCAGCCGGCCCTGGCGGTCGAAGATCTGCCCGCGCGCCAGCCCGCGCGAGCCGCTGGCGCTGGGACTGTCGATGGAATACAGCAGCCAGTCGTCGGCGCGGAACGGGCGGTGGAACCACAGTGCGTGGTCGAGCGAGGCCATCTGCACGTTGGGCTGGTAGTAGCTGATGCCGTGCGGATACGTCGCCGTGCCCAGCAACTGGAAATCGGAGGCGTAGGCGAGCAGGGCGCGGTGCAGTTCCGGCGAGTCGCCGACCGGCTCGCTCAGGCGGAACCAGACCTGCTGGAACGGCGGGCGCTTGGGCGGGTTCAGTTCGTCGCGCGGATAGACGTGGCGGAACTCGAACGGCCCGCGCCGCGACAGCCAGCGCTGCACCTTCGGCGGCAGGGTCGCCATCACCTCGGCCGGCACCGGCGACGCGGGTCCGATGTCCTCCGGCTGCGGTACTTCCGGCATGGAGAGCTGGTGTTCGGCGCCTTCCTCCGCGGCCTGGAACGAGGCGGCACAGAAGAAGATCACCCGGCCGTGCTGGATGGCGGTGACCCGGCGCACCGAGAAGCTGCCGCCGTCGCGGGTGCGGTCCACCTCGTAGACGATCGGCGCCTCGATGTTGCCGGCGCGCAGGAAGTAGGCATGCAGCGAATGCGCGCGGCGCTCACCGGCGCCGCCTTCCACGGTGGCCTGCGCCGCCGACAGCGCCTGGCCCAGCACCTGGCCGCCGAACACGTACTTGGTGCCGATGTCGCGGCTCTGGCCGCGGAACAGGTTGTCTTCCAGCCGTTCCAGCGACAGCAGTTCGATCAGTTCGGAGACGACGGGTTCGGGTGCGGGCACGGCAGGGCCTGGGGTCTTGGCGGACGGCGATTATACCGGCCGCCCGTGCGTGGCCCGTCAGGGCACCAGCCTTTCCAGCGGCGTCGCACGCAGCACGGCATCCCACGGGAACAGCGGGCCCGGGTCCATCTTGCGCGGCACGGTGACGGTGGGATCGTCGCTGGCGGGCTCGCGCGCAGTGTCCAGGTCCTCGTGGCCGGCGATGTAGCGC
>CALJUL010000054.1 GCA_937975725.1 uncultured Pseudoxanthomonas sp. | reverse complement strand
CGCCTTCTCGCCGCCGGACAGCAGCGAGATGTTGGACACGCGCTTGCCCGGCGGGCGCGCCATGATCGCCACGCCGGTGTCCAGCAGGTCCTCGCCGGTCAGTTCCAGGTAGGCGTGGCCGCCGCCGAACAGGCGCGGATAGAGCTGCTGCACGCCGGCGTTGACGCGGTCGAAGGTGTCCTTGAAGCGGCCGCGGGTCTCGCGGTCGATCTTGCGGATGGCCTCTTCCAGCGTTTCCAGCGCCGCGGTCAGGTCGGTGTTCTGCGCTTCCAGGTATTCGGCGCGCTGGCTGGCCTCGCCGTATTCGTGGATGGCGGCCAGGTTGACCGGCTCCAGCCGGCGCATGCGACCGTCGATCTGGGCGACCGCCTGCTCCCACTCACGCAGGTCGGCGACCTCGGGCAGCGTGTTGATCACGTCCTCCAGCACGAAGCCGCCGGCGACGACGGCCTCGGAAAGCTGCTCGGCCTTCAGCGCCAGCGCCTGCTGGTCCAGCTTGCGCTGGGAGATACGCTCGCGCTGGGCCAGCGCCTGCTCGTCGCGCTGCTGGCGGGTCTGTTCGTACTGGCGCAGCTCGTTGTCGATGCCGTCCAGCAGCGCGCGCGCCTCGGCAAGCTGGCGGTCGGCGGTGACGCGGTGCTCCAGCGCGGCCTGGCGCTGGGCTTCCAGTTCCTGCACCGGCGAATCGCCCTCGTTCAGTTGTAGGGTCAGTTCTTCCAGGCGCGAATCCAGTTGCCCGCGTTGCCCGCCCATGCGGTCCAGCGCTTGGCTCAGCGAGACGATCTGCGCGCGCTGCGACTCCAGGGTCAGCGCCAGCGCGTGCGCGGCGTCGCGCGAGGCGCGGGCGGCGTCGCGGGCGGCGTCGCGGGCTTCCACGCGTTGCCGGCGCTCGGCTTCCAGCGCCTGGCGGGCGGTTTCCAGCTCGCCCATGCGGGACACGGCGTCTTCCAGCTTCATGCGCGCCTCGCGCGCCTGTTCGCGGCTGGCGTCCAGGGTTTCCACCAGTTGCGCGATCTCGCCGTCGAGGCGCTCGATGCGGGTGCGGGTGGCGTCCACGCGGCCCTGCTGGCTCTGCAACTGGCCGGCCAGTTCGGACACGCCGCGGTGGGCCATGTACAGGGTGCGCTGGGCGTCCTCGCGCTGCTGTTCGGCGGCCAGCAACTGGTCGCGCAACTGCGCGAGGCGCTCTTCCAGTTCGGCTTCGCGCGCCTGCAAGGTCTCGATCTCGCCGCGCAGCGCCTGGATCTCGCGCTCGCGCAGCAGCGCGCCCTGCTTGGCGGCGCCGGAACGCAGCACCCGCACCCAGCCGGCGCCGAGGCGCTCGCCGTTGCGGGTGATGACCGAGTCGCCCTCGCCCAGCGTGGCCTGCAGGCGGCGCGCCCCGGCTAGGTCCTCGGCCACGTGCAGGCGCGCCAGCAGGCGGCGGATCGCCGCGGGGCCCTGCACCTTGGCCGCCAGCGAAGTCGGCGCCACCGCCACCTCGCCACGGTCGTCGGACACCAGTGCGATGCGGCCCTCGCCGAGTTCGCCCAGCGCGTCGACCAGCGCCTCGGGGGCGTCCACGAGTACGCCTTCGATGATCTGGCCGAGCGCGCCTTCGACGGCGTTCTCCCAGCCCGGCTCGACGGTGAGCTTCTCGCCCACGCGCGCGGCGCTGTCCAGGCCACGCGCCTTCAGCCAGGTCATGGCCGCGCCCTGCTCCTGGCCCAGCGCGGCGTGCTGCAGGGTCTCCAGCGAGGACAGGCGGCCGCGCGCTTCCTGCGCGCGCTTGCGCACCTCGGACAGCTCGGCCTGGGTGGCGCGCTGCTGCTCCTGCACGTCGGCGGCGGCCCGCTTGCGCGCCTCGACCTGCTCGGTCAGCGTGTCCAGCGATTCCTTCTGGGTGTCGTGCTGCGCCTGCAACTGCTCGAAGGCGGCCGCCAGCGCGTCCAGGTCCAGCCCGGTCCGCTCGCCGGCCAGCGCTTCGCGGCGGCGCTCGGCCTCGAACGCCTGCCGGTCCAGGTAGTCCACACGGGTGCGCTCCACGTCGCCGGCGCGCGAGGCCTCGGCGGATTCGCGGCTGTGCGCTTCCCAGCGCTGCTGCCAGTCGGCCAGCGCGGCCTCGGCCTCGCGCAGGGCGTCCTGGCGGAACACGTCCTCTTCGCGCAACTGCTCCAGTTGCGGCTCGGCGTCGGCCACCGATTCGCGCAGCACGGCCAGGCGGGTCTCGTCGCCGCTGATGTGCTGGCCGAGTTCCTGCAAGGCGTTGTGCGCTTCGTCGCGCGCCTTCTTCAGGCGTTCGGCAAGTTCGCGCTGGTGCTGGATCTGCTGCTCGATGCGGGCCAGCGTGCTGCCGACCTGGTAGACCTCGCCCTGCGCCTTGTTCAGGCCCTCGGCGGCCTCCTCGCGGCGCACGCGGTCGGTTTCCAGCAGGCGCTCGGCCTCGCGCTGCTCGGCGATCAGTTGCTGGAGCTTCGTCTCCTCCTGCGCCAGCGCCTCGCGCAGGGATTGCAGCCTGCCGTCCAGGCCGCGGTATTCCAGCGCCTTCCACTCGGCGTCCTTGATCCGGCGCTCTTCCTGCAGGGCCTGGTACTGCTCGGCCTGGCGGGCCTGGCGCTTGAGGTGCTCGAGCTGCTTGCCGATCTCCTCGCGCAGGTCGTTGAGGCGGTCCAGGTTCTCGCGGGTGTGGCGGATGCGGGTCTCGGTCTCCTTGCGCCGCTCCTTGTACTTGGAGATGCCGGCGGCTTCCTCCAGGTAGACGCGCAGGTCCTCCGGCCGGGCCTCGATGATCTGGCTGATCATGCCCTGCTCGATGATCGAATAGCTGCGCGGGCCCAGGCCGGTGCCGAGGAACAGGTCGGTGATGTCGCGGCGGCGGCACTTGGTGCCGTTGAGGTAGTAGTTGCTCTGGCCGTCGCGGCTGACCGTGCGCTTGACCGAGATCTCGTTGAAGGCGGCGAACTCGCCGCTGATGGCGTGGTCGCTGTTGTCGAAGATCAGCTCCACCGACGCCTGCGACACCGGCTTGCGCGCCGAGCTGCCGGAGAAGATCACGTCGGTCAGCGAATCGCCGCGCAGGCGGCTGGCCGAGCTTTCACCCATCACCCAGCGCACCGCGTCGATGATGTTGGACTTGCCGCAGCCGTTGGGACCGACCACGCCGGTCATGTTGGTGGGCAGGTGCAGGACCGTGGGATCGACGAAGGACTTGAAGCCGGACAGCTTGATGGTGGAAAGGCGCATGCGGCGGTGTCTTCCGGGCACCGCGACCGGACCGGGCCGGCGCGCTGCCGCAAGTGTTGTAAGGAATCAGCTATGAACGCCAGGCCATTGATTTGCAAGGCATTCGGACGCACTAAAATGCACGCCAACGGCTGAGTATAGCCGCCCGGGCGCGAGCTTGCGCGGGCCGGGACCGCCATACGCCGGGCTGGGCCGGGGTACGGAAGGCCATCGCTCCTGTTAGCATCGCAGGCCGCTCCACCTCCCCTCCCTCACCCGCAACGGTCCTACTTCCGTGTCTCTTTTTGCATCCGTCGAACTGGTCCCCGGCGATCCGATCCTGGGGCTGACCGAAGCCTACAACGCCGATTCCCGCACCCGCAAAGTCAACCTGGGCGTGGGCATCTACTACGACGAACAGGGCCGCATCCCGCTGCTGGAATGCGTGCGCCGGATCGAGCAGGCGCTGGCCGCCGAGGGCAAGCCGCGCGGCTACCTGCCCATCGACGGCATGGCCGCCTACGACAGCGCCACCCGCGCGCTGGTGTTCGGCCGGGATTCGGCGCTGGTCGCCGCCGGCCGCGTGGCCACCACCCAGACCATCGGCGGCAGCGGCGCGCTGCGTGTGGGCGCGGACCTGCTGAAGAAACTGCTGCCGCACGCCACCGTGGCGATCAGCAACCCGAGCTGGGAGAACCACCGCGCGGTGTTCGGCGCCGCCGGCTTCGACATCGTCGACTACGCCTATTTCGACGCCGCCGCCCACGGCCTGGACTTCGCCGGCATGCTCGCCGACCTGGACAGGCTGGAGCCCGGCACCGTCGTGCTGCTGCACGCCTGCTGCCACAACCCCACCGGCGCCGACCTGACCGTGGAGCAGTGGAAGCAGGTCGCCGCGCTGCTGAAGGAACGCGGCCTGTTTCCCTTCATTGACATGGCCTACCAGGGCTTCGACAAGGGCATCGCCGAGGACGGCGCCGCGGTGCGCATCGTCGCCGAGGCCGGCATCGACAGCTTCGTCGTGGCCAATTCGTATTCCAAGTCGTTCTCGCTGTACGGCGAGCGCGTCGGCGCGCTGTCGGTGGTTGGCCCGGACGCCGACGCCACCCAGGCCGTGCAATCGCAGGTCAAGCGCATCATCCGCACCATCTATTCCAGCCCGTCCACGCACGGCGCCGCGCTGGTGGCCGGCGTGCTGGGCAGCAGCGAGCTGCGCGCGCTGTGGGAATCGGAACTGGGCGCCATGCGCGAGCGCATCCACGCCCTGCGCGCCGGCCTGGTGGACCGGCTGGCCGCGCTGGGCGCGCCGGAATTCGCCTTCATCCAGCGGCAGGCCGGCATGTTCTCCTACTCCGGCCTGTCCCGGGCGCAGGTGGACCGCCTGCGCGACGAGTACGGCATCTACGCCGTGGGCACCGGTCGCATCTGCGTGGCCGCACTGAACCAGGACAACCTGGACTACGTGGCCCAGGCGGTCCGCGACGTCAGCCGTGGTTGACCATCGCTTAGGCTGCAACCAAAGCTCCACCTGCCAGGTAAAGGACAAAGCCCCTCGACGAGGGGCTTTGTTTTTCGCCCACGCACAAGAACGACCGGCATGACAGCCAACCCTGCAGGAGGGGCTTCAGCCCCGACAGTCCGCCGGTTCGTATCGGTTCCGGATGACATGGCTCCCGGCTGTCGTCATTCCAGCGAAAACTGGAATCCATTAGCCATCCGCTGCCGGGAAATCACAGGCAATGACGGACGGTGCTGTCGGGGCTGAAGCCCCTCCTACATCACATCCTCTCCCCCGTATCCGGGTCGAAGAAGTGCAGCACGCCGCCGTCCACGGTCATGCGCAGCGGCTGGCCCGGTTCCGGCAGGCGTTGCGGGGCCACGCGCGAGACCAGGGGCTGGCCGCCGCCGGACAGGTTGACGAAGACCTCGTTGCCCACCGGCTCGATCAGCTCCACCTGCGCCTCGAACGCCGACTGGCCGTCCGCCGCCGGTTGCAGGTGCTCCGGCCGCACGCCCAGCGCCACGCGCCGCCCCAGCCATGCCTCCGGCACGCTCGCCTGCCCCAGGGGCACGGCCGCGCCGGCATCCATCGACAGTCGCAGGCCGTCGGCGCGCTGCAGCGTGCCGTGCAGCACGTTCATCGCCGGGCTGCCGAGGAAGCCGGCGACGAACAGGTTGGCCGGCCGGTCGTACAGCGCCATCGGCGTGTCGATCTGCTGGATCTGGCCGTCCTTCAGCACGACGATGCGCTGGCCCAGGGTCATCGCTTCCACCTGGTCGTGGGTCACGTAGACCATGGTCGCGCCCAGCTTGCGGTGCAGGCGGCCGATCTCGGTGCGCACGGAATGGCGCAGCTTGGCGTCCAGGTTGGACAGCGGTTCGTCCAGCAGGAACACGGAAGGCTCGCGCACCAGCGCGCGGCCCAGCGCCACGCGCTGGCGCTGGCCGCCGGACATCTCGCGCGGCAGCTTGCCCAGCATGTGCGCCATGCCCAGGGTGTCGGCCGCGGCCTGCACGCGCCGCTCGATCTCGGCGCGCGGCACGCCGCGCAGCTTCAGCCCGAACGCCAGGTTCTCGGCCACCGTCATGTGCGGATACAGCGCATAGCTCTGGAACACCATGGCGATGTCGCGGTCCTTCGGCGCCACGTCGTTGACGCGGCGGCCGCCGATCAGCAGGTCGCCGCCGCTGATCTCCTCCAGCCCGGCGATCATCCGCAACAGGGTGGACTTGCCGCAGCCCGACGGCCCCACCAGCACCATCAGCTCGCCGTCGGCGATCTCGAAACTGGCCCCGTGCACGGCCACCTGGCCGTTGTCGTACACCTTGCGCACGCGGTCGAGTTGAACACTGGCCATCACTGCTCCGGTCGGGCTGCGCCCTGCTCAGGTCGGCTGCCGCCGGGCCCCTCCCGGTTGCAGGGTCCAGGCGGCGTTTCCCGCGCATGGACGCTTGCGCTATTCTGCCATGTAACCGTTTTCACTAGGCAACTTCGCATGCCCACCGCCCCTCGCCCCGTCCCGGCATGCTGCATCGCAGCGCGGCATGTGAAGCGAAGGCGCGCGCGGCGGCACGACGGCGGCGCGCATACGTATACGCGCCGCGCAGGCATGCGGTGCGCCGGCTTCCGCGCGCGCGGTGCCGCGCTATCATGCGCGGCCCACGCGAGGTGGGCCGACGTCCAGCACACAGGAAGCGACACGCGAATGCAGCGGATCACCCCCGGAAGCCTCTACGTCCCGACCAGGAAGTTCGCCGCATGAGTCCGTCGCCGTTCGTGCTGCTCGCCGACATCGGCGGCACCAATGCCCGCTTCGCGCTGGCCGACGCCCGCGCCGCGTCCCCGCTGCTGGACGACAGCGTGCAGGTGTTCGCGGTGGCGGACTTCCCCTCGCTGGCCGACGCCGCGCAGCACTACCTGCAACAGACCGGCTCCAGCGTGCGCCATGGCGTGTTCGCCGTAGCCGGCCGCGTGGACGGCGACGAGGCGCGCATCACCAACCACCCCTGGGTGATCTCGGTGAACCGCACCCGCCAGGCGCTGGGTTTCGACGGACTGAAGCTGGTCAACGATTTCGCCGCGCAGGCGATGGCGGTGTCGCTGCTCTCGCCGAAGGACGTGGTGGCGATCGGCCCGGCGCACTGGACGCCCGCGCCGCTGTCGGTGCCGCGCACCTACGCGGTGATCGGCCCGGGCACCGGGCTGGGCGTGGCGGCGCTGGTGATCCGCGACGGCCGCGCCTATCCGCTGGAGACCGAAGGCGGCCATGTCAGTTTTCCGCCCGGCACGCCGGAGGAGATCCGCATCCTGGAAGTGCTGTCGGCACAGTTCGGCCGCGTTTCCAACGAGCGCCTGATCTGCGGCCCGGGCTTGGTCAACCTGTATCGCGCGCTGGGCGAGATCGCCGGCGAGGATCCGGGCGGCCCGCTGCTGCCGGCCGACATCACCGCGCGCGCCGAGGCCGGCGATCCGCGCGCGGTGCGCACGCTGGACGTGTTCTGCGCGGTGTTCGGCGCCATCGCCGGCGACCTGGTGCTGACCACCGGCGCCTGGGACGGCGTGTTCCTCACCGGCGGCCTGGTGCCCAAACTGCTGACGTCGTTGCAGCATTCGGGCTTCCGCCAGCGCTTCGAGCACAAGGGCCGCTTCTCGCCGGCGATGGGCCGCGTGCCCACCCTGGCCAACGTGCATCCGCGCCCGGGGCTGCTGGGCGCGGCCGCGTTCGCGGTGGAACTGTACGGCGACCACGCCGCGTAAGCCCTCTAGCGTTTTCCGCGCAAATCGCCGTTGCGCCGCAGCACGCTGCGGCCTTCGCGCAAGGACTGGTCTGGCTTTGGTCACTTTCGCGCATGGCGCAAAGCCAGTAGAAAGCAGCATGCCTTCGCCGTCGTCCCGCATTGCCCCCGCTCCGTCCCGGAGCCCCGCGGGCGCTGCACGCAACGCGCCCTTTCCGCCATGACATGCAGAATCCGCACTTCTGCAGCCTAGCCCTACGCCCATGAGCCTGCACCCCCGCATCCAGGAAGTCACCGAACGCATCCGCCAGCGCAGCGCGCCCCTGCGCCGCGCCTACCTGGACGGCATCGACGCCGCCAACCGCGAAGGGCCGCAGCGCACGCGCCTGAGCTGCGGCAATCTGGCGCACGCCTTCGCCGCCTGCGGGCCGACCGACAAGGGCCGCCTGCGCGCCGACGCCACGCCCAACCTGGGCATCGTCACCGCCTACAACGACATGCTGTCGGCGCATCAACCGTTCGAGCACTACCCGGAGATCATCCGCCGGATGGCGCGCGAAATCGGCGCCACCGCGCAGGTCGCCGGCGGCGTGCCGGCGATGTGCGACGGCGTGACCCAGGGCCGCCCGGGCATGGAACTGTCGCTGTTCTCGCGCGACGTGATCGCGCAGGCCACGGCCATCTCGCTGAGCCACGACATGTTCGATGCCGCGCTGTACCTGGGCGTGTGCGACAAGATCGTGCCGGGCCTGCTGATCGGCGCGCTCGCCTTCGGCCACCTGCCGGCGGTGTTCGTGCCGGCCGGGCCGATGACGCCGGGCATCCCGAACAAGGAAAAGGCCGCCGTGCGCGAGCGCTACGCGGCGGGCCAAGCCAGTCGCGAAGAACTGCTGGAAGCCGAAGCCGCCAGCTACCACGCCGCCGGTACCTGCACCTTCTACGGCACCGCCAACTCCAACCAGGTGCTGCTGGAAGCGATGGGCCTGCAACTGCCCGGCACGTGGTCGGTCAATCCCGACCAGCCGTTGCGCGACGTGCTGACCCGCGCCGCCGCCGAGCGCGCGCTGCGCATCACCGCGCTGGGCGACGACTACCGCCCGATCGGCCGGCTGATCGACGAGCGCGCCATCGTCAACGCGATGGCCGCGCTGATGGCCACCGGCGGCTCGACCAACCACACCATCCACTGGATCGCGGTGGCGCGTTCGGCCGGCATCGTCCTGACCTGGGACGACATGGACCTGATTTCGCAGACCGTGCCGCTGCTGGCACGCGTCTACCCCAACGGCGACGCCGACGTGAACCGCTTCGCCGCGGCGGGCGGCACCCAGTTCGTGTTCCGCGAACTGCTCGACGCCGGCCTGATGCACGACCTGCCCACCCTCGTCCCCGGCGGCATGCGCGCGTACTGCGACGAGCCGCGCGTGCAGGACGGCGGGCTGGCCTACGCGCCGGGCGTGGCGCAGAGCGCCGACGAGGACGTGGTGCGCCCGGCGTCGCGGCCGTTCGAGGCCCAGGGCGGCCTGCGCCTGCTGCGCGGCAACCTGGGCCGTTCGTTGATCAAGACCTCGGCGGTGAAGCCGGAATACCGCTTCATCGAAGCGCCCGCCGTGGTCGTCGACGATCCGCGCGCGCTCAACCGGCTGCACGCGGCCGGCGCGCTGCCGCAGGATTTCGTCGCCGTCGTCCGCTACCAGGGCCCGCGCGCCAACGGCATGCCGGAACTGCATTCGCTCGCCCCGCTGCTGGGCCTGCTGCAGAACCAGGGCCGGCGCGTGGCGCTGGTCACCGACGGCCGCCTGTCCGGCGCGTCGGGCAAGGTGCCGGCGGCGATCCACCTGACCCCGGAAGCGGCGCGCGGCGGCTTCATCGCCAAGCTGCGCGAGGGCGACGTGATCCGCCTGGACGCCGAGGCCGGCACGCTGGAAGCGCTGGTCGGCGCCGACGAATGGGCCGCGCGCGAGATCGCGCCCAACACCACCCCCGCCGCGCTGGACCTGGGCCGCAACCTGTTCGCCGTGAACCGCGACGTGGTCACTCCGGCCGACCGCGGCGGCATGTCGGTCTCCTGCGGCCTGCCCTTCCACGACGGCACCTGGGAATACGACGCCGAATACGAACTCGGCGACGCCTCGCACGCCGCCGAGGCGCCGCACGAAGCCAAGGACGCATGATGGCGGCAAGCCTGTGGGAGCGACGCAAGTCGCGAAGCTTCTCCCACTGGACCGGTCGCGACTCACGTCGCTCCCACAGCACTCGAATCCGTTCAACCTGAAACAACCCGCCATGACCATCCAAGCCCGCCAGCAGAAAGCCGAATCCCTCCTCCGCGCCGCCGGCATCCTGCCGGTGGTCACCGTGCACACGCTGGACGAGGCGCGCAAGGTCTCCGAGGCGCTGCTCAAGGGCGGCCTGCCGGCGATCGAGCTGACCCTGCGCACCCCGGTGGCGATGGAAGCGCTGGCAATGCTGAAGAAGGAACTGCCGGACATCGTGATCGGTGCGGGCACGGTGCTGACCACCGAACAGATCCAGCAGTCCATCGACGCCGGCGCCGATTTCCTGGTCACCCCCGGCACGCCGCCGGCGCTGGCCGATGCGCTGGCCGCGGCCGACATCCCGGTGGTGCCCGGTGCCGCCACGCCGACCGAACTGCTGGCGCTCATGGCCCGCGGTTTCCGTGTGTGCAAGCTGTTCCCCGCCACCGCCGTCGGCGGCCTGGCGATGCTCAAGGGCCTGGCCGGCCCCCTGTCCGAACTGAAGATCTGCCCCACCGGCGGCATCACCGAGGACACCGCGGCCGACTACCTCTCGCAGCCCAACGTGGTCTGCATCGGCGGCTCGTGGATGGTGCCGAAGTCGTGGCTGGACAACGGCGAATGGCACAAGGTCGCCGAAAGCTCCGCCATGGCCGCCGCCATCGTCCAGCGCGTGCGCGGCTGATCGGCCGGCCCGCGCGCCGCTTCCCCCGCAATCGTAGGAGCGACGCAAGTCGCGACCGGGCAACACCAGACACCGCGAAGAACGGCTCCCCCTGAAGGCCCAAGCCATCTCCTGATCCGCATTCGCCTTCCGATGCGCGCGCTCGATCAAACGATGGGCGTGGATTCGGTTGAGGAAAAGGGGCCTTTGTTCCTGCGGTCGCGACTTACGTCGTTCCCACAACAACGGCAAGCAGTCCGGGCCTCTGCACCATCATGCAAGTCCGGCGTTCCAGGGATACGCGATTCGCCCGCATGCCTTCATGGTTGACCGGCCCTGCCCCCTGCAGGAGCGGCTTCAGCCGCGACCGGATGGGTAAACGAAATCTATAGATCCGGGGCCAACGCCGACGCACAGGGAGCGAAGCCAAGGCTTCGTCCGAGTGCATCGGCTGGCGGCTTGTCCCTGAATTTCCTGGTCGCGGCTTACGTCGCTCCTACAGCACCGCGCGGAACCTAGGGCACGCGCACGGTCACGCGGGCCGGCAATTCGGTGATGCGCAGTTCGCCGTTCTGCCACCGGGCGGGCTTGCCGTTGATGCGGGTTTCGCCCGGGCTGTCGGCGTAGGGCCAGGGCAGGACCAGGCCGCCGGCGGGCAGCTTCAGGCCGGCCTTGGCTTGCAGCACGACTTCGCCGCCCTTGCGGTGCAACGCATAGCCGAGCGTGCCGTTCGGGGTGCGCAGGCCGTCGATGGCGATGCCCTCGCCGTCCAGCCAGGCGGCCGGCACGCCGGCGGCCAGCACCAGGCTGTCGTCGGTTTCGCGGGCGTAGGCGAACATGTCCAGCGCCGAGCGCACGAAATCCGAAGCCACCCACGCATGCGGCAGGTCGCCGACGAAGAACGGCGTGCGCGGCGTGCGCGAGACCACTTCGGCCCACTGGTTCCACGCCTGCGGCGCGCGGTCCTTGAAAAAGAAGTCCAGCACGTCCCAGGCGCGCTCGCGCCAGCCCAGGCGCACGAAGGCGGCGACGTTGCGCCATTCGTAGGGCGTGTAGTCCTTCCACTCGCGCTGGCCGTCGCGACGCTGCACGAACTCGGTCCAGTAGCGCTCGAAGGTGTTGCGCAGCAGGTCCGCCGGCAGCCGGCCCTGCTCGCCGCCCGGCGCCAGCGCGATGGTGGTCGAGGTGGGGTCGAAGTCGCCGATCTCGGCCGCGCCCGGCAGGTAGTCGATGCCGTGCCGCGACGTCGCCGCCCGCAGCGAGGCGTACAGGTCCGCGCGGAACTGGTCGCGCGAGGCGGCCATGCGCTCGGCCTCCGCGGTTTCGCCCAGCGCCTCGGCCACTTCCACCGCGTCCTTGTAGCCGCGCAGCGCCCAGAAGTTGTCCCAGTACGAATGCATCGGCTTGGCCGAATAGCCCTCGTGGCTGATCGAGGCCGGCATCATCCCGTAGAACGCCGCGTCGACGGCGCGGTTGGCCTCGGTGCGCTCGCTCAGCCGCAACTGCTCCATGTAGGCGAACGCGCCGCGCACGTGCGGCCACATCCTGCGCAGGAACGCCTTGTCGCCGGTGTAGCGCCAGTATTCGGCGATGTTGAAGATCAGCTCGCCGTGGCTGTCGTTCTCCGGCACCGGATCGCTGCCGCGGTCGTCCACGCAGCACGGCACTTTGCCGTTCTCGAACTGGTACGGCGCGTACCACTCCACGTATTCCTTCACCACCTCCGGGCGGCCCAGGCGCAGCAGCCCTTCGGAGATCATCGCGCCGTCGCGGATCCAACTGCGCGAATACGAGCGCGTGCCCGGTTGCAGGCGCGGGCCGATGCGCGAGATCAGCATGTGCGCCAGCGCGGTGCGCAGCGTGTCGGCCACCGGTTGCCCGGCCGGCGGCACCTGCAGCTTCATTTCGCCGAGCCGGCGGCGCCAGCCGTCCGCCGTCTCGCGCAGCAGGGCGTCGGCGCTCCAGTCCGCCGGCAGGGCCTGCGGATCGCCGTACAGCGGCGACCAGAAGGCGATGTCGCGGGACTGGCCGGCGGCCAGGACGATCTCGTACAGCAGGGCGCCGGAAGCCAGTCCTTCGCCGTCGTCGACCGCTTCCCGGGCCGGCACGTCGCGCGCGGCCAGGCGTTCGACGATATCGCCCTGGTCCAGCGTGCTGGCACCGAAGTGCTGCGGCGCCGCGGCCGGATGCACCCACGCCTTGCCGGCCACGGACACCGTGCCGGTGGCGGCGTCGCCCGACAACCGGTGGATGCGGCTGACGCCGCCGGTGGTGTTGAGGAACTGGCTGGGCGGATTGACCTGGAAGGGCCGCACCGCCAGCGCCAGCACGTAGCGCTGTTCCTGCTGCGTGGTGTTGCGCAGGCGGTAGCGCGTCACCAGCCGCGCCTTGCCTGCGCGCTCGTGCGCGAACGCGGTGCTTTCCAGGGTGAACCGCGGATGCTTCCACGCCACCGTCGGTATCGGCAGGTAGCCGTCCAGCAGCGACTGGCGCACTTCCACGTCCGCCCAGCTCGCCAGCGTGCCGTCGAGCGCCGGCGCCGACGCGTGGTCGTGCGGCACGCCCGGGGCCGCGTGCAGCGCCGCGTCGGTGAACACGAAGGGCTCGACGCTGAAGCCACCCTTGGCCAGTTCGACGGCGCCGTCCTCGCCGATCAGCGCCTGCTCCGCGCCGCCGTCGGTGCCGACGATGGTCCAGTACGGCTGCTCACCGCTGAAGCCGCGCGGGAACCGTCCCTTCGGCGCCTCGGCCGCCATCGCTTTGATCATGTCGTTGGGATGCGCGGCGAACGCCAGCGGCTTCACTTCCAGTTCCGCCAGCGCGAACGAAGAGGCCGGGCCGTCGCCCGGCAGCAGGCGCAGGTAGCGCGCCTCCGATTCGGGCAACGCGATGTAGTCGTTGCCGCCGTTGCCGCCCACCACCGTGCGCGCGTCGCGCCAGCGCACGCCGTCGTCGGACAGTTGCACCCGGTAATCCGTCGCGTGCAGGCCGGGCTTCCAGCGCAGGACCAGGCCGCCGAATTCGCGCGGCCGGCCCAGGTCCAGGGTCAGTTGCGCCGCCGGCCCGCGGTGGAGATCAGCGGCCCAGGCCGTGGCCGGGTCGCCATCCACCGCCAGCGCCGCCGCACCGGCCGGGAACGCCGCCGTCGCGCTGGCCATGCCGGTCAACGGCGCGCCGTCGTCCACCGGCAACGGCTGAAAGGTCAACTGGTCGAAGCACACCGAGCCCTTGCCGCCGGCGTTGTTGTAGACGGTGAACTCGATCTTGGCGCTCCTGCGCAGCACGCGGTCGGGATCGGGGCCCCAGGCCTTGTCGATGTGGCGGCGCTTGTAGCGCACCGGCGTCCATGCCGTCGGGTAGTCGTACTTCGGCCGGTTGACCCACCACACGTTCTCGCCGCTGGCATCGACCAGCTTGAACTGCAGGTCGTTGCGCGGCGAATCCCCGCGCAACCGGAAGCCAAAAGCGTAGTTGTCCGGATAGTCCAGCGGCAGGTCGCGTTGCAGGCCCACGTAGCCGGACACGCCGTTGAAGTCGTAGTCCAGACACAGCGCCCCACCCTCCGCGCCCTCGACCGGGCGCAGCGCGCCGCTGACCTGGTTGGAGGCGACCACACGCCAGGCCGATGCGTCGCCGAAATCGTCGAGGACGCGCACCTGCTCCTGCGCATTCGCGCCGGATGCCGCTACCGCGGCGAGCGCGACGAGGCAGGCCAGCCCTGCCCTCCCCGCGAAAACACGCATCCGGCGAACGGTGCCGCCCGTGCAGGGGCAACGGAAAGCCAAGGTGCCGGGCTCCCGCCTGCGCGGGAATGACGGTTCCATCTTCATCGTGGTCCAAGCTCCGCAATGGCCGCTCGCCGGGTTCAGCCCTTCACGCTGCCCAGCAACAGGCCCTGGATGTAGTAGCGCTGCAGCACCAGGAACAGCAGCAGCACCGGCAGGATGGTGACGACCGAACCGGCCATCATCAGTTCGTAGTCCATCACGTGCTCGCGCGACAGCGACGCCAGCGCCACCGGCAGCGTCTGCAGGGCGTCGTCGCTCAGCACGATCAGCGGCCACATGAAGTCGTTCCACGCGCCCAGAAAACTGAAGATGGCCAGCGTCACCAGGATCGGCTTCAGGCCCGGCAGCACGATCCGGAAGAAGATGCGCGCCTCGCCGGCACCATCGATGCGCGCGGCTTCCAGCAGTTCGTCGGGGATCGAGCGCGCGTACTGGCGCACCAGGAAGATGCCGAAGATCGCCGCCATGCCCGGCACGATGGCGCCGGCGTAGGTGTTTACCAGGCCCATCTGCTTGAGCAGCAGGAACAGCGGCATCATCGCCACCTGCCCCGGGATCACCAGCGCCGCCAGCAGCCCGCGGAAAGTGCGGTCGCGGCCCTTGAAGCGCAGCTTGGCGAAGGCGTAGCCGGCCATGGTGTTGAACAGCAGCGACAGCAGCATCACGCTGCCGGAGACGATGAAGCTGTTGAGCAGGTAGCGCCCCATG
This sequence comes from uncultured Pseudoxanthomonas sp., assembly GCA_937975725.1. Classification (GTDB taxonomy): domain Bacteria; phylum Pseudomonadota; class Gammaproteobacteria; order Xanthomonadales; family Xanthomonadaceae; genus Pseudoxanthomonas_A. The sequence continues at coordinate 16,859 of CALJUL010000054.1, read as the reverse complement.
CCCGCGCGCACGAACAGTTCGCGGTAGTTGTCCAGCGTCGGCGCGGCCGGCAGCAGCGGCGGCGGGAAGTGGCCCGCCTCGCCGGTCTGCATGAAGGACACCGACAGCATCCACAGCAGCGGTCCCAGGCTGGCCACCGCCAGCAGCACCAGCAGCGCATTGACCGCGATCGCGGCAGCGCGACGATTCATGCCGCCATCCCCCCTGCAGGAGGGGCTTCAGCCCCGACCGCACACCACCCCGCATGCGGTGAACATGCCCTATGGCACCGGGATGGCGAACGACGACCTTTCCTGGTTTCCCCCCATGACCTGCGGTCGGGGCTGAAGCCCCTCCTATAGGGGAGGTCGCGCATGGCGCAGCCCATTACTCCACCCCTCGCCTGCGCGCGAACCACAGCAGGCCGCTGGTGACCGCCGTCATCAGCACGAACAGCAGGAACGCCACCGCGGACGCGTTGCCCAGGTTCCACCACTTGAAGCCTTCGTCGTACATCAGGTACAGCACGCTCTTGGTGCTCTCCAGCGGGCCGCCCTGGGTCATCACGTAGGGTTCGGCGAACAACTGGAAATAGCCGGCCATGGTCAGGATGCCGACCAGCAGCATGACCGGCCCCAGTTGCGGCACGGTGACGTGGCGGAACTGCGCCCAGCGCGAGGCACCGTCGATGCGCGCGGCCTCGTACAGGTCCTCCGGGATGCCCTGCAGGCCGGCCAGGAAGATGATCATGTTGTAGCCGAAGTTCTTCCACACCGCGAACAGGATGATGGTCGGCATGGCCCAGTGCGGATCGCCCAGCCAGTCGACCGGATCGACGCCCAGCCACGACAGCGTCCAGTTCACCAGCCCGTACTTGGTGTGGAACAGGTAGCGCCAGATCACCGCGACCGCCACCACCGTGGTCACCACAGGCGCGAAGAACGCGGTGCGGAAGAAGCCCTTGAATCGCCCCAGCTTCGAGTGCAGCAGCAGCGCCGCGCCCAGCGACAGCGCCACCGACAGCGGCACGCCCACGGCAACGAAGTAGGCGGTGTTGCCCAGCGACTTCCAGAACAGCGGGTTCTGCAGCAGGCCCAGGTAATTGTCGAGGCCGACGAAGCGCAGGTTGCCGATGTCGGCCAGCGCGTAGATGTCGAAGTCGGTCAGGCTGAGCGCGAACGCGGCCAGCACCGGCAGGCCGAAGAACACCACGATGACCGCCAGTGCGGGCGCGGCGAACAGCCAGCCGGCGAGCGAATGCGGCGCCCTCATGGCGCAACTCCCGCCTTCTGCGCCTGGTCCAGCATCCAGCGCCGCTTCTCCAGGATGCGGTCCGCGCGCCGGTCCAGTTCCTCGGCGGCTTGGTCCACGCTCAGCCGGCCGTTGGCGACCTGCTCGCCCACCAGCAGCATCTCGGTGGCGATGCGCTCCCATTCGGGCACCTTGGGCGTGGACACCGCGCGCTCCAACTGGTCGCGGAAGGCGCGCGCGTACGCGTCGCCCGCCAGCGCCGGGGTGGACCACGGCGAGCGCCGCGGCGGCAGGTCGCCGGTGAGCGCGTGGAATTCGGCCTGCACCCGCGGCGAGGCCAGCCACGCGATCAGCTTCCACGCCGCGGCCTTGTTGGGCGAATCGCGGAACACCACGAAGCTGGTGCCGTTGGCCAGCGAAGCGCCCGGGCCGCGCGGACCCGGCAGCGGCATCGTCATCCAGTCGTCCTGCTGCGAGGCCGGCAGGCGTTCCTTGAACTTGGCGATGTTCCAGGGTCCGGAGATGTAGAACGAATAGAAGCCCTTGCCGAACTCGTCCCAGACGTTGGAGATCTGGTTGTTGGTCACCACCGGCGCCCAGCCGCGGTCGAACATCTCCTTGTAGAAACCCAGCGACTGGCGGAAGCCCTCGCTGCGGAAATTGCCGTAGCGGCCGCCGTCGCGCAGCAGCGGCTCGGGCTGCTGGATCGCCAGGCTCAGCAACGGCTCGAATTCGTTGAGCGGCAGCAGGATGGCGTAGTTGCCCGGCCCGGCCACCTGCTTGACCCGGCCCATCGCCGTGCGCCATTCGTCCCAGCTCGCCGGCACACGCTCCACGCCCGCCTTGGCCAGCATGTCGCGGCGATAGAACGGCAGGCGCGTCTCCACGTACCACGGCACCGCATAGGTGCGGCCCTCGACCACGCCGGTGTCCCAGACGCCGGGGAAGAAATCGCCGGCGTCGAAGCCCGGCGTGGCGGCGATCTCCTCGTCCAGCGGCTCCAGCGCGCCGAGCGCGGCGAACTCGGGAATCCAGGTGTTGCCCAGCGGGCAGACGTCCGGCAGCGCGTCGCCTGCGAAGGCCGTCAGCAGCTTTTCGTGCGCCGACAGCCAGGGCACGACCTGCAGGTCCACGCGGATGCCGGGATGCTGGCGCTCGAATTCCGGCAGCAGCCGCGCGACCACTTCGCCCTCGTAACCCATCACCCAGAAGCGCACGACGGTGCGCTCGTCGCGGCTGCGCGCGCAGCCGGCCACCGCCAGCGCCAGCAGCGCCGCGGCGAGCAGGAGACAGCAGCGCACCAAGGCCCTCCTTCCGTTGGAGGAGACCCCGGTGCGTGCTGGAGAGAAGGTCGCTGGCACGCGCCGGCCCATGCCCGCAGCTTACTTCGGTTGCTGCACGCGCGCCGCTTCGGAGGATTGCGCGGCCTGGTTGGCGCGCGATTCCGCGGTGCCCAGCGCGCGCGCGGCCGCTTCGTCGGGATCGGCGGGCGCGGTCGGCAGGTTGCTGGCGGCACCGGCCGCCGCCGGCTTGCCTTGCTCGGCGTCCAGCCAGCCGCCCCCGAACCCCGCCTTGCGCAGGCCGTCACGGATGTAGGGATTCTTCTTCATCACGTTCCAGACGAAGTCGTCGCGGTAGTTGGCGATCATCGCCAGGATCGGCCCCTGGTCGATGCCCAGGTAGTCGCTGGCCACCCAGCCCTTGCCCGGCACGACGCGGCCGGTCTTGAGCGGGATGTCGTAGTCGAAGCTGGGGTTGAACGAATCCAGGAAGCCGTAGCTGGAGTACAGATAGTCGCCGTAGCGCTTGTGCATCTCCTCGGTGGCGGGGATCACGATCTCCGGCGCGAACGGCAGCGAAGCGATGGCCGCGGTGGGCGCCAGGGTGCCGTCGTCGAAGTTCTCGCGGAAGCCGACGCCGCGCGCCGAATAGCCGCGGAAATCGCGCTGTTCGCCGCGGTATTCCTGCACGGTCTTCTGCGGGCCGTCGCTAGCGGTCAGGCCCCAGACGTTCTCGCCGTAGTCCTTCCACTTCATCGGGTTCTCCATCGCGTACGCCCGCTGGGCGTAGGTGGCGCGACGGCTGTTCTCGAAGTAGTCCATGCCCTTCTCGCGCATGTACGCGTCCTGGATGCCGCGGAAGTCGATCCAGACGTGGCTGTACTGGTGGCCGAAGTGCGGGCCGAAGGTCAGGTATTCCTGGCCCTGGAACACGCCCCACAGCTCGCCGTAGCTGCGCGTCCAGACCTCCCACGCATCCGGCGCCACCGGATGGGTCGGCGAGGCCATCGCCAGCACGTAGACCATCATGGCCTCGTTGTAGCCCTTCCAGTCGTGCGGGATGGTGCCGCTCTCGGGGAACCAGCCCATCGAGATCAGCGGTTTGTTCTTCTGCAGGAAGGTCCAGTCCACGCGCTTGTACAGCACGTCGGCGATCTGGCGGATCTCCTTCTCGCGGGCGTCGTCGCGGTCGTAGTACGACTGCGCGAACAGCACGCCCATCATCAGCAGCGCGGTGTCCACGCTGGACAGCTCGACCCAGGTGTTGCGGCGCAGGCCGTCGTCCATGTTGAGGAAGTGGTAGTAGAAGCCCTTGTGCCCGCCCGTGCCGGCGGCGCGCGGCCCCTGCGGCAGGTCGCGGAAGAACTTCAGCGTGGTCAGCGTGCGGTCCACCGCCTGCGTGCGGCTGACCCAGCCGTTCTCGATGCCGATGGGGTACGCCGTCAGCGCGTAACCCACCGCCGCGATGCTGGCGAACGGGCGCGACGGGAAGCGGTCGGGCGTCAGCCCGTTGGCTTCGTTGGTGGTGTCCCAGAAGAACTGGAAGGTGCGGCGCTCGATGTCGCGGAACAGCGGCGGCAACTCCGGCCGGCCCGGCGGCTCCGGCCGCGCGGCGACCTGCGGCGCGGCGGGCTTGGCCGCGGGTGCGGGCGCCTGCTCCGGCGCCTTCTGGCAACCCGCGACGAACAGGGTCATCGCGAACGCGGCGAACCAGGCAAGCGGCCTGGCGTGGGAATTCATCTTCAAGACGCAGTCTCTTTGTAACCGTTTACAGGAATCCATCGAACAAACCCGCCTGCTCAGGCGGCGCATGATGCGCCGCCTGAGGGCGGGTGATTGTTACCAGTCGAAGCCGAAGGACAGCTTGAAGGTACGCATCGGCTCGTACACTTCGATGCCGCTGCGCGATCCCAGGGTCGGATTCTGCGGACCGCCAGCCGGTCCCCAGTTGGTGTTGAACTGGCTCCAGTTCTCCCAATTGAAGACATTGATCATGTCACCACGCACCCAGAACGACAGATCCTGGCTGGGGTGCCAACGCTTCTGCACGGCCAGATCGAACCGTTTGTAGCCGATGGTGCCGTCCGGCGTGACCGGGGCATAGAAGGCATTGAGGTCGCCGCAGTTCGGCGTGCCCGTGACCGGCGTGCACGTACCGTTGGCCGGCGAATTCAGACGGTTGGTGGATGCAAGTGGCTTGGGGCTTTCCAGAATCAGCTTGCCGCTGAAGGTCAGGTCCCAACCCGGCGAATAGATTCCCGACAGTACCAGGCGATGCTTCGCAACACCTGTGGAGACGTAGTAATCATTCGTAACGTAAGGATAATCGAAGAGATAGGTCTCGCCCGTCGATGCATTCGGGCGATTCTCTTCCGCGTCCATGTAGGTGTACGCGATGTTGACGCCCCACGGCGAGCTCTGCGTAAACGGCTTGTCGGCAGACAGAAGCAGCGAGTTCTGGTTGTAAGCGAACCCGTTGTCCATGAGGATCAGGTTGCCGTAGCCGGGCACGGCGATGAACGGCGACCCGCCCCAGGTCTGCCCCTGCGCTTCGAACTGGTGGAAAGTCCCGTCGGGCCGGCGGCTACCCAGTCGCGCGTAAAAGCCATCGCGCGCACGGATGTGCTGGAGGGTGACCGCAGTGTTCCAGTCGTTGCCCCACAGCGTGACGGTATTGCGCATTCCCAGGCTGTACTGGTCGGAATACGGGGTCTTGAAGTCGTTATTGATCAGTTGGATCTCGCCGCCGGCCACGGGATTGGCTGCACGGTAAGCATCCAGACCCGCCGGCGTCATCAGTGCCGGATTGAACGCGATGCAGTTGGTGCCCGAGCAGGGATGGAACGCCGTCGGGAAGTTGATGGTGTAAGTGGTGAAGGCACCTGCGTAGTACTCGCGGGCCAGGTAGTCGAACAGCGTACGGTCGTAGGCGCGTCCCGCACCACCGAAGATCACATGACGCTGATCGCCGGCCAGGTCGTACGAGAAGCCGAGGCGCGGCTGGATGGCGCCCTTGAAGTTGTCGCGCTTGCCCGCGCCGGGAATGTAGTCGTCGATGTTGTAGTCGGTATTCTGGATGTTCGTCCAGCCACGCAGCGCGGCCTCGATGCCGGGATCCAGGCGGTTGTCGGTGTAGCTCGGGTTCTCCTCGTAATCCCAGCGGACACCCAGGTTCAGCGTCAGCTTGTCATTGACCTGCCAGTCGTCCTGGATATAGATGCCGAACTGCTTGTTCTCCGAGCTCACGAAGGGATCACGGCCGGTGCGCGGCGTGGTGAACTCAATGCGCCACGGCTGGGTCAGGCTTTCGTTCACGTCGTACCAGTAGCGCGGGTAAGGCGGGAACTGCTGAAACGCCTTCAGATCCACCTGCTTGTACTTGAAGCCCATCTTGATGGTGTGGTTCTCCCAGCCGAAGAAGGTCACGTCGCTCTGGACGCCGACACCCTTCTGGCCCTTGTCCTGGTAGTTAGGACCGCCGCCGAGGTTCAGCACCTGCAGGTCGCGCTGGTTGGGGTTTTCCGGGTTGACGATGGTGTACCGCGCGGAATTGACCGGTGTGACCGGGCTCGGGTTGTAGGCCGCTTCCTCGAAGGTCAGGTGGCTGTCGACCAACCAGTCCTGGGATGAATACTGCCAGCGCAGATCCCCGCGCGTTTCGTCGTTGTTGAGCGCGGTGCCGGCGCTGGGGACATTTACCCCGCCGATACCGAGCACACCAGTCTCCTTGCGGACGCGGGCGATCAGTTCGAACAGGTGCGCGTCGCTGGCCTGGAGGCTCAACTTGCCGAAGTACACGTCCTGATTGAACGGACGACTGGCCGGACCGTAGTGCTGGGTAATCTCGGAGGGCAGTACCACGTTGTTGTTGAGCACCACCGTCGGTGGCAGGACCGGCGCCGGACGCACGATGTCCTTCGCTTCATAGGACACGAAGAAGTGCAGTCGGTCCCGCAGGATCGGACCGCCGAAGGTGATGCCGTACTGCTCCACCTTCTCCTCATTCTCGCCATCCCGCAGTTCCTGAGGCGTGGACTTGGTCCAGGCATCCGACGTGCGATCGACGAAGAAGCTACCCTCGAACTCATTGGTGCCGGACTTGGTTACCGCAGTGATCGCGGCGCTGCTGATCTGGTCGTACTCGGCCTTGTAATTGGACGTGATGACCTTGTATTCACCGATCGCCGACTGCGGGAACGGATTGCCTTCGCTGTCATCCTGGCTGGTGACGCCGCCCGGGGTGACGTAGTTCTTCTGGCCGACGCCATCGATGTAGACGTTGATGGCGTTCGCGCCCTGCGCACCGCTGCGGATCTGGGTTTCCTGGCCGTTGGTAGGCGTCTGCAACGCCATGCCGGGCACGATGTCGGCGAACGCCAGGAAGTTGCGCGAGTTCTGCGGCAGCAGCTCGATCTGCTTGTTCGACACGTAGGTCGCCACTTCCGAGGTCTTGGTCTCGACCAGCATCGGCGCGGTCACGCGCACGGTGTCCAGGGTGGTGGCTTCGCCGGCCGGGCCGGTCTGGGCGGGCGCCGCTTCCAGGTTCAGGGTGGCGGTCTGGCCCACGGCCAGCGTCACCGCCTGGCTGCTGGTCTGCCCGCCGGCATTGACTTCGATCCGGTAGGTGCCCGGCGGCAGGCCGCCGATGCTGTAGCTGCCGTTGCTGGACTTGGCGCTGCGGGTCAAGCCGGTGTCCACGTTGGTGACGGTGACGGTGGCGTCCGCGGCCACGACACCGCGCAGGGTGGCGGACGTGGACTGCGCCATCACGGCCGGTGCGGCCAGGGCCAGGCAGCTTGCCAGGGCGCAGGACAGCAGCCTGCGATTGGGTCGTAACGTCGTGCGGTGCTTCTGTTTCATTGGCTCTCCCTCCAAAGGTTGCTCAACTGACTGTTGTCTCGGCTGTAATCGGTTACATACACATTCAAAAAAAACCGTTCCCCGTCCGTGTCTAGGGGGGGTCCCGTCGTCCCTCCCGCATGCTCGATGCCCTCACGATCAACTCCGGCACCAGCATCGACGACGGCGCCACGCGCTGCCCGTCGGATTCGATCGCATCCAGCAGGCGGCTCATGGCCTGCCCGCCGAGTTCGGCAATACTGACCCGCATCGTGGTCAAGGTCGGGTGAACGAAGCGCGCCAGCGGGATGTCGTCGAAGCCCGCCAGGGCGATGTCGTCGGGCACGCGCACGCCGGCTTCGTTGAAGGCGTACAGGCAGCCCAGCGCCATCATGTCGTTGGCGGCGAACACCGCCTGCGGCCGCTGTGCCTGTTGCAGGATGCGCTTGCCGGCTTCGTAGCCGGACGCCTCGCTGAAGTCGCCGGCGTATTCCTGCGGCACGGCCGCCGGCGCACGCTGCGCCAGTGCGTCGCGGTAGCCGCGCAGGCGCTCGTGCGCATCGAAGTTGTCCTCGGGACCGGTAATGAACGCGATGTGCGCATGCCCGGCTTCGGACAGGTGGCGCATCATCGTCATGGCCGCGCCGTAGTTGTCGATGCTCAGGACCGGGTACGGGGAATCTTCCAGCCGCGTGTTGATCAGCACCGCCGGCAACGAGGACGGCAGGTTGTCCACCAGGAAACCGGGGCGGTCGGTGTAGGGCGACAGCACCAGCAGGCCGTCGACGCGGCCGCGCATCGCGCGCAGCGCTTCGCCCTGCTCTTCCGGATGACCGTGGTAGCTGGACACCAGCAGGTGCTGACGACGCGCGCGGGCCACCTGGTCGATGCCGCGGATCAGTTCCGAAAAGAATTCGCCGTACAGGTCCGGCAGGACCACGCCGACGGTCTGGGTGCGGCGGCTGCTGAGACTGCGCGCGGCGGCGTGCGGCTGGTAGCGCAGGCGGTCGGCGGTGGCCAGGACCTGCTGGCGGACGGCTTCTGCGACGTTCTCGTGGCCGTTCAAGGCACGCGACACGGTGGCGACGGAAACCCGCGCCTCGCGTGCGACATCCTTGATGGTGACCGAGGTTCGCGCCATTCCCCGCCCCTCCGCGGTGATGACTGCCGTTGGTGGCGCGGACTGTAACCGTTTTCAGAATGCAGTGTAAAGCCCGCGTTATGCAGCACGTTTTCCTCTTGTATTTCATGCCGTTACAGGAGCAATCGACATTCGCTGTCGATACTGCAACGCAACAAATTCTGCCCGATTCCGCGAGCCATGCCGCGGGAGCGGGCATGGTGCGGCGCATCGTGTAATCGTTTTCAGGCTCCCCTACCTTTCACGGGTATCCGTGAATCGCTGCCGGTCACGCGGCCTGCGCCTTCCTTCCTACCGCCACGAAACCGAGCCGCCACACCGGAGTCCGCATGCCACGCTGGAATTCCTCTGCCCTTCTCCTGCTCGCCGGTCTCTGCCTGCTGGCGCCGTGCTCTTCCGCGCTGGCGCAACGATCCGAGGCGATGCGCCACGGCGTGGCGCTCATGCAGTCGCACTACCTGCTGGCCGACCTCACCTACGGCACGGCCAGCGGACAGGCGTTGAAGATGGACGTCTACGTGTCCAGCCGGGGCGGCCCTGCGCCGACGCTGGTCTATTTCCACGGCGGCGGCTGGGTGGGCGGCGACAAGGCGCAGTCCGCGCGCTACACCCTGCCCTATCTGGCGATGGGCTGGACCGTGGTGAACGTGGAATACCGCCTGGCCGGCACCGCGCTGGCGCCGGCGGCGGTCGAGGACGCGCGCTGCGCGGTGCGCTACGCGCTGTCGCGGCAGAAGGACTTCAACATCGATCCGCAGCGCGTGGTGCTGTCGGGCCATTCGGCCGGCGGCCATTTGGCGCTGATCACGGCCATGCTGCCGGTGTCGGCCGGACTGGACAGGCAGTGCGCCGGACAGGATGAGCTCCGCGTGGCGGCGGTGGTCAACTGGTACGGCATCACCGACGTGGCCGACGAACTGGACGGACCGAACAGGAAAGACTACGCGGTGCGCTGGCTGGGCGCGCAGCCGGACCGCGAGGGCATCGCCCGGCGCGTGTCCCCGCTGAGCCACGTCCGTCGCGGCCTGCCGCCGGTCATCAGCATCCACGGCGACCAGGACAACGTGGTGCCCTATGCGCACGCGGTGCGCCTGAAGCAGGCGCTGGACCGCGCGGGCGTGGCCAACGAACTGGTCACCGTGCCGGGCCGGCGCCACGGCGGCTTCGACCAGGCCGAGGAAGCGCACGCCTACGCGGCCATCGAAGCCTTCCTGGAGCGGGCGGGCGTGCTGGACTGAAGTCACGCCCCGCGCACGCTTTCGCTGGCCAACACCAAGCACGACACGCGCTTGAACCCGGGCCATTCGGCAAATGAAACCGGCCGGGTCCGCGGCGCACTGCAAGGCCACGGACCTGGAGAACATCGCGCCACCGGCAGGCATCCACCCGCCAGCGAAACCCCGCCGTGTTACCGCCTGCTCAACCGGAGCGTACTGAGCGTGCTTTCGCCGATCTTCGCCGGCAGGGCGACCACCACGCCGCTACCCTGGCTCGCGCGCACGCGGGTGGCGTATTCGACCGGCGCGTAGCGGCCGCGCGCTGCCGCCAGGTCCAGGTCGCGCACCAGCGTCCTGCCATTGACCTGCACGTCGAACACCCGCGCGCCGGGCGCGTCGTGCTCCACTTCCACGAAGCCCAGCCGCAGTTCGTAGTCTCCGTCGGGCACGTCGAAGCGGTACGCGCTGGCCCCGGCCAGGGTGTCCTGCCACAGCGGGTCGTCGCTCGTGTCGTAGATGCGGTGGTGGCTCAGCACCGCGTGGCCGCCGACGTGGCCCCAGCCGCCCGGTTCGTAGGCGCGGCCGGCTTCCCACACCGTGCCGTCGTCCGCGACCACGGCGTAGTGGCCGCCGGCGTTCACCGCGATCCCGCGCACTGCGTGGCCTTCGCCGGTGAACAACGGCCGGCGGTCTTCGTAGGCCACCACCACGCCGTCCTCCACCACTGCGTCATCGCGCGCGCCGCGCGCCAGCAGCCAGTTGTTGCCGTGGACGAACGTCACCTCGAAGCGCGCGGTGGCGTTCTCCGGCTTCACCCGCCCCAGCGACACGCCGTCGTGCAGCAGTTCCACCTCGGGTAGGTTGCTGTAGACGACGACCGTCTGCACCGCGTCCTGCGCGCGGCTGCCGGCACGGCGCGTCCATTCGTGCGCGGCGATGCGCAGCACGGGGTCGCTGCGCAGCCTGGCGCGGTAGTAGTACAGGACGTCCTTCTCCGTGCGGTCGTAGAAGTGCAGGCCCTTCTGGTTGAGGCCGAACTTGCTGTCCTGGCGCCCGTTGGAGCCGAAGTCGAACTGGTTCCACACCGCCGTGCCCGCCAAGTACGGTCGCGCCGCCATCTGCGCGAAGCTGGCTTCGTGGAAGCGCTGCTGGTACTCGGCGCTGAAGTCGAAGGCGCGCGGCTCGCGCGCCCGCACGCGCTCGTCGCTGTCGGCGCCGTATTCGCTGACGAACAGCGGGCGATCCGGATGGCGCGCGTGGAAATCGTCCAGCCACGGGCCCCACGTCTGCAGGTCGTGGTAGTACCAGCCGAAATACAGGTTGAATCCCAGCACCTGCGGGATGTCCTGGAAACCGCTGCCGTTGTCCACCTCGGTCAGCGAGATCGCGGTGGCGGTGGCGCGGAACGGATCCTCCTGCCGGGCGCGCGCTTCCAGCCGCCGCGCCAGCGCCAGCAATCCGGCGTCGTAGTCCGGCGGCTCCGGCTTCGGGCGGAACTGCATGACCTCGTTCATGTAGCCCCACATGACGATGGAGGGGTGGTGGTAGTGCTGGCGGATCATCTCCACCAGCATGCGCTCGGCGTTGCCGGCGAAGGCGTCGGACGTGGTGACCAGGTTGACCACCGGGATCTCCTCCCACACCGCCAGGCCCAGTTCGTCGGCCGCGTCCAGCACCGCGGGGTCCTGCGGGTAGTGCGCCAGGCGCAGGAAGTTGAAGCCGGTATCCTTGACCAGTGCCACGTCGCGCCGGTGCTGCGCATCGCTCATCGCGTTGCCATGCCCGACGATGTCCTGGTGGCGGTTGCTGCCGTGCAGCCGGTACGGCTGGCCGTTGAGGAAGAAACCCTGCTGCGCGTCGAAGCGGAACCAGCGCATGCCGAAGCGCACGTCCACGCGATCCAGCGTGCGGCCGGCATCCGCGACCTCGGTCTCCACGCGGTACAGGTGGGGCCGGTCCGGCGACCACAGCAACGGATCGCGGATGGGCCTGCTCTCCACCGCGAACGGCGCGCGGCCGCGCGCCGCCACCTCCACCCGCGAGCGCATGCGCGCCACTTCCCTGCCCTGCGCGTCCAGCACGCGATGGATCACGCGCACCCGGTGCGGCGCGTCCGAATCGTTGACCACCGCGCCGCGCACGCGCACCACCGCACTGCCCGCGTCGATGCGCTGCGTGTCGACGAACACGCCCGGCGAGGCATGGTCCAGCACGTCGATGTGCACCGGATCGGTGGCGACCAGCCACACGTCGCGGTAGATGCCGCCGTAGAAGGTGAAGTCGGCGTTGAGCGGCGGGATGTCCTGGTCGTGGCTATTGTCCACCCGCACCGCCAGCACGTTGGGCGCGTCGAAGCGCACATGCGGGGTGATGTCGAAGGCGAACGCGGTGTAGCCGCCGACGTGGGTGCCGACGGATACGCCGTTGACGAACACCTCGGCCACCTGGTTGGCGCCCTCGAAATACGCGAACAGGCGCTTGCCGCGCAGCGCCGGCTGCACTTCCAGCGTGCGCCGGTACCAGCCCTCGCCGCGGCGGTAGGGCGTGCGCTTGTCGAAGGCGTCACCGGCATTCCATGTGTGCGGCAGGGCCACCGGGGTCCAGCCGCCGTCGTCGAAATCGACGGCCTGCGCGCCCGGCTGCGGGCCGTCGGCATAGCGCCAATCCTGGTTCAGGGAACTGCGCGTGCGCCCGTTCCCTTCCTGCGCCGCCGCGATGGCCGGCGCCAGCACCAGCCCGCACAGGGCAAGCAACCACCCGGCCACGCCCATGGCGCGGCGGCCGGCGCTCACGGCGCCGCCACCTCGAAGCGCGCCTGCAGGTCGGCCGTCGAACTGCCGCCGACGAAGACGGTGAAGGTGCCCGGCTCCACGGTGCGCTTCATGTCCAGGTCGTAGAATGCCAGGTCGTCGCGGCCCAGCACGAAGGTCACGGTCCGCGACTGGCCCGGTTGCAGTTCCACCCGCTGGAACCCGCGCAGTTCGCGTACCGGCCGGGTCACTCTGGCCACGTCGTCGCGCAGGTACAACTGCACCACTTCCGTGCCGGCGCGCTTGCCGGTGTTGGTGACGCGCACGCTGACTTCCTGGGTGCCGTCGGCGCGGATGCGCGCCTGCTTCAGCTTCAGGCCGTCGTAGCGGAAGGTGGTGTAGCTCAGGCCGTGGCCGAACGGGTATTGCGGCGTCCAGTGCACGTCGAGGTACTTGGACGAATACTTCTCGCTCTCGCGCGGCGGCCGGCCGGTGTTCTTGTGCGCGTAGTAGACCGGCACCTGGCCGACGGTGCGCGGGAAGGTCACCGGCAGCTTGCCGGACGGAGCGACGTCACCGAACAGCACGTCGGCGATGGCGTGGCCGCCTTCCACGCCGGGGAACCAGGCTTCCAGGATCGCCGGCACCTTGCCCTGCAGCGCGCCGATCGACAGCGGGCGGCCGTTGAGCAGCACCAATGCGACCGGCTTGCCGGTCGCGGCCACCGCCAGCGCCAGTTGCTGCTGCACGCCGGGCAGGTCCAGCGAGGTGCGGTTGTTGGCCTCGGCGCTCATGTCCGGGTGTTCGCCCAGGAACATCACCACCGCGTCGGCCTGCTCGGCCGCGCGCACCGCCTCGGCGAAGCCGGACGTGTCGGCGCTGTTGATGTCGGCGCCCTTGGCGACGATCAGGCGGGTGCCGTCGCCCAGTGCGGCCTTCAGGCCTTCGACCGGCGTCACCGTGTCTTCCTCGCGCCCGGCCACGGCCCAGTTGCCCAGCATGGCGCGGCGGTGGTCGGCCAGCGGGCCGATCACCGCCAGCGTGCGCAGCTTCCTGGACAGCGGCAGCACGCCGCCCTGGTTCTCCAGCAGCACGAACGATTTCTGCGCCATCCGCCGCGCGGCGGCGCGCTGGTCGGCGGTCAGGGTGTTGGCGGCCTGGCGTTCCGGATCCTTGCAATAGCGGTAGGGGTCCTGGAACAGGCCCAGGCGGAACTTGGCGTTGAGCACGCGCCGCACCGAGGCGTCCACCTGCTCCATCGGCACGCGCCCGGCCTTCACCGCCGCGGGCAGGTCCTTCAGGTAGATCTCGCTGACCATGTCCACGTCCACGCCGGCGCGCAGGCCCAGCCGGCCCGCCGCCTCGCGGTCGGCGGCCACGCCGTGCGGGATCAGTTCCATCACCCCGGTGTAGTCGCTGACCAGCAGGCCATCCCAGCCCCACTCGCCGCGCAGCACGCCTTCGATCAACTGGCGGTTGGCGTGCATCGGCACGCCGTCGACCTCGTTGAACGCGGCCATCACCGATTCGGCGCCGGCGTCCACCGCGGCCTTGAACGGCGGCAGGTGGACTTCGCGCAGGGTGCGCTCGGACAGGTCGGCGATGTCGTAGTCGCGCCCGCCCTCGGCCGCGCCGTAGCCGACGAAGTGCTTGGCGGTGGCCAGCAGCGTGTCCGGCGCGGCCAGGTCGTCGCCCTGGAAGCCGTGCACGCGCGCGACCGCCATCGCCGCGCCCAGATACGGGTCTTCGCCGGCGCCTTCCACGATGCGGCCCCAACGCGGATCGCGGGCAATGTCCACCATCGGCGCGTAGGTCCAGTGGATGCCGTGCGCGGTCGCTTCCACCGCGGCCACGCGTGCGGCGTTGCGGACTTCCTCGGTATCGAAGCTGGCCGCTTCGCCCAGCGGCACCGGGAACACCGTGCGGTGGCCGTGGATCACGTCCGAGGCGAACAGCATGGGGATGCCGAGCCGCGACTTCTCCACCGCCATGCGTTGCAGGCGGCAGGTCAGGGCCGCGCCGTGCGAACCGAGGATGGAGCCGATCGCGCCGCTGGCGATCTGCGACTCGCTGGCCGCCATCGCCGCCGGGCCGGTGTCGCTGCCCAGCCCGCGCGGCTGGTTGAGTTGGCCCAGCTTCTCTTCCAGCGTCATCTTCGCCATCAGCGCATCGACGAAGGCTTTCTCGGCGGCACGGTCACCGGCCGAGGAATACGCGCCCTGCCCGGCCGGCCCGGAGGCGAGGGCCGGCGCGGCCAACAGGGTGACCGCCAGGCCGGCCAGCATGGCGCGGGGCGAGGATGGGGTGTTCACGTTCATGGGGCGCCCTCCCGGCGTTGCGAGGGCGGCGAATGTAAACGTTTTCATCCGGCCATGCACGACGCACTGCCGAACCGCGGCGCTCAGCCCACTTCGGCCGGGGTCCTGGCCTCGATCGCCAGTGCGTGGATGTCGGTCTGCATCATGTCGCCGAGCGCGGCGTACACGGCGCGGTGGCGGGCCAGCGGCGGCTTGCCGACGAAGGCCGCGCTGACGATGCGCACGGTGAAGTGGCCGCGGCCGTCGCGCGCGCCCTCGTGGCCGGCGTGCCTGTGGCTGTCGTCCACCACTTCCAGCGCCTGCGGTTGCAGGCCCGCCTGCAAGGCGGCACGGATGCGTTCCACCCGGTTCACGGCAGCACCCGGCGGAACGGCCGCACGTCGACCCGCTGGTACACCCCGGCGGCGACGTAGGGGTCGGCGTCGGCCCAGGCGCGGGCCTCTTCCAGCGAGTCGAACTCCGCGATCACGATGCTGCCGCTGAAACCGGCCGGCCCCGGGTCCTCGGCGTCGATGGCCGGGCACGGCCCCGCCAGCAGCAGACGGCCCTCGTCGCGCAGCGCCGTCAGCCGGGCCAGGTGCGCGGAACGCGCGGCCAGCCGCTGCTGGAGGACGTCGGGACCGTCATGGCCTTCAATGGCGTACCACATCGCAGGACTCGCTCAGGGAGGAAGCGGGGATTGTAGTCCGCGCCGCCGCGGCCCTGGCCTCGATGCCGGCCCTGCCCGGGCGGATATTCCACGGAAGAGGCCATCACGGCGCGCGGCAATGGCGCCGTCACGCCGGGTTCGCGCACCCCATCCAGGGCAGGGACGAGCGGACCAGCCAGAAGACGGTGAGCGCCAGCGCCACCCACAGCCAGCGCTCGCGCCGTCCGCCCAGGAAGTGCACGAACGCCGAGGCCCACAACGGGGCCAGGAACATCGCAGGGAACAGGTGGACCTTGAGCCGATCGTCCTGCGGCAGGATGCAGAAGGTCAGGCCTTCGGCGAGGGCGACGGGGTCGTCCAGCATCCAGTCGTATTCGTGCACGGGCGCGGCGGCCACCACCAGCAGGCACCACACGCTGTAGGCGACCATGCCCGCCTGGAGCAGCAGGTATCCGAATCTTCGTGCCGTCATCGATGCGCTCCCCTGCGGCGGACGTGGACGGTTGATGTCTTCCCCATGCCCGATGGGCTTGTTCCCGCGGACGAACCGCAATAGGGACGGGCGATGCATATTTCGACGGCCGCCACGCAAACCGGACCGCCCGCGGCACTGGAAGCAGAAGCAAAAGCCACCTGCAGGAGGGGCTTCAACCCCGACAACGCACGCGCCGGAAAACCGATGCCATCAACGGACAGACAAGCGAGAGGCACACGTCGGCCTCACGGAGAGGCAACCCGGCAAACCTTCCGGAAAGGCACAGGGACGATGCGAAACCCACCGGCCGCCAGCGGACTCCTCCACGCCGGGCTCCCACCCGCAGCCTGCAACTTCCCCCCTTCCCGCCACCGAGCCGGATGACCAGGACAGGAAACCCACGCTCCGTCGTCCCCGCTCTACCCCTACCCGCCCATGTCTCCGCCTGAACCCCTCGCCGCCCCAAGGCTGGACAGCGCCGGGGCCAGGGCTTACCCTGTCCACCATTGCACGGCCGGAAGCAGCGGCCCGTCCAGGGGAAGACCCGGCCACGCCGCCCTTCCTGCCCGCCCCGCCGCGGGGACCACCGGGACGTTCGATTCGCTGCCCCCACCCGCCCGCGCCGACGACCTCTCGCTGTCCGCCTCCGCGCTCCCGCGGTGTGCATTGCTGGTTGCTGTAAGGGAAGCGTTCGCCCTGCGACGCATGATGTTGGTTGGCGCATTGCCGCCGGTGCCGCGCCCGACCACACGGGCCGGGGCGGCGAAAGCACGATGGCTGTTTCTTGATGAGCCCAGAACTCGCGTCCGACGCGAATCCACAACCCCAGAGCCCGCACCCGCAGCAGCAGGAGATGCCGCTGGCGGTCGTGCACGGCCAGCCGGTGCTGCAGATCCCGCAGGACCTGTACATCCCGCCGGACGCGCTGGAGGTCATCCTCGACGCCTTCGAAGGCCCGCT
>CALJUL010000053.1 GCA_937975725.1 uncultured Pseudoxanthomonas sp. | reverse complement strand
GGCCTGGAGTGCGTGGTCTACATGGGCGCCACCGACATCGAGCGGCAGAAGATCAACGTCTACCGGATGAAGCTGCTCGGCGCGACCGTGGTGCCGGTGACCAGCGGCTCGGCCACGCTGAAGGACGCGCTGAACGAGGCCATGCGCGACTGGGTGACCAACGTGCACGACACCTTCTACATCATCGGCACCGTCGCCGGCCCCGACCCTTATCCGCGCATGGTCCGCGACTTCAACGCCGTGGTCGGGCGCGAGGCGCGGGCGCAGATGCTGGCCGACTACGGCCGCCTGCCGGACGCCATCACCGCCTGCGTCGGCGGCGGCAGCAACGCCATCGGCCTGTTCCACGCCTTCCTCAACGATGCGTCGGTGCGCATCGTCGGCGCGGAGGCGGCGGGCGACGGCATCGAGACCGGCCGCCATGCGTCCTCGCTGGCCGCCGGCCGCGTCGGCGTGCTGCACGGCAACCGCACCTATGTGATCTGCGACGACGACGGCCAGATCATCGAGACGCACTCGATCTCCGCCGGCCTGGACTACCCGGGCGTCGGGCCGGAGCACGCCTTCCTCAAGGACACCGGCCGCGCCGAGTACGTCGGCGTCACCGACGAGGAAGCGCTGGCCGCCTTCCACCGGCTGACCCGCACCGAGGGCATCCTGCCGGCGCTGGAATCCAGCCATGCCGTGGCGCAGGCGATCAAGCTGGCGCGCGAACTGCCCAAGGACAGGCTGGTGCTGTGCAACCTGTCCGGCCGCGGCGACAAGGACGTGCACACCATCGCTGCGCGCGAAGGCATCACCTTGTGATCCTGCAGGAGGGGCTTCGGCCCCGACCGCGGATCCGCAAAAGCATTCGGGGCTGAAGCCCCTCCTACCGTCGCTGCCGCAAGCACCGCGCCCCACCGATACCCATGGATGTCCGCATGAGCCGCTTCGAACAGAAATTCGCAGAACTCCGCGCCGCCGGCCGCAAGGCGCTGATCCCCTTCGTCACCGCCGGCGACCCCTCGCTGGAATCCACCGTGCCGGTGATGCATGCGCTGGTCGAGGCGGGCGCCGACGCCATCGAACTGGGCGTGCCGTTTTCCGACCCGATGGCCGACGGCCCGGTGATCCAGCGCAGCTCCGAGCGCGCGCTGGCGCGGGGCGCGGGGCTGCGCTACGTGCTGGAGGCGGTGGAGGTGTTCCGCCAGCAGGACGACGCCACCCCGGTGGTGCTGATGGGCTACCTGAATCCGGTGGAGATCCACGGCGCCGAGCGCTTCGCCCGTGAGGCGGTGGCGGCCGGCGTGGACGGCGTGCTGCTGGTGGACCTGCCGCCGGAGGAGGCGGGGGAGACCCGCGCGGTGTTCGACCGGCACGGCCTGGCGCTGATCGCGCTGGCCTCGCCGACCACCTCGCCCGAGCGCCTGGACATGCTCTGCGCCGGCGCGCAGGGCTACCTGTACTACGTCAGCTTTGCCGGGGTCACCGGTGCTTCCGAGCGGTTGGACGCGCGGGCCGCGGGCGAGCGGCTGAAGCGGCTGCGGACGGCCTCGCGGGTGCCGGTGGTGGCCGGCTTCGGCATCAAGGATGCCGCCAGCGCGGCGGCGATGGCGGCCGACGCCGACGGCGTAGTGGTGGGCAGCGCGCTGGTGGCGGCGCTGGCCGGGGCGCAGGGGCAGGGCGGCAACCCGGCCGGGCGGGCGGCCGCCTTCCTGCGCCCGCTGCGGGAGGCGCTGGACGCCTGAGCGACCGTACGGCCGTGCATGGACGACTGAGCTAAACTGCCGCGCTAATCCATTGGGCCCCGATCGGGGCAGGCAGCAAGACCACGCATGAGCTGGCTCAGCAAACTGATGCCCTCCGGCATCCGCACCGAGGGCAATACGGGCAAGAGCAAACGCAGCGTCCCCGAGGGCCTGTGGGAAAAGTGCGACCGCTGCGGCGCGGTGCTCTACCGGCCGGAGCTGGAAGAGAACCTGGAGGTCTGCCCCAAGTGCAACTTCCACATGCCGATCCGCGCCCGCGCGCGGCTGGCGGCGCTGTTCGACCCGGGCGGCACGAGCGAGATCGGCGCCGCGCTCGGCCCGACCGACGTGCTGAAGTTCAGGGACCAGAAGAAGTATTCCGACCGGATCAAGGCCGCGCAGAAGAGCACCGGCGAGCGCGACGCGCTGGTCACCCTGCAGGGCCGGCTGAAGGGCCGCGACCTGGTCGCCAGCGCCTTCGATTTCGCCTACATGGGCGGCTCGATGGGCTCGGTGGTCGGCGAGCGCTTCTCGCTGGGCGCGGAGCGGGCGCTGGAGATCGGCTCGCCCTTCGTCAGCTTCTCCGCCAGCGGCGGCGCGCGCATGCAGGAGAGCCTGTTCTCGCTGATGCAGATGGCCAAGACCTCGGCCGCGCTGGGCAAGCTGCGCGAAGCGGGCCTGCCGTACATCTCGGTGCTGACCCACCCGACCACAGGCGGCGTGTCGGCCAGCTTCGCCATGCTGGGCGACATCAACATCGCCGAGCCGGAGGCGCTGATCGGCTTCGCCGGCCCGCGCGTGATCGAGCAGACCGTGCGCGAGACCCTGCCGGAAGGCTTCCAGCGTTCGGAATTCCTGCTGGCCCACGGCGCCATCGACCAGATCTGCGACCGCCGCGAACTGCGCGACCGCCTGGCCGACCTGCTGGCGTTGCTGATGAAGCAGCCGAAACCGGCGGAGAGTGCGGAGGTGGTGGAATGAGCATGGTGAAGCCGGGACCGGGGTTCGCCCCATGACCCGCAAATACTTCGGCACCGACGGCATCCGCGGCCGCGTCGGTGCTTTCCCGATTTCCGCCGATTTCGTGCTGCGCCTGGGCAACGCGCTGGGGCGCGTGCTGTGCGAGAAGGCGTCCGGCGGCGCGCGGCCGGTGGTGGTGATCGGCAAGGACACCCGCGTGTCGGGCTACATGTTCGAGGCGGCGCTGGAAGCCGGCCTGGTCGCGGCGGGCGCCGACGTGCAGTTGATGGGCCCCATGCCGACGCCGGCGGTGGCCTTCCTGACCCGCACCCTGGGCGCGGACGCCGGCATCGTCATCAGCGCCTCGCACAACCCGCACCACGACAACGGCATCAAGTTCTTCTCCGCCGACGGCGAGAAGCTGGACGACGCCACCGAGCTGGCCATCGAGGCCGCGCTGGGCGGCGATTTCGTCACCGTCGAATCCGAGAAGCTGGGCAAGGCCGTGCGCACCCGTGACGCGGTCGGCCGCTACATGGAATTCTGCAAGGCCAGCGTACCGCGCCGCTTCGACCTGAAGGGCATGAAGCTGGTGCTGGATTGCGCGCACGGCGCCACCTACCACATCGCGCCGCTGCTGTTCCGCGAGCTGGGCGCGGAGGTCGTCGCCATCGGCGACGCGCCCAACGGCATCAACATCAACGACGGCGTGGGCTCCACCCACATCGACACCCTGGCGGCCAAGGTGCGCGAGACCGGCGCCGACCTGGGCATCGCCTTCGACGGCGACGGCGACCGCGTGCTGATGGCCGACGCACAGGGCGCGCCGGTGGACGGCGACCAGTTGATCTACGTGCTGGCGCGCGAATGGCAGGCCAGTGGCCGCCTGCGCGGGCCGGTGGTGGGCACGCTGATGACCAACTACGGGCTGGAGCGCGCGCTGGCCAAGCTGGAGATTCCCTTCGTCCGCACCAAGGTCGGCGACCGCTACGTGCACCAGGCGCTGGTGGAAGGCAACGCGGTGCTGGGCGGCGAAGCCTCCGGCCACCTGCTGTGCCTGGACCGCACCACCACCGGCGACGCGATCATCGCCGCGCTGCAAGTGCTGGAAGCGCTCAAGCGCCGCCGGCAGACCCTGGGCGAAGCGCTGGACGGCCTGGCCATGCTGCCGCAGAAGACCGTCAACGTCAGGCTGGCCGCCGGCGCCAGGCCGGCCGAGGCCGCCAGCGTGCAGGCCGCGCTGGCGCAGGCGCAGGCCGCGGTGGCCGGGCGCGGGCGCGCATTCCTGCGGCCTTCCGGCACCGAGCCGGTGGTGCGCGTGACCGTGGAAGCCGACGACGACGCGCTGGTGCAGCAGACGCTGGACGCGCTGGCCGGCGCCGTGCGGGACGCCGCCGCGGCTTGAGCCGGATCAATGAAACACGGGCGCGGGAATGCTCCGATGGCGTTCCCGCGCCATTCCCTTGCTGGAGCAGACCCGAATGAGTTCCCGTATTCCCACCCTGGACATCACCCGCTTCGACAGCGACCGCGATGCCTTCGTCGCCGAACTGGGCGCGGCCTACCGCGAATGGGGCTTCGCCGGCATCCGCAACCACGGCATCCCGCAGGCCAGGATCGACGCGGCCTACGACGTGTTCAAGCGCTTCTTCGCGCTGCCGGACGAGGTGAAGAAGCAGTACCACGTGCCCGGCGGCGGCGGCGCGCGCGGCTACACCCCGTTCGGCGTGGAGACGGCCAAGGATTCCAAGCACTTCGACCTCAAGGAGTTCTGGCACATCGGCCGCGAGATCCCGGACGACTCCAAGTACCGCGACGTGATGCCGCCCAACCTGTGGCCGGACGAAGTGCCGGGCTTCCGCGAGCATGGCTACGGCCTGTACCAGGCGCTGGACCAGTTGGGCTCGCGCGTGCTGTCGGCGCTGGCGCTGCACATCGGCCTGCCGGAGGACTACTTCGCCGACAAGACCAATTCGGGCAACTCGATCCTGCGCCCGATCCACTACCCGCCGATCACCGCCGACGACATCCCCAACGTGCGCGCAGGCGCGCACGAGGACATCAACCTGATCACCCTGCTGGTCGGCGCCAGTGCGGCCGGGCTGGAAGTGCTGTCAAAGAAGGGCGAGTGGGTGCCGTTCACCTCGGACGCGGACACCATCGTGGTCAACATCGGCGACATGCTGCAGCGCCTGACCAACCACGTGTATCCCTCGACCACGCACCGCGTGACCAATCCTCCGGGCGAGCAGGCGCGCCAGCCGCGCTATTCGGTGCCGTTCTTCCTCCACCCCAACCCGGATTTCCTGATCGACGTGCTGCCGTCCTGCGCGACCCCGGACAACCCCAGCCGCTACCCGCAGCCGATCACCGCCCAGGGCTACCTGGAAGAGCGCCTGCGCGAGATCAAGCTGAAGTGAAGCCGGCAGCCGGGCGAGGGGATCCGCAGGTGCCGGCATCCCTCGCCCGCCTGCGGCCCGGCCACGGCGGGCCCGGATATCGAAGAGGCATCGGGCCCCGGGCGGGTACGCCGGGGACGTGGCCGCGACTTGCGGCCAGTCTTGCGCAAAGCCAGTTCTAGCGGAAAGTCGGCCCTACGCGGCCGACGCGGGAGATGCCCACTCTTCCGGCTCGCTCCCGTTCCCTGCATCGCATCCGTCGTCGACCAGGCGCCACCCGATGCCCTGCATCCGGAAACAGGGCCAGGGAGAGATGCGCGCCCATGCCGACATCCGGATGCTCATTC
>CALJUL010000052.1 GCA_937975725.1 uncultured Pseudoxanthomonas sp. | reverse complement strand
TCGGCGTGATCTCCGAGCAGTCGACCGGCTTCCCCGGCTACAACAGCATCATCGGTCGCGACAAGGCGACCATCGGTCGCATGCTTAAGGACAACGGCTACTCCACCGCGTGGTTCGGCAAGGATCACAACGTGCCGGCGTTCCAGGCCAGCCAGGTCGGGCCGTTCGACCAGTGGCCGGTCGGCATGGGCTTCGAGTATTTCTACGGCTTCGTCGGCGGCGACGCCAACCAGTGGGAGCCCAACCTGTTCCGCAATACGACGCAGATCTACCCGTTCAAGGGCCAGGAAGGCACCTGGAACCTTATCACCGGCATGGCTGACGACGCGATCGACTACATCTCGCGCATGCACCAGATCGACCCGTCCAAGCCGATCTTCATCAAGTACGCGCCGGGCGCGACGCACGCGCCGCACCACCCGACCAAGGAGTGGGTGCAGAAGATCCAGGCGATGAAGCTGTTCGACGACGGCTACGAGAAGCTGCGCGAGCGTATCTTCGCGAACCAGAAGAAGCTCGGGGTGATCCCCGCAGACCTCAAGCTGACGCCTTGGCCGAGCGAGATGCTCAAGCCCTGGGACCAGCTGACGGCCGACGAGAAGAAGCTCTTCATCCGCCAGGTCGAGGTGTTCGCGGCCTACGCCGCGTACAGCGACTACGAGATCGGCCGCGTGGTCCAGGCCTTCGAGCAGGCCGGCCGGCTGGACAACACGCTGATCATCTACATCAACGGCGACAACGGCACCAGCGCCGAAGGTGGTCCGCTCGGCACCCCGAACGAGGTCGCGTTCTTCAACGGCCTCAACCAGCTGCCAGCCGACGTGCAGATGAAGTTCTACGAAGTCTGGGGTACGCAATACACCTATAACCACATGTCGGCCGGCTGGTCATGGGCCTTCGACACGCCCTTCGACTGGTTCAAGCAGAACGCCTCCCGCCTCGGCGGCATCAACCAGAACATGGTGGTGTCGTGGCCGGCACGCATCAAGGACAAGGGCGCCCTGCGCGAGCAGTTCGTCCATGTGATCGACGTCGTGCCCACCATCCTCGAGGCGGCCGGAATCAAGGCGCCGCAGATGGTCGACGGTATCAAGCAGGCGCCGATCGAGGGGACGAGCTTCCTGTACACCTTCGACGCGAAAAACGCCAAGCTGCCCTCGCGCCACAAGACGCAGTACTTCGAGATGATGGGCCAGTGGGCGCTGTATGACGACGGCTGGCTGCTCAGCACCAAGGTCAACCGCGCGCCATGGCAGGCGTTCGGCGCGGCCAACCCGGATCCGCTGAACAACCAGGTATTCCAGCTCTACAACATCAACCAGAGCTGGAACCAGGAGGAGGATGTCGCCGCGAAGTATCCGCAGAAGGTCAAGCAGATGCGTGCGGCCTTCCTGGCGGAGGCGAAGAAGCTTCAGGTGCTGCCGCTCGATGCGTCGGTGGCGGCCCGCATCGTGGCGCCGCGGCCGAACATTACAGCCGGGCGGACGGAATTCGTCTACACACGGCCGATGACCGGGTTGCCGCAGGGCGATTCGCCCAACATCCTGAATGCGTCTTACACCTTCACGGCCGACATCGAGGTCCCACAGGGCGGCGGCGACGGCATGATCGTCACCTCCGGCGGGCGTTTCGCCGGCTACGGCTTCTACCTGCTCAAGGGCAAGCCGGTATGGCTGTGGAATATGGTGGACCTCGAACGCATCAAGTGGGAGGGCGCCGAGGCACTGACACCAGGCCGCCACACCGTCGAGTTCGACTTCAAGTACGAGGGACTCGGTGCGGGCACGCTGGCGTTCAACAACTTCAGCGGCTTGGGCCGGCCTGGCACGGGCACTTTGAAGGTCGATGGCAAGGTGGTGGACACGAAGACGATGCCCAAGACGCTGCCGATGATCCTGCAGTGGGACGAGAGTTTCGACGTCGGTTCCGATACTCTCACGGGTGTCAACGATGCCGACTACAAGCCCCCGTTCGCCTTTACCGGCAGGCTGAACAAGCTGACCATCAAGGTGGACCGCCCGCAACTGTCGCCGCAGGACATCCAGAAGCTGCAGGCGGCGATGAAGACCAAGGATTGACAGGAGCGACACGGTCGGTGGCCCACGGGCGCCGGCCGTCAGTTCTCGGGAGGGTAGCGTGTCGCTGACGAAAATTGCAGTTTTCCTGGCGTCGACCGCAGCAGTGGCTGCCGCCGTGGCGCCATTGCCGGCGCTGGCGCAGGTCAAGGCGGAAGCGCCCGCTGCGCCGGCCGACGGCGCCTTCGCTCCGCTGCCGGGGCGCTGGGTACGGCCCGATGGTGGCTACGTCATCGACATCCGGGGCGTCGATGCCAGCGGCAAGCTGGCCGCCGCCTACGCCAATCCCAACCCGCTGCCTTTCGCACGTGCCGAGGCAACCCGTGACGGCAAGACCGTCCACCTGTTCTTCGAGCTACGCGCCGGCGGGTACAACGGCTCGACCTACACGTTGACCTACGACCCGGGAAGGGACATCCTGCGTGGCGTTTACTACCAGGCCGTGGCGCAGCAGAAGTTCGAAGTCTATTTCACGCGCTCGAAGTGAGTGCCGGGTGTGGCGTCCCGGCAACGATTTGCACGATCGAAACCCAAGAAACCCAAGAAACCCAAGGAGATCAACATGAACAAAGTGCCTGCGATCCTCGCGGCGGCGTGCCTGACCGCCGCGGCCGGGGTTGCCCATGCCCAGTATCCGGTGATGGATGCGGTCGCCAACAGGGTGGTCCAGAAATACCAGAACTCGACCTGCGAGCAGTTGTGGCAGGAGAGGGCGCAGAAACGGGGGCAGCCCAAGCCCGAGATGGAACAGCGCGTGATCCAGCTCCTGCGCGAGGATCCGCAGATGCGTGCCGCGTTCTTCGACCGGGTTTCGGCGCCGATTGTCAACAAGATGTTCGAATGCGGGATGATCCCATGATCAGACAGCCAATTTCCCAGCCTGTGGCGCGCCGCCTCGCGGGGGCGCTGGTGATCGCCTGCGGAGTTGCCCTCGCCGGCAGCGCGGCGGCGCAAGCCTCGGCCGCGCCGGGCAAGGCGGCGCGGTCCGGGAAGCCGGCGAAGGCGCAGCCGGCGCCGCAACGCATCTACGAGGAGCGGGCGATGGCCCTGCTCAAGGCGACCAGCGAGCGCCTGGGCGCGGCCAAGGCGATGTCGTTCACCGCCACCGTCGCCTACGAATTTCCCAGCCGTCTCGGCCCGGCGCTGGTCTACACGACCCGCTACGACGTCGCCATGCAGCGCCCCGACCGGCTGCGCATTGTCAACCTCGGTGACGGCCCGGCCTCGGAGTTCTACTTCGACGGCAAGGCGATGATGGCCTACGCCCCGGCGGAGAACCTGGTTGCTGTCGCGGAGGCGCCGCCGACCATTGACGGCGCGTTGAAGCAGGCCTTCCTGGCAGCCGGCATCTACTTCCCGTTCACCGACCTGCTTGTCGCCGACCCGTATGCGGCGCTCGCCGAAGGCGTGAAGACGGCTTTCTACATCGGGTCGTCGGGGTTCGTCGGCGGTGTCCGCACCGAGATGGTGGCGGTGGCGACCGACGACGTGTTCATGCAGATCTGGCTCGGCACCGAAGACAAGCTGCCGCGCCGCATCCGTGCCGTGTTCAGCGCCGATCCGCTGCGCCTGCGTCATGACATGGAGCTGTCGGACTGGAAGCTCGATCCGCAACTGCCGGCCGAGACCTTCGTATCTCAGAAGGCACAGGGCGCGCAGAAGATGGAGTTCGGCCATCCCGCGACCAAGCCGCCGGCGGGAGCGGCGCCGATCACGGTCAGGAAGCAGGCTCCGGCCAGTGCCACCAAGTCTCCAGGGAGCGCGAAATGAAGAGGGAACATAGCATGAAGAGAGGGCTCGTATCGGTTACCGTCCTGCTGGGCGCAGCGCTGTGGGCGTCGCAGGCCGGGGCGTGGATGAGCGCCAACCGCTTCGGTGGCGCCACCCAGCATTCCTGGGGCGAGACCAGCCACGAAAACCGCTGGGGCGGTAGCACCGAGCACGTCGCCGGCGAAGGGACGGAACATACCAACGTCTATGGCGGGACGACTGCCGGCCGCTACGGCGAAGGCGCCTATCACGCTGGACCGGCGGGGGCGGCGTATCGCCCGCCCGGCTATCCGGCGGCCCCGGTCTACCCCGGATATCATCCGCCGGTGGTGGTCCCCGCTTACACCGCCGGCTGCTACGGCTGCGCGGCTGCGGCGGGGGCGGTGGTCGGCGTCGCCGCCGGGGCCGCGGTCGCCTCGGCCAACTCGGCGGCTGCCTCGTCGAATGCCTATGCGGCGGGCGTTGCTGCGGGCGTTGCTGCGGGCAGCGCCAACACGACGGGCGCCTACAACGCCGGTGTCGCCGCTGGCGCGGCATCGGCCGCCGGCGCCTACGTGATCGGGAACAACTACGCGGCGCTACCGGCAGGCTGCACCAACGCGACGGTCGGCGGGACGGCCTACTATCTGTGCGGGAACACCTGGTTCAAGCCGACTTACGGAGCCAACGGCGTCTATTACCGCGTTGTGCCGACGCCCTGAGTGGCAAGTCGCCTTCGCTCCCTTGAGGTGGTCACACCCTGATCGTTTTTTCGGAGGATGAAGCCATGAAAGCTTCTGTATTTGCCTTGTCGGCAGCGATCCTGAGCATGACCCTGGCGTCAAGTGCTCATGGCTTGGAGTGCGCGGATGGCGTTCGTCGCGCCGGGTGCGAGACAGCGCGAGGCGCCGTCGAGGTCCGCAAGCCTGTCGAGCCGGTTCCGGCGCGCGGGGTTGAAGTCGCGCCCGCTCGCGGGGTTGAAGTGGCCCCGGCAAGGGAGGTTCCGGTGGCGCGGGAGGCCGAGGTTCGTGCGGCGCCGGAATGTCGCATGGTCGACGGACGGCGCGTCTGCCGGTAGGCCGTTTCGGCCCGGGCGACGCCCGGTCGTTTCGCAGGGCCCGAAGGGGCCCGTTTTCTTGGCTTCGGTTTAGGGTAGCGCAGCATGCGCGTCGTCGTGCAACGGGTTCGCGAGGCGTCTGTGACCGTCGCGGGGGACTCCCCGCGGGATGCGGTCCACGACCGGATTTCCGGGGAGATCGGGAATGGCCTGCTGGTGCTCGCCGGTTTCGAGGATGCGGACGACGACAGCGACATTGCCTGGATGGCCGGAAAGATCGTCCGGATGCGCTTGTTTGCCGACGACGCCGGGATGATGAACCGCAGTGTTCAGGATGTCGGCGGCGGGATTCTTGCGGTTTCGCAGTTCACGCTGTACGCCTCGGTGAGGAAGGGCAACCGGCCGTCGTGGAGCAGGGCGGCGCGGGGCGACGTTTCGCAGCCGATGTTCCAGCGCTTTGTCGCGAGACTGGCGGAGGAACTCGGCAGGCCGGTGGCGACCGGGGTATTCGGCGCCGACATGAAGGTCAGTCTGGTCAATGATGGGCCGGTAACGCTGTGCATCGATTCGCGTTCACCGGAGTGAGCGGGCGCCGGCTCCGGCAGTGGCTGCAGGGGCGCGATGGACGGGTCGGGGGAATCAGTCGGCGACGACGGTGACCGGCCGGTTGCTGTAGAACTCGTGGCGCTTGTCGAGTAGCGGGATCGTCGTGCCCTTGAGCCGGTTCTCGTGGAGCAGGGCAAGGTCCACATCGGCCACGACGATCTGTTCCTCGTTGATGACGCCTTCGGCGGCGATC